>NZ_CP013355.1:2390000-2747500 GCF_001543325.1 Lutibacter profundi
AATCGATGTTTAACTTAATTTGTTACTCAATTTTTTATTTTGAGCATCCCTTAACAGCATTACCTGTTCAGGTTCAATGGGTTTAATCTCAGCCTGTAAGGCACCCCTTTTGAGATGGGGTAAAATTACTTAATTTTTAATTGTTTTTAATAGAATTTACCAACTATTTTTTTAATGATTATAAAAAGAAGATTTACAATAATTTAATTGAAGCGATGTTTGAAATGATATTAAGAAATACAGCTAAAAACATACATCAGAAAATTTAATTCCGATTCTATAAATTTTGAACCTTTCTATAAATAGTTGTTTAGCTTATGAATGAGTAGATAGAAAATTAATAAGTATATTACTAAAATTATAAAATCAAGTCCTAAACTTATTCCTGTGGTAGTTTTTGATATGGTATTCTAAGAATATAAATATTTTTAAAAAAAAAGGCCTAATTTAAAATAAGTATAATACCTTTAAGGGTAAATTTTAAAAGGTGATATTTTGAATACTAAATCCTCAAAAAATGTCATGATTGATGCTTCAAGAATTATTACAGAAGCACTTGTACAATCCGGAGCAGATGTGTTTATAGGATATCCAATAACTCCTTCCAATTTATTTTATAGTTACTCAAAAGAACGTTTTCCAGAATTTTTAGCTGGTCCAGACGAGATATCTGTATTACAATGGATGTGTGGTTATTCGGCAGCAGGAAAAATACCTGTAACAGCAACAGCGTTCCCAGGATTGGCACTAATGACAGAGACGTTAAATATGGCTTATATGATGGAGCTGCCAATGGTACTTATTATTACACAAAGATTAGGCCCAAGTACTGGATCTGCAACAACTGGAGCTCAAGGAGATTTAAAATTTTTAGATGGAATTATTTCTGGTGGTTTTCCACTACCTATATTTTCTCCTTCAAACTTTAATGATGCTTGGACACTTTCAAATAAAGCAGTAAAAACGGCCATTGAATTTAGAACACCTGTAATTATTTTAACCTCAAAGGAATTGGTAATGACTCAAAGAAGTTTTAATATCAATTTACTAGAACCATTAGAGCAAATTAATAGAACGCCAAAAGTAGTTGAACCACCCTATAAACCTTATAAAGCAGGTAAAGATAGGGTACCCACATTTTACCCTTTAGGGAATAATGAATATCAAACACGGTTTAATGCCTCAACACACGATAATGATGGGTTAATTCGTAAAGGAACACCTGAAAGTTTAGCTAATACTTGGAGACTTCGTGAAAAACTAGAAGAAAGAATAAATGAATATTCTTTTTTTGAACTTGATGCTGATGATGGTGCTGATGATTTAATTGTAACTTGGGGTGTATCAGCAGATGCTTCTCGAGATGCTATTAACTTATTACGAAAGAATGGTAAAAAAGTTTCATTGTTAATAGTAAAAACCATACTGCCAATTTCACAAAATATTTTTAATATCATAGATTCTTTTAAGACAGTTACGTTTGCTGAAGAAAATATGACGGGTTTATACAAAGAAATGATATTTGGTAAACGAAAAAATTCTAAAGTTAAAGTAGCAACAAAATTTGGTAGCATGTTAACACCTTCTGAAATTGAAGAAATTGTAAATTAATTTGAATCAAATCTATGGAAGCAGCAAAAAAAATATTAACCAATATTAAGATGCCTTTTTGTCCAGGATGTGGACATGGAGTTTGTGTTAAAAGTATTTCTAAATCATTAGAAAATTTAGGATATAGATCTAAAGATGTTATTATAGTTAGTGATATAGGTTGTTCAGGATTGGTAGATCCATTATTTACTACACATACCATTCATGGGCTTCATGGACGTTCTCCTGCTTTGGGTGTTGGAGTAACATTAGGATTAGACAACCCCAATAAAAAAGTTATTGTTATTCAAGGAGATGGAGGAGCAACTATTGGCTTGCAACATATTTTGGAGGCTGCTCGACGAAATATTGATATGACCTTGGTTGTTATAAATAACCTGCTTTATGGGATGACAGGTGGACAAATGAGTGGTTTATCTACCAATGAATTTAAAGAATATAAGCATAGTAATGATGATGCAGATCCGTATGATGTTGTGAATTTAGCACATCAATCAGGAGCCGCATTTAGTATTCGGGTTAACAATATTTCAAATTTTACCGATGTACTCGAAGAAGCGATTCGTATTTCTGGATTTTCATTAGTTGAATTATCTAGTTTATGTACATCACATGGAATGAAAAAGATTTCAGAAATGAAACACTATATTGTTGCCGAAGAAAAACTTACAAATAACCGTTCTGTTGGTGTAAGTATAAAGCGTAATACAGCTTCCTTATTAGATAAATCAAAAATTTTAACACCTCAATTTACTTCGAAAATAAATGATAGTATAGGTATTGTTATTGCTGGGTCTGCAGGAGGAGGAGTACAATCTGCAGCAAAAATGTTAGCTCAAGCAGCAATTCTATCGGGCTTGTATGCTACAATGAAAGGAGAATATCCTATTACAGTAGGAACTGGATTCTCAGTTGCTGAAGTAATTTTATCAAAAAAACCAATCCATTTTACAGGTTTAGAAAACCCGAAAGTAGTGATGGTAGTTACTGAAGATGGATGGAATAAGGTTAAAAATAGAATTACAAATAGCACTAAAGTTTTTGTAGATACAAAAGTGAGTTATAATAGCACTTTTATTACAAAAGATTTTCTGAAAGTTGGTGGGAAAAAAGGAGCAGCACTAAGTGCAGTATCTTATTGGATTAAAGAATCAGGAGTGTTTCCTATAGAAGCATTATTTAAAGTAGTAGAAGATAGTAAATATGTAACGTCTTTACAAAAAGCGATTAAGGGAGCAGAAGAATTACGGGAGTTAGTCTATGCAGACAGGAAATAAAAAGAAAATTACTACAATATTTTAGGTTTATTTCTAAGAACTTTCTTGTATGCTTGTTTTTTCTTTTTTTCTAAACGTTTTTTAATACTTGATTTGGTAGGTTTTGTTGGCTTCCTTTTTCTTGGAACTTTCAACCCTTTTGTAATGAGTTGTAAAAAACGTTTTATAATAATTTCTTTATTTTTGTGCTGACTTCGGCTTTCATCACATTGTAACAGTAAAACATTTTCTTTCGTAAGTCTGGGTTTTAAGTTTTTTAATAATAATTCTTTTTCTTCATTGGTAAGTTCAGAGGAGTTTTGTATATCAAAAGATAGTTCAATTTTTGAAGAAACTTTGTTTACGTGTTGCCCTCCAGCCCCACTGCTTCTATTGGCTTTAAATTTAAGTTCTTTTATAATTTTTTCATTATCCATTTATCCTAGATTATTAAAATCGTCATTTTGTTGATGTATAAAATGTAAATCTAAATCAGTTAAATTATCTGAAAAACTTTGTAAATTTTGTTTTGAATTTAATATTCCATCAATTTTTTTAACAGCTTTTTCAAATCTAGTTTTTTTATCTCCTTTTAATAAAATATACGGTCTCTCATATTTTTTTAAAGTACCTTCAAAGGCCTTAAACATTTCTAAACGAAGTTCGGGGCGATCTCTTAAATCATCTTTTTCCCAAGGCGTATCAATATAAGTGAGCAAATACAAGTCGTAAGTATTATGTATTGCAGCTTTTTCTAATTCAGGATTCACATAACCTCCGTAATACTCTTCTGAATACACTTTGGTTTCTAATAAATCAGTATCACAAATTAGCACTTTATCGGCTTTTTGAGCCAAATCATTTTCTAATTTCATTTGACCCCTGGCTATAGGCAGTAAATCTGAATTTTGACATGTTTTACGTTCATTATTCCACTTATTTTGTAAGTATTCACGAGCAAATTCAGGAGCCCAAACGGTATTGTAATGCCTAGCTAATTGTTTAGAAAGTGTTGTTTTTCCAGTGCTTTCTGGCCCAAAAAGTACAACCTTTATAATGTTTGTTTTTTGTTGTTTAAGTTTTTCTTCCATGTAAAATATCCTTGTATTGCTAAAATTAAAAATATGCTGTATTGAATTCCTGTAAAACCATATCCTTTTACAAAATATAATGGAATAGAAGCAATATTACCAGCAATCCACAGTATCCAATTTTCTATTTTTTTGTTTGCCATTAGCCACATTGCGGCAAAAAATATTCCAGTGGTAAAAGTATCCAAATAAGGTGTTCCCTGCCTAAAGTTAGTTAAATTTCCCGAAGTAAGTTTTGTAATGGCGTAATTAATACTATCACTAAAACCTAAATTGTTTGGCATTACGTTGTAATACCTGTAAACAACTATCACAAAAATAGATGTAAAAGCAAAAATACCAAATACTTTTATTTTGTCAGTTTTGTTAGTTCTAGATATGGGTATGTGATGCTGTTTATTATCTATTATTTTACTCCACATATACCATCCGTACAAACTCATTACAGTGTAATAAATATTAATAATTAAGTCTCCATAGAGGTTCCATTGGGAAAGTAGATAAACATATATGGCTGTACTAATAATTCCTGTAGGGAAAACTAAAATATTTTCTTTTTTTGCATAAAAAACACTAATTACACCAAATAGAGCAGCAATAAATTCTAATGAAATATTCAAAGCACTTGCAGTTTGGTAGGGCTCAGTAAAAAAGTTAATTAAATCATTCATAATAAGTTGTCTTCAAAAGCATTCCCAACAACAACAATATCTGCACCACTATTAAAAGCCATTTTTATTTGTTGAATAGATTTTATTCCTCCACCTACAATTAACGGAATAGAAATTTGATGCTTTACTTTTTTAATTAAAGTTGAATTTACAGGATTTTTTGCTCCACTTCCAGCTTCTAAATATATTAATTGTTTTCCTTTGTACATTCCTGCAACTGCTGTTGCAATAACCAATTCGGTATTTTTTTGAGAAATAGGTGTTGTATTACTAATTTTTAATACAGATGAATGAGTGCCTCCATCAATTAAAATATAACCAGTAGGTATAATTTCTAAAGATGAATTTATTAGATATGGAACTGCTTTTATTTGTTGTTCAATTAAGTATTCAGGATTTCTACCTGAAAGCAACGATAAAAATAATAAAGCATCAGCGCTGTTGGATACTTGGGAATAATCACCAGGGAATAAAACAATAGGTATTTCAGTATAGTTTTTTAATTTTTTTACAAATAAATCTGTAGTTCCATTTTCCACAAAACTTCCTCCAACAAATATAAAATGCGCATTTAACTTTTCTATTCTTTTTAAGATTGAAGGAATTTCCTGCACAGAAGATTTATCAGGATCTAATAGAACGGCTAATATTTTTTCACCTTTCTTTGACGCCTTTTGTATGTGCGTTAAAATAGCGTTAGTCATTTTTACAGGGTTCTAAAGCATAAACAAGGGTAAAATTTTCAAATTGTTCAAAGCGAATATCATATTTTTTGTTCCAATCTTTCACTTTAATACAGCCTGTAGTTTTTTTATCAGAAATTTGAAATGAATTTATGTCAATATCATTTTTGAAAGTTAAACCTCCGTGAGGATAAATTTTATAAAGAGATTCTTTAGCTCCCCAAATTACAGTTAATTGTACAATATAATCATCATCTTTATGAATAAACCCTCGTTCAAAATTGACAAATTTATGTTGAATAATTTTTATTTTTTCTCTATTTTTTTCAATATCAATTCCAACCTCTCTATCACTAATAATAATGGCTGAAAAAATAAAAGAATGTGTTATGGAAATATATTTATTGTCAGTTAAATGAGGTTTGCCATTTCCATTATAATATAAATCAAAGTCTGAATATCCTGCTTCTTTTAGTAAATGACGTACACTTAAAAATCCGCGTTGGTGCAATTCAGATTTCATAGAAAATAATCTTTCTTTGCTATTATTCGTTAAATCAACATTTTGTAGTAATTCATCAAAAGATTCTTCAATTTTCCAGATGAATATTGAAGAATAATTATTTGGTTTAATGGTTTTGAATAAAGGCATTTAAAATATCAAAGGTATTTTGTACTTTTGCAAAATCTACAAACTAATTTTTAGTTGGTTTTAAATAAAAGACAAATTTAATAAATATGAGTACAGAAACATCAACTTACGTAAAATATAAAGTAAAAGATATAAATCTAGCAGATTGGGGTCGTAAAGAAATTCAATTAGCTGAAGCTGAAATGCCAGGTTTAATGAGTTTAAGAGAAGAATATAAAGGAAAGAAACCTTTAAAAGGAGCGAGAATAGCAGGTTGTTTACATATGACAATTCAAACGGCTGTTTTAATTGAAACCTTAGTTGATTTAGGTGCTGAGGTTACGTGGAGTTCATGTAATATATTTTCTACACAAGATCAGGCCGCTGCGGCAATTGCAGCTACTGGAGTTTCAGTTTATGCTTGGAAAGGAATGAATGAAGAAGAATTTGATTGGTGTATTGAACAAACATTATTTTTTGGAGAAGATAAAAAACCTTTAAATTTAATTTTAGATGATGGAGGAGATTTAACCAATATGGTACTTGATAAATATCCAGAATTAGCTAAAGGAATTAATGGATTATCAGAAGAAACCACAACAGGAGTTCATCGTTTATACGATAGAGTAATTGCAGGAACATTGCCAATTCCAGCCATTAATGTAAATGATTCTGTTACGAAATCTAAATTTGATAATAAATATGGATGTAGAGAAAGTGCTGTTGATGCAATTAGAAGAGCTACTGATATTATGCTGGCAGGAAAAAGAGTTATAGTTTGTGGCTATGGAGATGTTGGAAAAGGTACTGCTGCATCGTTTAAAGGAACAGGAGCTATTGTAACCGTTACAGAAATAGATCCAATTTGTGCTTTACAAGCTGCAATGGATGGTTTTGAGGTAAAAAAATTAGACAGTGTTGTTGGCAATGCTGATATTGTTATTACAACTACCGGAAATAAAGATATTGTTCAGGCACAACATTTTGAGAAAATGAAAGATAAAACCATTGTTTGTAATATTGGACATTTTGATAATGAGTTAGATATGGCTTGGTTGAACGAAAATTATGGAAGTACCAAAGTTGAAATAAAACCGCAAGTTGATAAATATACTATTGGAGATAAAGAAATTATTATTTTGGCAGAAGGACGATTGGTTAATTTAGGTTGTGCTACAGGACATCCTAGTTTTGTAATGAGTAACTCTTTTACAAACCAAACGTTAGCTCAGTTAGAATTATGGAATAATAGAGAAGCTTATGAAAATAAGGTTTATATGTTGCCAAAACACTTAGATGAAAAAGTAGCCCGTTTACATTTAGCTAAAATAGGGGTTGAATTGGAAACATTGCGTGAAGATCAAGCAGCTTATATTGGAGTTAAAGTTGAAGGGCCTTTTAAACCAGATTATTACAGGTATTAATTAAAATAATAATATTTTAAAGCTTTATAGCAATTGCTATAAAGCTTTTTTTATATTTGTTTTGAAAAATTAATTTAATACTTATTTTTATGAAATCAATACTAGTTCCTTTAGGCGATTCTGAAAAAGCAATTTACACATTACAGTATGCTATAGATTTTGCTTCAAAAGTTAATGCTAAAATTTATGTGATTCAAGTTTTTGGAGCTACTAAAGTTGCGGGTGTATTAAAAAACATGAATGAACTTTTAGAAAGAGATAGTAAAGAAGAATTAGCTCATGTTTTAGCAAATGTTGATAAAAAAGGAATTGAAATTATTTCAAAAACAGTTAAGGGCCAGATTGTTGACAGTATTAATAGAGTTGCTACACTTTTAAACGTTGATTTAATAATTGCATCAGCAAAAAATAGCGCGGCTGATTCATCTGTTTATCTAGGAAGAATAACTGGCGGATTAGTAAAACAAACTGAATTACCGATGTTAATTATACCAAAAGGATATAAATTTAAATCTATTAATAATATTTTATTGAGTATACGTTCAGGGTTACTTAAAAAGTCAAATGTTTTAGAACCTTTAAAAGATTTTGTAAAAATATTTAAAGCGAAAGTAAATTTATTACATGTAGTTACACCTCATAACTCAGTTGAAGATAATTTATTAGATCCAGATTTTACAGAAATAGCAGATACTATTGTTAATAGTGAAAATGCCACAGTTTTTCAAGGAGTTTTAGAGCATTTAATAGAAGTTAATCCAGATATGATTTGTGTAATAAGACGTAAACGAGGATTTTTTGCAAAACTTTGGGAGCAAAATAGCATTAAAAAAGTAGATTTTGAAAGTAGAGTTCCTTTATTAATTTTAAAAGGAAATTTATAAAATTAACTGGGGATGTAGCTCAGTTGGCTAGAGCGCTTGACTGGCAGTCAAGAGGTCGTGGGTTCGACTCCCATCTTCTCCACTTTAATAAATTTAGCATAAAAGAGGCTGTCTAAAAAGTGTCATTCTGAATGTAAATGAAGAATCTCCTTGAAATTAAACACTTATATATCAAGATGTTGAGATTTTTCACTTTGTTCAAAATGACAAGTATAATTGCTTTTCAGACAGCCTCTTATTGCAATTTCCCATTAATTCTAAATATACTTCTCTTTTTCCTACTGCCAAAATTGATATTCGTTTTTGAAATAGTTTACGGAGTTTCTTCTTTTGTTTTTAAAAAATCAGGATCCAAAAGGTGAATTTGTGAAAGAATGGTATTAGCTTCATTTTCTTTTCCTTTATTAATAAATTGTAGATACCGAAAGTATTTCAGTCCAATTTCAACATATTTAATTTCACGTTGTGGTAAATTAGAGAGGTAAGGATCTTTGTTTGCGGGTAGTGTTGTATTTAATGTGGTAAAGAGCTTATATAATTCTTGTTTAATAATATAGGTGTCTTTTCCTGCATTAGCTTGCTGTGATAAAATGGGGGCTTTAAATTCTACAGTTCTAAAGTTATCATTGTTAATAGTAGCATTTGAAAAGCGGTTTTTTAACGCATTTAAGTTTCCGAGGTAAAAAAGACCCATCATATGATTAGTTGAGTTGTCTGTATTTCCAACAGAACTAATAACGTTTGATATATTTTTTTTAAGTACTTCTTGATTTAACTTGATACCTTTTTCATGACCTATTAGAGCAATGCTAGCACGAGATTCAGAAAAATCACCACGCCATAAGGTAACCTCAGGAAAAACGGCAGCAAATGTTTTGCAAATAATTTCAAAGCTCTCAGGTGTAAGTTGATATAAGGGAAGCCATTGAGCAAAAACACCTTTCTTTTTAAGATGTGCTTTGGCTTGACGAAAATGCTCAATAGTATAAAGACTTCCTGTTCCTGCATGCCAGGGTGTAAAAAGATCTCCAATAATAACATCGAATTTCTCAGTAGATCCAAGTAAAAAATTACGAGCATCGTCCTCAATTATTTCAACTCGGTTGTCATTAAAAAGATTATTGGTCCAAGGCGAAAAATAGTGCTTTGCAGCAGGTATAACATTAGAAACTAATTCAACAACAACAACTCTTTCTACATTGTGACTTAATGAAGCTCCAGCAGTTATTCCAGTACCCATTCCTAAAAATAATATATTTTTAGGAGAGGGATGTATTAAAAGTGGGATATAACCTTGCATTTGTTCAACCAAAATAGATTTTGAATCTCCAAGTACATAAAAATTATCTAATCGCATCTGTATATTTTTATTTGTCTCTACAATAGAAACAATTCCATCACTAGATTGCCACAGTTTCAATATTTTTTCTCCTTTTTCTAGTCTAACAATAGGAGGGCTAGTTAATGTAACTATAGCAATAATACTTACAATAGGTAAAAATAACCAGCATTTTAACCTTTTGGTATTAAAAGTAAATGCTATATATAGAGCTATAACTCCATAGAATAGTGCCACAGTTTTAATGCTCATAGATATGCCAATAGCATCTAGTAAAATAAAACCTGCAATAACAGGACCAATGGTACTTCCAATTGAATTAAACAAAACTAATTTACCTACAAATTTACCAGGAGCTTGATCTAGTATGGGTGCAGCTTTTAGCAAAAAAGGGAAAATAGCTCCAATAATAACGGTTGGAAAAAATACGACGAGAAAACTTAGTTTAAATACTGATAAGAGGTAGTTAAACCAAGAAGCAGTAGGAGCGAGGTATTCCAAACCGTTTGTTAAGTAATAGAAGATAAGAGGAGTAGTACCAACGGCTATTGCACCTATTGAAAGAAGAATTAATAATACAGATTTTGGTTTTAATGATGTTTTTACGAGCTTATGGGATAATAATCCTCCAAATCCTAAAGCAAAAAGAAACACTACTAATATTGCTGAGAAAGAATAAATTGAATTTTGTAAAACTTGAGCAAACATTCTAGTCCAAATAGTCTCTGCTGAAAGTGCTAATAAACCAGAAGAAAAGGTTAATATTAAAAATTGCACATAGTTAATATTATAAGGGCTGGGAATGTTTACTAACTTCTTTATAGATGTAGTAGTACCCAATTTTTCAGTAATTGAAGATGTTCTTTTGTTACGTACAGTAAGCCTATCTATAATTATTGCAATTACACCAATACTGCCAACTAAAATTATAGCAAAGTAGTATGTAGAATTTACACCAAATTTTGAAAGTAGAAAAAAACCGGCAAAAAAAGCTCCACTTGCTGCTCCTAAAGTATTTACAGCATATAAAAAAGTTCCTTTGCTGGCAAGTTGGTGTTTCTCTTTACCTATATACTGAGCTAAAATAGGAAAAGTACCTCCCATAAGTACCGTTGGAAAAAGTAGTAATACAATACTAAAAATAAATTTAAAAAATGTAAGTAAATTTCGATCTCCATCAATAAATGTGACTATAGAGGCATAGTGAGTTTCATAAAAGGCTATACCTGGAATTAATAGTAGCGCGGTTAAGGCTATTCCAATTTCAACAAAGCCATAAGCAGAAAGAGGACGCTTAAATTTAGATGAAGCATTTCCTAAAAACCATCCTCCAATTGCTAAACCGAGAAAGAAGGCAGCTAATGTTGCTGAGGTTGCGTAAGATGAATTTCCAAAAATTAACCCTAAACGATACATCCAAACAACTTGTAAAATTAAACCTGCCGCTCCTGATAGAAAAAACAAAAAGGATAAGAAGGAAAAACGTTTTAAGCTTAATGTGTTTGAAATTTGAATTGGTTTGACCATAGTTAAAATTATATTGAATGCAATTTATAAAATTAAATGATGTTTCAAATAGAAAAAGAGGCTTACTTTAAGCCTCTTTTTTGAATTAAAAGTATTTTTTTAAAACCTTTATAGGCATTCAACGTAATTAGGATTGTTAGACTCAGATTGAGGAACAGGAAACCTTAAAGTTGAGCTGTATTCACCACCTTTAAAGTATGACCCCCAAGGGAATACACTAGATGGAGGCATTCCATATATATCAACCAATCGGTTCAAGTCACCATGTCTATGGCCTGTACTGAAAAGCCAATAGGCACGTTCTTTCATGTGCGCTAGCATAAGGGCATCTCCAGTTAAACCGGTTAAATCTAATGGAGGTAGACTTAAGGTTGCTCTAAGTGCATTATGAATAGTTTGTACACTGGATACGTCATCAGAATTTGCAGCTGCTTCAGCTTCAATTAATCTGGCTTCAATTCCAGAGGCTAATGCCACAGGAGCATTTGATGACGTGTATTTTAATTGATTGTAATAGAGGGTGATATCATCTTGACCATATACTGTGCCTCCATTCCATGGTGTTCTTGGATCTCCTGAAGAGCGATACATTAATCCATTTCCACCTTTACCATCTGCTATTGAAAATTGGCGACGAACGGTACTCATAATGTATATTCCGTTTTCTTGTCTTTTACTATTTTCAGAATGCTCAATATTATATACAAAATCGTCAGGAACCGATGCTACTTCATTTGCAGCAGCATTAATTTGCCCTAATCCCAGTAATGCACGGGCTTTTCCTACGCTTGCTAAATTGGTTAACTTAGCGTTACCACTACTATTTGCAAGAGCCTGATCAAACCAAGTAATGGCATCGGTAAACATTTGCTCGGTAGATAATGGCATACCATATATTATGTCACCACCATCGGAAGGAACTTTACTAAATGGGACAGCTCCACAAAACGTTTCTGCAAACAAAATATAGGAATACCCTATAATACTTTGCATTTCACTTTCAACATCTGAAAGACCACCAAAATTAACAGCTAAATCTACAGTAGCTTCTGCACCAGCTCTTGCCTTGTGTAGGTTACCATAAATACGAGTTATATCGCCATTTGTGTTTTGAAGAATCCTTGTGTCTCCTTCACGACGCGTTGGGAATGTTCCAGAGTAATCATACTCATCAGACATTAAGCCACTCATTACTATTAGGCCTGTAGTTGCACCATGTCCAGCGGCAGCACCACTGATAGCAATAGAAAGATCACCTAATGATCCGGCTTTAAGTGTTTGAATACCAGTCTCACTGTTTAAGGATTCTGGAGTCACAATATCTGGATCAACAACTTCAACCATAGAATCACACGATATCATTCCAAAGGTTAGAAGTATAGATAGGCTGGTTAAAACTAACCAACGGAGACTTCCTTTTTTATTTTTCTCTAAATTTTTCATAATTCAAGTATATCGTTATTATTGTTAGAATAATTATTTTTAAAATGTAAAATTCAAACGAGCTTTGAATGAACGTAATGGCGGCTGACTTAGAAACTCCTGAGATGTGAAATTTGATTGACCAGTAGAGCTAATTTCGGGATCAAGTCCTGAGTAATTAGTCCACAATCCAAGGTTTTGACCAGATATTGTTAGACTTACACTATCAAATCCAAGTTTACTTGCAAAAGTATTTGGAGCATTGTAAGTAATAGATATTTCACGTAATCTCCAGAATGAGGCATCTTCAATATATCCAGCATTTGTACCAAAAAATTTAGAAGCTACTGCACGTGCTTGACCAGCTAAAGATGCATTAGGGTCATTTAATTCCTGAGTGTTACCGTTACCGTTTCTCCAAGCTCCTGTATTATTATAAAGCTTTTGACCTCCTTTGTAATTTAAAAGACTTTTTAGAACAAGACGGTTATTAAATAAACCAACTTTTGGAATAAGTGAAATGTCAGTAGTCGCAAATGGAGTACCTAAATATTCTGTTTCACCAACTGTAACCTCACTTTGACTTATAAGGCCATCACCATTTGCATCACTGTAGGTATATGTTTCATCCCAATAACCTCCTAATGGATAACCTTCTGTATGTCTTTGAACTCCAAAAATTACAGGTTGAATTCCATCTCCAAGTACTTTAAGCTCATTGTTTGTAAAAGAACCTATAAAGTTTAAGTCAAAATAGAATTCTTCTTTATCAATAATACTGGTGTTTAATGCTATTTCAATACCCGTATTTTGAACAGAACCTAAATTTTCAAATCGACCATTACCAACTCCGAGAGATAAAGGTAATTGTCTGAATATTAAAGCATCTTCAGTTTGTTTATTAAAATAGGTGAATTCTAAGCCAATACGATTAGCTAAAAATTTAGCATCAAAACCAAATTCTAATTCACTTGAACGCTCAGGTTTTAAATCGGCATTTCCAACACCTCCAAGTGTTACACCAGTAACGCTTACTCCGTCTATAGTAGCAGCAATTGGAGTGAAAAAGCGCAAGGCATCATTGGTTCCAGGTTGTACACCTGAAGCACCCCAAGCTCCTCTTACTCTAAGAGAATTAATCCAATTTTCACTATCTTTATTAAAGAAATCCTCTTCAGAAACTAACCAAGAAGTACTTACTTTAGGATAAAAAACAGAGTTGAATGAGGCTCCAAAAGAGCTTCCTCTATCTGCACGTACAGCAGCTGTAACAAATAGTTTTCCATTGAACCCTACTTGCTCTTCAAAGAATATACCAACCGTACGCTGTTCTATTGTTGATTCAGAACTTTGTGTTACTGCTGCCGCAGCAATAGAGTTACTTCCTGCAACTAATTGAAAACCTGAAGCAAAGGTACCTTGTGAAAGTTTTTGTAAATATTGAAAACCTACTGAAGATCGCGATGTTATATCTTCAGAAAAATTAGTTTTATATGAACCTACGATATCGAGGGTATAAACAAAGTCGTTAAATCTATTTGAAAAACGAGCACCTTGATCATAATTAAGAAAAGCTGGTGCTTCACCTGTTGGAAAAAATTGACTATCCCAACGTGAATTAAAATCTAACCCACCAAATATACGTACGTTAATTTTATCGGTTGGTTTCCATAAAGTTTCAAGACCAGAAGTAAAACGATTAATTAATTGACGTGTATCAATAGTAAATAGTTCGGCTGGTGTAAATTCACCCCAACCATCATTTATGTCAATAGACGAAGTACCGTTAAGGCCTTGCCCCATTAAACCAAGTGCAAAATTATCATTTAAAGGTAATTGTAAATCGCTGTTTGTATAACCAGTTGTTAAACTTATTTTTAGTTTATCGCTAATTTTTGCACTAAAATTTCCTCTAAAATTAGTTCTTCTAATATTATTAATAGGAAGTACACCTTCACTATCATTATAACTACCAGAAAGAAAGTAAGTAATGGATTCATTACCTCCTGAAACACTAATTCCAGCACCATACGAATTTCCTGTTCGGAAAGGAGAGGTTCTAGGATCATTAAGAGGTTGAAAAGAATCAACTCTGCTTGGTGTAAATGTACCATCAGCAGCTTCATAATTGAAACCAGGATTACCTGCGGCATCATAAGCTTGATAGTTTTTAGGGTAGGTTGCTATATCTTTTACTGAACCAGATTCCATAAAAGCTCTCCATCTTGCTTTACCTATTTTTCCTTTTTTAGTAGTAATTAAAATTACACCATTGGCTGCAATAGAACCATATAAGGTTGCTGCAGAAGGGCCTTTAATTACTTCAATACTTTCAATGTCTTCTGGATTGATGTCGTCTAATCGAGAAGGCGCTTGTCCTCCAGTTTCAAATGAAATGGAATTTGATTCATTGTTAATCAAAACTCCATCAACATAAATTACAGGATTATTGGAAAGTGATGCGCTATTTGATCCTCGAATACGAATTCTAGAACCCATACCTACAGATCCACCACTGCTACTAATTTGAACACCTGTTGCTTGTCCTTGAAGTAAATCAGAAATATTGGAAATAGGACGTTCATTAATATCGTCTGTTACATTAAATTTAGAAATGGCATTACCCATTTCAATTCTTCTACGTGGACCTGTAGCTGTAATGATAACTTCATCCAAAGATTGATTATCTTCTTCCATCACAACATTTATAATTGATTTTTGTCCAGCAATTACTCGAACACTTTTCATACCAAGATAGGTAAAGATAAGTACAGAGTCATCTGAACTTACATCAATACTATAATTACCATCGAAATCTGATATTGTGCCAGAAGACATTCCTTCTACTGCAATATTAACACCCATTAGTGGTTGGTTGTTTACATCAGTTACAACTCCAGTTATTTCTCGTTGTGGAACAATCTTTTTCTTTACTAGATTGGTGTTGTTTAGTGTTTTTTTTGCAACTGCTTTTAAAATTATTTGCTTATTAAAGACTTCAAAAGCAACATCTGTATTGAAAAATATTTTCTTTAAAATGGATGAGATAGGTTCTTTTTTAGCTTTAATAGAAATTATCTTTTTATAGTCAACTTCAAGATCGTTGTACATAAATTTGAAATCACTAAGTGTTTCAATTTTGTTTAAAACATTTTCGATAGTTTCATTTTCCATATGTAATGTAATCTTAGTCTTTTGAGCATAAGAATCATTTGCATGAAGGTTAAAGAATGATGCTATCAATAATAATGTAGTAATTTTCATTTTTAAATCGAATTTTAATTGAAAAGAGGTATCTCTTTTTTGCTTAAATAGATTTTTCATATTTTTGTAATAAATTATGTGATTAATAATTTTTAATCATTCCCTAAATCGGAAAGTGGTAGAGCATTTTCCGGTTTTTTTATTCTTACAATTGTGCTTTTAAAAGTAAAGAATAGGGTGATAGTCTTTTTTGATTTTTTAATTATTTAGTTATTTTTTATTCCATATTGTTTGGTGTTTTTGGTTAGTTAATAATTATTTGTTTATTTATTATTGAGTAATTAATCCCATAATTTTTATGAAATGTTTGCATTACCTGCTCAATGGTTTCAGAATCAAAACTAGCGGTAAAAAATTCATTGCCTAATGTTTTGTTATTATTCATTATTGTAACATCATATTGTCTTTCTAATTTTTTTATAATATTCTTAAAAGGTAAATGTCTAAACATAATCTTACCTTTTATCCAAGCAGTATGTAGTGCTATATCTGCTCTATTAATAGAAATTTTATTGTCACGTTTATTCCATGATGCTTTGTAGCCAGGTTTCAATAATATAGAATTTGTTTTATTATAAATGTTAGTATTGTTAAATATTCTTACAATACCTTCTACTAATACGGTATTTATTTGATTATTTTCAGGATAGGAAGATGCATTGAACTTTGTGCCAAGCACCCGAACTCCAACGTCGTTCATATTAACAATAAAGGGATGAAGAGAGTCTTTAGCAACATCAAAAAAGGCTTCACCATTTAAAAAAACTTGCCTGTCTTCTCCTTTTAGAAATTTCACGGGATATTTTAATGATGTTCCTGAATTTAAATGAATATGTGTGCCTTCAGATAATTTTAATTCAAACCGTTTTCCATAAGGAACAGTTAAAGTATTATAAACTAGTTTTTCAACTTCAACTTCATTATCGTATATTAATTGATTTCCTTTTTGGGAGCCAATAATTGCACCATTTTTACTTACAATATTAGCTGTACCATTTTCAGAGAGTACTTTAATGCTGCCATTATCCAATTGTAATATTATTGAATTATGATCTATTGCAACTGGGGCACTTTTTTTATCATTAAAAAAATAGTTGTGCATAATATAACCCGTACTTAAAAACAATAATGCTATTGCCGCATATTTAAATGTTTGTTTAATCTTGAACCTCGATAAAATGCTTTTATCTTTTCTAATTTTGTCAAGTAAAAGTTTATGGGATTTTTTTGTATTGTATTGGGACATATTATAGCGTATTGCATGGTCTGTTTTAACACTAGAGATTAGCAATTCATTATTATCTTGCTCTTCTATCCATGTGCTTAAGTAATCCAATTCATCTGTAGATATTGAATTTGTAAAATATTTTGCAATTAATTCTTCACTTTTTGTGCGTTTCATTATTTATAATACGAGGCTAATTATCAAAACCCTAACATATTTCATTTTTTTTTATTAATATTGGCATATAATAATTAAATAATTCACAATTCTTAGTTTATGAAGCGTAATTTTGAAGAAAATGCCAATTTAATTTTTCACTTAAAAAAAGGTAATGAACAGGCGTATTCTTTTTTAGTAAATTACTATAATCACAGATTATGTGTTTATGCTAATAGTTTGATAAATGATAAATCTTTAGCAGAAGATATTGTACAGAATGTATTTATAAAAACTTGGGAAAAGCGAAAATTCCTAATAGAAGATTTTTCAATACGAAGTTTTTTATACAAATCTGTTTATAATGAATATATTGATCAATACAGGAAGAACCGCTCGGTTACTTTATTAGAAAAAAAATATATTGAAGCTTTAGATACTATTGTAGAAGAGGATTATTCTGTTTTAGAAAAACTGTATATAATGGTTCAAAAAGAAGTGCATAATTTGCCGCCAAAATGCAAAAACGTTTTCTTATTGAGTAAGCAGGAGGGATTGAGTAATATAGAAATTTCAGAACACCTTAATGTTTCTGTAAAAACAGTTGAATCTCATATTACAAAGGCATTTTGCCTTATTCGTGAACGGGTAAACGTAAAGATTCATACAATTACTGCATTTTTTATATTGTTTGATGAAAATAAACCTATTTCACATTAATTAATGTGCTAAACAATTAATATAACCTACCTATTGTTTATTTAACTTTGTATTGTAAGCTTCAAGAAAGTTGATTTAATTTCTGCTTATAGATCGTCTTTATTGCTAATTAGTGCTGTTGAATGATTTTTAAGGGTGATAAGAATGAAGAGGTCATGGGTTTAACTCCCATCTTCTCCACTTTAATAAATTTAGCATAAAAAAACCTCACTATACCGTGAGGTTTTTATTGCAATTTCCCATTAATTCTAAATATACTTCTCTTTTTCCATTACAAATTTAAGATTAGTATCTAAAATAATTGAGGGGAAATATAACTATAAAAAAAGGGGAATATTCCCCTTTTTATTTTATACTTGTTTAAGTAATTCTTCTACAGCTTTTTTTAGTTGAGAATCTTTTCCTTTTGCTCTATCATCAAGGTTATTATAGATAATAATATCAGGAGTAGCAGGTGTAAAATCCATGTTTTTACCAGAAGATTTTATATACCAACCTCTAAAAGGAACTCTCACATAAGAACCATCTATTAAATTATGCCCTCCAGTAGATATAACGGCTCCAAAAGTAGGTGTGCCAATTAACTTTCCAATTTCTAATTCTTTATAAGCATGTGAAAAAATCTCAGCATTGGAGTAACTGTTTTGATTGCATAATGCAATTGAAGGTTTTACTAATGCAGCTAATGGCAACCGTTCACTGTAGGGATAATAATTTTTAAATTTCTCATGCTCTTTTTTGAGATCTTGTGCGGCTCCTCTAGGAATTGTATACGCGTGCTGTTTAACATTTAAAACGGCCATTAAATAATCTGTAGTCCATCCACCTCCATTATAACGAACATCAATTACAATACCTTCTTTTCCTAATCCTGCAGCGGTTAACTCACGTTCAAAACGTTCAAAACTTGTCCAATTCATTCCTTGAATATGAATGTAGCCTAAACGACCATTTGAATACTTTTTTGTTAAGCGTTTACGTTCTTTTACCCAAGCATTGTAATTATCGGTCTTTGAACTTGATTTGGGTCTTATTATTATTTCTTTTTCCTTCCCATTTGAAATAACGCCTAAAATAACTTTTTCATTATCGGTATTTGTTAGGTGTTTATATATATTTTCTGAAACGGAAACTTTTTCTCCATTTACGGAGGTAATAATATCTCCTTTGTAAAGTTTACTTATATTTCTATCAGAAGCAGTATTTGGTGTAACATTTGAAACTTGAAGCTGTTTATTTTTTGGCGTAAATTCAACACCTAAGATTCCGGTAGATTCTTCTTGTACAGTTTCTCTTTTTTCACCTCTATACATTCCCATGTGACTGGCATTAATTTGCCCCAACATTTTATTAAAAATATTTTTAAAATCGGTTCTAGTTGATGCTTTTAAAGCTAAGGGTTTGTATATGTTTTTTAATTTACGCCAATTTTGTCCGTGATAGTTAGGGTCATAAAATCTATTGTTAATTACCTGCCAAGCTTCTTCAAAAATTTGATTGGACTCTTCTTTGTAATTAATTTTTACAACAGCTTTAAATGGTAAATCTTCTTTTTTGTCACTTGCCAATTTAATTCTGAAAGATTTCCCTTTACTTAAGTAATAAATATAATCTTCTTCAGAATTTAAAGATACAACAACAGGCTTTGAATTACTTGATGTAAGTTTCTTTTTCTCTTTCCCTTCCCAATTAATTTGGTATAAATCAGATTCAATATCAGGGTTACCCCTACCGCTATTTCCTGTGGTATAATAAAAAGTTTTTCCGTCTTTTGAAATAGCATCTAAATACTCGCCTCCAGTATATGAAGTTACTTGTTGCTGACGTTCATAAATATTTTCAAAATCTATAGTTACATCTTTTACGTTGTTTTTAGTTTTGTTATCTTTTTTTTTACTTTCTTTTTCATCTTTATTTTTATCAGCTATTTCATCCCAGTCTTGTTGTGTTTTTTCCCAATCTTCTTTTTTTAACCAAACAAACCAAATATCATGGTCGCCATTATTTCTATTAGATGAGAAGGCAATTTTAGAACCATCTTTACTCCAAATAGCCCCAATATCTGATTTTGGGTGCATTGATATATTTACAGGTTTTTGGCTATTATCAGCTTTATGAATATAAATTTCTTCATTAAAATATAAGTCACTTAAATTGTAAGTAATCCATTTAGAATCTGGAGACCAAGCAATATTTGAAGGCGTATCCCAACCGTTAAGTAAAATTTTTTCATTACTAATTTTCCCTTCTTTAGAAATTGAAGCAATAATTAATTTTCCATATCCTTGATTATAGGCTATTAGTTTTTTATTTGGAGATAGCACAGGATTCGTATTTCCTTCTTTATTATTTGTGAGGCGAATTATTGTACGCTTTAATGTTGTATATAAATTTTTATTAGTTGGGTCATTTGATGTTACCGCATAAATATTATTAACTCCATTTCGGTCTGAAACAAAAATTACAGTACTGTTATTTAACCAAGTTACATCATAATCTTTATAAGCGGAATTAGAGATGTTTATACTTCTACTTTTTTCAGCATCATTTTCAGCAATAAAAATTTCACCTCTAATAACCATTATTCTGTATTTTCCATTTGGTGATACTACCATTTCAGAAGCATCTGATGTATAAGTCTTTCTTTCAATGGGGTCAAGCCGATAATCACTGTTAATTGTAATATTAATAGGGGTAATTTTTTTTGTAATTGCATTTAAGAGCCATACTTTATCACCTGAAACAAATACAATATCTCGCCCATTTTTACTTATATTAAATGAAAACAACCCCATATCTTTTAAAAACGTTAATTGAGAGACTGTTCCATCTTTTTTACCTAAATCATCAATTGTAATTTTGTGAATATTATATTTTCCACTTCTAGCAGATTGAAAATAAATAGTATTATTATTTGCCCAATTTGGTGCTAAATCTTGCCCTTTAAAAGTAGTAAGTTGGTTATATTTATCGTTTTTAATATCGTACAACCAAATATCTCTATTTGCAGGGCCTTTATAAGCTTCACGTTCAATCCTACAAGTACCACGTGTAAAGGCTATAAATTTTCTATTTGGAGAAAGTTTAGCATCAAACCCCAGAGCGTTTAAAATTCGAAAAGGAGTTCCTCCATTAGCACTTACTGATTGAATTTCGGGTTCTCGTTCTATTTGAACGAAATTTCTTACTGTAGTAAAAATGATATTATTTTCAGATGTAAAATCGGTTATTTGATCATTTGCAGAATGAAATGTAATTCTAGTTGGCGTGCCACCGTTTGAAGGGATAGTAAAAATATCATTATTTCCAAACCGATTACTTTGAAAAGCAATAACCTTTCCATTTGTACTCCAAATAGGATTTGTATCATAAGCATTGTGTATGGTTAATCGTTTCAAATTTTCCCCAGAGGTAGTAACAGTCCAAATATCACCCATATAGTTGAAAGCCATAATCTTACCATCTGGACTTAGTGAAGGAGTGTTAATTAAAGGATTGTTTTGTGCATGTAAATTTGAGTGTATACCAAACACACACAGGAGTATTAATAGTATATTTTTCATAAAGTTTGATTAAGTTGTTTAATTTCAAAGTTACAAATTTGAAAGTACTCACCTCCAAGTGGTTATTTAATTTTAACAAAAGTTTAAGGGTTTGTTTTACCCCAACCAGCCCTCTCTATCTAAACTTCTATATTGAATAGCTTCAGAGATGTGAGTTGTTGAAATTTCTTGAACACCATCTAAATCAGCTATTGTTCTTGATACTTTTAAAATTCTGTCGTAAGCTCTAGCCGATAAATTTAAACGTTCCATAGCAGTTTTTAAAAGTGTCTTACTTTCTTCGTTTAATTTGCAAAATTCACGAATATGCTTAACTGTCATTTGAGCATTGTAATGGGTATTTTCTACATCAACAAACCGTTCAGATTGTATTTCTCTTGCTTTTGTAACGCGTTCTCTAATAGTTTTGCTTGGTTCAGCTAAGTGTTCTTCGGATAGTTTTTCAAAAGGGACAGGAGTTACTTCAATATGGATATCTATTCTGTCTAAAAGAGGTCCAGATATTTTACCTAAATAGCGTTGCATTTCAGCTGGTGATGAAGTTATAGGTGCATCAGGATCATTAAAATAACCGCTAGGGCTGGGATTCATACTTGCTACTAACATAAAACTACTAGGATATGTTACTGTAAATCGTGCTCTAGAAATAGTAATTTCTCTATCTTCTAGTGGTTGTCTCATAACTTCTAAAACAGTACGTTTAAACTCGGGTAATTCATCTAAAAATAACACACCGTTATGTGATAATGAAATTTCTCCTGGTTGAGGGTATTGACCTCCGCCTACTAAAGCAACATCAGAAATTGTATGATGTGGAGCGCGAAAAGGGCGTTGCCCCATTAGGCCAGCATCTTTAATTTTTCCAACAACTGAATGTATTTTTGTTGTTTCTAGAGCCTCTTGTAAAGTCATTGGAGGTAAAATAGAAGGTAGCCTTTTGCTTAACATTGTTTTTCCACTTCCTGGAGGTCCAATTAAAATAATATTATGACCTCCTGCTGCTGCAATTTCCATAGAGCGTTTTACAGATTCTTGTCCCTTAACATCTGCAAAGTCAAATTCAGGATTGTCTAAATTTTTATAAAACTCAGTACGAGTATCAATAATGGTTCGTTCTAAGGCTGTTTTTTTATCAAAAAAATGAATAACCTCTAAAATATTCTCAACACCAAACACTTCTAAATTACTAACTATAGCCGCTTCTTTGGCATTTTGTTTTGGTAAAATAAAACCTTTAAATCCTTCTTCACTTGCTTTAATGGCAATTGGTAAAGCACCTTTTATAGGTTGTAAACTTCCATCTAATGAAAGCTCTCCCATGATTAAATAGTCGCCAATTTTTTCAGATTTAATTTGATTTGAAGCTGTTAAAATCCCAATAGCCAAAGTGAGGTCGTAAGCAGATCCTTCTTTACGTAAATCAGCGGGAGCCATGTTTATGGTAATTTTTTTACCTGGGAGCTTGTAGCCATTATTTTTTAATGCGGCAGAAATTCGGTAACTACTTTCTTTAATAGCATTGTCTGGTAATCCAACAAGATGATATCCAATACCTTTATCTATATTTACTTCTACAGTTATTGTGGTGGCTTCAACGCCAAAGACGGCGCTACCAAAAATTTTCACTAGCATATTTTTTTGTATAAAAATACAATTTCATATTAATAAATGATGCAAGAATTATATATTTTTACTTTGACATTATTTTTACGATGGCAATTTTAATAAAGGGAATATTCAATTTTAGAAAAATAGACTCTTTAAAATTTTCGAAAATCAAAGGATTTTTAATCATATATTGAAGTAAAAACTGTACTTTTTAAAAGGAATAGAACTAGATTTTTTTAAAGTTTTAAATAAGGTAGATAACATGTTTTTTAAAATTTGACAAACATTTTTTTTGTTGAATCACGTTCAACTAATTCTGTTCTAATAATTTCAGTTTTAATATCATCAAATTCAATTTTTCCTTCAATTTTATCAATTAACCTTTTAGCTGCAACTTCACCAGTTGTATGTGCAAATCGGTTAACACTAGTTAGTGGCGGTGTACTATATCTTGATAAAATACCATTGGTAAATCCTATAATAGCAATATCATCAGGAATTTTAATAGTGCGTTTATTTAAAACTTGTGTTGCAATTGCTCCTGAAACTTCATCAATTGTAAAAATACCATCAACGGTATTTGTATCTAACATTTGGTTAATGCGTTTTTTTAAGCCTTTTTCGTTTTTTTGTCTAATAATAATATTTTCATTAGGAACTACATTGTATTTGGTAAGAGCTTTTAAATACCCTTTTACTCTAAAACTATTTATTTTTAATCCCTCTGAAGTAGTTATTAAAGCAATATTTTTACATTCAGAGCGCATCAAAAAACGAGTTGCTTTATAAGCACTTTTTATATTGTCTGTAACAACTTTATCACAGTTAATGTTTTTGTGTACACGATCGTACAAAACAATGGGTGTTTTTTCTTCTAAAATAGTGTAAAAATGTTCAAAGTTTTTATTCTTCAAAGTTTCTATAGATAGGCAAGCTATAAAACCATCAATAGCTCCGTTAGAGAGCATTTCCATGGTGTCTACTTCTTTTTTGTAAGATTCATTTGTTATGCAGGTAATAATATTATAGCCTCTTTTGGTTGAAGTTTTTTCTATTCCTCTTAAAACTCTGGCAAAGTAATAATTTAAAATGTTTGGAATTATAATACCTATTGTTTTTGTTCTTTTATTTTGTAAACTTAGCGCTAGTGTATTAGGCTTGTACTTGTGTAATTTAGCATATTCTTGAATCCTTTTTTTAGTTTCATCACTAATTTCATAACTGTCATTCAAAGCTTTTGAAACTGTAGAGATAGAAACAGATAATGCTTTTGCAATTTGTTTAATGGTTATTCTTTTATTCATCTTTTAGGTTCAATCATTAGTTTAGTTGAAACACGTATAATTTCATCTTTATTCATTTTCATTTTTCTAAATTCACCTTTGTTGTACATTTTTGCTTGATCTTTGTAGTGTTTACTAAAAGGGTTACCAGATTCTCCAGTTGGCAAAATGCTAATGCTATTTTCAACATCTGAAAAATCTATAATTCTTCGTGTTGAAGAACCTGCATTCACATTATACAAGCCAGAATTGTTAAAATTAAAAATACTGTTGTTAATTACTTCGTTAGCACCTTTTATTGGAAAAGGACCAACATTAAAATAATTTTTTAAAGCAGCAATAGTTCCCAAAGGATGTTTGTGTTCTAGTGTATGTACTTTTCCCCAATTCCAAGTTGTAATATTTTTTCCAAGTTGCTTTTCTAAAGATGCTACAGATTCACTAAGTGATTTTGATAAAATATCTTTTCTGGTTTCTATGTTGTTTTTAGTGGTTATATCATCCCACCAAATAGAAGAATCTTTTTCAATTTGACTAGCAATAATTCTTTTTGATAAATGTGTATTTAAAAGTTGTGTAAATAGCTCACTCCCTAATTCATCTTCAAAAGTGTTTTTTAAATAGATATAAATCCATTTATTATAAATAGTTGGAGCAACTGCATCTGTTGTATTTGAACCATTCCATAGTTGAAGAACATCAATAGCTCTTTGTTCATTTTTAGTAAAAGAGTTAAAATCAATAATGGAAGTTAATTTTTTAATAATGCTAGGAGAAACAGCTGAAGTTACATCGTTTATCATTGCAGCCATTGTTTGTTTATTCCAATTATTTTTTGGTTCTAATAACTCAACAATACGTTTCGCCCTATCTTCAGGAAGATAATATCCAGGATACAACATATTAGCAATAGTATCAGGTTGATTATTGGCAGAATATACGTAATTCCATGACGGGTTTTCAGCCATTGGATTATTGCTAAAATTTAAATATTCAATAGGATCATCTTCACCAGAGGCTCCATCTAAAATAAATTTTCGATTAACATTTGGTTTGTTTTTGTATAACTTACCTGCAGCCCACCAAGCTACATTTCCTTTTGCATCACCATACATAATATTTAAACCAGGTGCATAAATCATAGAAGCACCTTTTTTTACATCTTTCATTTCGGTGGCTCTTGAAATAGTATAAAGGGCATTGAGCATTTTACCTTCAAATTTGGTAAATACCCAAGACATAGCAATAGGAGCTGTTTCTGAAATTGTATTAACAACATCATTCATAATTGGTCCATGTCGTGTGCTTTTAACATTAATAGTGACATCTTTTGCGTCTTTAACTTTAATGGTTTTGGTAATTGTTATATAATCTTCGTAACCATTAGGAGTTTTATATTTGTTACTATTGGTAGGGTGATTTTCTTCTTTATAAAAATCAATATCATCATTTTCAAACATAGTTAAACCATAAGCAAAATCTCTATTGTGCCCTAATAAAGGGAATGGTACTCCTGCTAAATGATATCCGTACAATTCGTAGTTTGGTGTTGAAATATGTGCTTCATACCAAACAGCAGGTTGTGAGTACGCAATATGTGGATCATTGGCAAAAATAACATTTCCTGTACTTGTTTTTTTAGGTGAAACCACCCAACTATTACTTCCAATAAACGGGGGTATGGGTGAATTACTCATAATTTCATTTATCTGATAAACCATAGATGATAAACTTTCAACTGTAGGTTTAGAATTTTTTATAAGCACAGTATTTGGGTTGATATCAATACCAAGATCATTTATATATTGATTTCCTAATTTTTCTTTAATAACGCTTAATAAAGGGTCTGTTTTTTGAGCCATTGCAAAACTAAACGACATATAACCCATAACATTATAAATGTCAATTAATTGAAAGGGCTCTTTTTCTATACCTATTAAAGTAAATTCAATGGGTGTTGGTCCATTTTTAAGAAATTGATTAACACCATTTAAATAAGCGATAGACAACTTATAAACATCACTATTTTTATCTAATTTCTCAATAGATTTTTTGGAAGCTTCTTCAATTCCTAAACGAGCAAAAAACATATCATTCTTTAACATTTTTCCCCCAAAAATTTCTGACAATCTACCCGGAGCAATTCTCCTCATTAATTCCATTTGCCAAAGTCTGTCCTGTGCATGCACATATCCTAAAGCCGTCATAGCATCTAATTGATTTTCAGCATAAATATGAGGAATGCCATAATCATCAAAATATACAGTGGTTTTTTTTGTGATGTTTTCCAACTTAATAGAACCAGAATAGGAAGGTTTCAAACTGTTGAAATAAATTACCCCTCCAATTAAAACGAATACTAAAAGTAGACTAATTATGATTAAAACTTTTTTAAATGTGCGCATTTGAAAATAATTATTTTATCGTTAGTTCAAATATAATATTTTATATCATACAAACATAAATTGTAAAAAATATTTGTCTAAATGTAAAGTATTTATTACATTTAGATAAATGTTAAAATAAAATAGTTATATGAAATCAAGATTTTTATTTCCACATAAATATAAACTCCTAGGATGGTTTTTATTTATAGGAGGATTTGCATTAGGAATAGTTTTACTGTTTAATGACTATGAATACCCTCAATGGGAAATGAATGTTTTTCCTTTATTGGGAGAAAAGGATGTATTTTCTTTATCTCCCTTAAAATGGAAAAAAAATAATGTGTCAGATGAAATTGCTTCAATTTTACTAATTGTAGGCGGAATTTTAGTCTCATTTTCAAAAACAAAAGACGAAGATGAATATATTTCAAAAATTAGAATGGAATCTTTAATTTGGGCAACCTATATAAATTATATTATTTTAATTTTTGCAGTATTTTTTGTGTTTGATTTAACTTTTTTAAACATTATGATTTTTAATATGTTTACCATATTATTTTTCTTTATAATTCGTTTTCACTACGTATTGTACAAATCTAAAAATGTTTTTGAAGATGAATAATACAATAAAAGTTGAACGAGCAATTTATAATTTAACTCAAGCCAAATTGGCTGAAATGATTGGTGTTAGTAGGCAAACTATAAATGCTATGGAATTAAACAAATACGTTCCGTCAACGGTATTGGCTTTGAAAATTTCAAGAATATTTAAAAAACCTGTCAATGAAATTTTCTTTTTGGATAAAGATGATTAAAGATATTTTTCTTTAATAATATTTAAATGGTGAATTTGATGGCCAGCGATAATAAATCCTAATGCTCTAACAGACATGTTGTTCCCGTTTGCAGATCCAGCATTGATTAACATTTCATTTGAAAAACTTTTAAATAGTGAAATGGTAGCCTTTCTAATTAAAGAAAACTCATTTAACAACTCATTAAAATCTCTACTATTTCCATTAGAGTTATTTACATACCAATCTTCATCAAAACCTTGTAAATCTGTAGTGTCATTTCTAGCAAAGCGCAAAGCTCTATAACTCAACACTCGTTCTGCATCAATTATGTGTTGAATTAATTCTTTAATAGTCCATTTTCCTTCTTCATATCTATATTGAAGTTTTTCTTCAGGTAAGTCTTTCAGTGTATTCATTAAATTTTCTAATGAATCATTTAATATTTCCAATAAATTTACATCACCTAAAATTGTAATATAATTTTTATAGAAGGGTGAATATTCGTTTTCTTTTAGCTGATTTGAGTTCATAATTAAGCTGAATTTCTACTTGCGTTAATATTTCCAAACAATGATCTAGTTACCATTTTTTCATATACTTTAATTAAATTAGTATCAGGATTTTGTTGTTTTTGTAATTTCTGAATCTCACGCAATGCATATTGTTGTATGGTTAGTAAAGGTAGCACAATATTTTCGCGAATATCTATAGATGCTTTTCCAACTTTATTGCTTTGCATTAATTCATCATAGTTAGAAAGTTTTAAAATAAGCCTTTTCGAAATTTTATATTCATTGTAAATAAGTTTCCAAAAAGCTCCAAATTCTTCATCTTCACTCATATATTTGGTTAGTTCAAAAAAAGATTTTGAAAGAGACATCATACTATTTCCAATAAGTGTTTTGAAAAAATCGGAATTATTATAAAATGTTTTTAGTTTATTAAATTCACCATTATCTTCATATTTTTTTAGAGCAGATCCAACGCCATAAAAACCAGGAACATTTTGTTTTAGCTGACTCCAAGAGCCAACAAAAGGTATAGCACGTAAATCTGCAAAGTTTAATTTTTTAGATTTAGAACGTTTTGAAGGTCGACTTCCAATATTCGTTTTAGCATAATATTTTAAAGTACTCATTCGTTCTAAGTATGGTAAAAATTTTGGATGGTTTTTGAAATTGGTATAAGCTTCATAGCTAGTTAATGCCAAATCATTCATAATTTCAGTATCTTCTTTAGTCATAACATTATTAGTACTACTAAATAATTCGTTTGAAATTCCTGAACTTAATAATTGTTCAATATTGTATTGAGCAGCATCTAAGGTTCCAAAATTGGAGCTAATAGTTTGTCCTTGTACCGTTAATTGTATTTCTTCATCTTCAATGGTTGGGCCTAATGACGCATAAAATTGATGTGTTTTTCCACCACCACGAGCAGGTGGGCCACCACGACCATCAAAAAAGATAACTTTTATACCGTGCTCTCTAGATATTTTTGTTAAGTTTTCTTTTGCTTTAAAAATAGACCAGTTTGCCATTAAATAACCACCATCTTTTGTTCCGTCAGAAAAGCCAAGCATAATAGTTTGTTTATTATTTCTATTTTTCAAATGCTTTTTATAGGCAGTGTTTGTGTATAATTTTTTCATAACACTCGTTGCATTTGTTAAGTCATTAATAGTTTCAAAAAGTGGAATAATATCAACGGTTATATTGTGTTTAAAATCGCATAAATTAAACATTGCAAATGTTTCCATTACATTTACGGCAGTTTGGTTATTACTAATAATATAGCGATTTGCGCCTTTTTCTCCATTACTTTGCTGAATGGTTTTTACAGCGTGTATTGAGCTTAATGTTTTGGTAACCATTTCATCTTTAAAAATAGATATATCAATGTTATCAGAAACTTTTGAAAGAATGTTTAGTTGTTCATTTTCTGAAAGTTCTAAATAGTTTTTTGGAAATAAGTTACTTCCATTTTTTTGTAAAGTTGTTACAATTTCTGAAAAAACTGTGTGATGGATTCTACTATCTTGTCGAATATCTAACGTTGCAAAATGATATCCAAATAAGTGCACTTTATTGATAAAATCGTTAATTTCATCTAAATAAAGAGATTGGTGTTTTGTAATAAGTGTTTCTTTTATTTGAAATAATTTTTCTTTAAACAAGTTTAAAGGAAGTAGTGTTTTAAAATCAGAATTAACGCTATTTTCAAAAATCATTTTTTCTAATTCTAAAATAGGCTGTTCAACACCATCAAAAGTTAAACGCCTTTTTAATAAACGAATATCTTTATAATAATTTTTTAAAATGGTTTGTTTTAAACGTTTGGCAACATCTAAAGTAATTTGTGTGGTAACAAAAGGGTTTCCATCTCTATCACCTCCAGGCCAAAAACCTAAATTAATTATCTCATTATCAATTAGTTCCCCGTTTAATATGTTGCTTTGAATATAGCTGTATACTTTTGAAATTGAGTGATAGAATACATTTTCTAAATACCATATTAAATTAATGGCTTCATCAAAAGGAGTGGGCTTTTCGTGTTTAAAAAACGGAGTTTTTCCCAACTGAGCTAGAAGTTTATTTATTAATAATAAATTATTATTTTCAATAGCTTCTGTTAAATCTGTTATAATTCCTAAAACAGTTCCAGGATAAAATTGTGTTGGGTGAGCTGTTAAAACAACGCGAACTTTAAAGTTTTTGAGATAATTTTTTAAATCTTCTTTTTTGTTTTCTAAAGAGGCCATTTCTTTGCTATTCCGTAAAGTCCCAACACCATCCATATTGTTAACAATTGGGAATGCTGCATCTTCAATTGCATCAAATAAAACAACCTGACGTTCAATGTATTGAATAAATTTAAACAATAAATTTATTTTTTCTGTTTCAGTTGGGTTTTCTTGGTATGTTTTAAAAAAGGTTTCTACAATTTCGGTTGGATTTTTTTTGTTTAAAAACCCATTTTCACAAACATCATGAAATAGTGGTAACAAAACGCCTGTTTTTGTTATTGTATCAAACGGAAGTGTCATAAAAATACTATTGTAAATTTGGTATTTTGCGAGTACATTTTCGTTAAACCTCGTAAGTTTTGGTGATTTGTGCATGTTTTTTATTTAGAATTGAAAATTACAAAAGCTTCATTAAAAAAGATTGTTTTGGTAAATAATTTAACGAAAACGTTTTTTAAAAACACTATTTTTTATTTTTTTCACGGACTTTGTATAAATCAGCAATTTTAAAAAAACTTTTTTGTAACTGTAAATTACTGTAAAGTTTATTATATGAATCGTAAATAAATTCAGTAGGAGGGTTGTATATAGGGTACATAGGAATGTTAAAATAACCTTCTTCAATATTTCTTAATTTTAAGAACATAAATTGGTAAGATGTTAAACGAAGTCTTTGGTTTATGTGGTATTTACTATTTAAGTTTGCCGTTTTTTTAAATACGGTTGTATAAATACTTGAAGGTAGTTTGCGTGTTTTGTCTTTTTCTTGTGAAAAACTTATAAAAGTAACAAGTAACAATGGTATTAATATAATTTTATATTTATTAAAAAACATAGAGAAAAACTAAACTAAATTATATGAGGTGGTTTTAAAGTTACAATTTTATTTTTAAAATTGTTGAAGTAGACTTAGAAACTTTAAATCTGTCATCTAGTCTTTTTCCTACAATCCAAATAATATCATTATCAGAACATAAAAGCCACATATTTTCTTTGTCAATTAGCGAAAGTTTTTGATCTTTAAAAAACTTGCTTATTTTCTTTTTTCCACCTAAACCTATTGGGTAAAAATAATCTCCCTTTCGTTTTTTTCGTAAAATTAAGGGATATGTAAGTTTGTTAAAATCAATTGAAATAGTATTTGTCTCAGTGGAAATTAATTCATTAAAAATTTTATTTTGATGTTTTTTGGTATCAAAAGGGATTTCAATTTTTTCAAATTCTAATTGAATAGGGAAAGTTATTTTAGAGGTATTTTCTTTAATTTCAAATACTCCAGATTCTTCTGTATTTGATAAATTAGTTAAAATTAAAACAGCTCTATCTTTAAGTAATCTATGTGTTTTACTCAAAAGTTGTTTTCCGCTTTGCGCATTTAATAAGTCGTCTACATCATTCCATGCTGTAAATCCATATTCTTTTAATAATTCGTATAAATAAATTTTCGGATTACTTAATTTTTTTAATTCTGAAATATTAAAATGCATTTCATTATTATGGGTAGTTATAACTTTTTGCTTAACATTTTGAATGCAATCTTTAATAATTTGCTTGCTCTCTTTCAGGTTTTCAAGGGTATTTTGAAATGTGTCTAACAAACTGGGATTTAATTCTTTTAAAACAGGAACTATTTTGTGTCTAATCTTATTTCTAACATATCTTAAAGATGAATTGCTCTGATCCTCTCTCCATTGTAATTTATTTTTGGTAGCATAAATTAAAATATCATTTCTATCAAAAGGAAGTAAAGGTCTTATGATATTGCCATTAATTTCAGGGATACCGGTTAATCCATCTAAACCTGTTCCTCGTGTTAAATTAATAATGAAAGTTTCAATTACATCATCTTTTTGATGTGCAGTTAATATAAAATCAATATTGTTTTGCTGTGTAATTTTTTGAAACCAATTGTAACGTAAATCTCTAGCTGCCATTTGAGTTGAGATACCATTTTCTAGTGCGTATTTTTTTGTTTCAAATTGAATTATAAATGTAGGTATTTTTAATTTATCACCTAATTCTTTTACAAATTGTTCATCTTTTTTACTTTCTTTTCCTCGTAACATGAAATTACAATGTGCTAATGAAATTGAAAAGTTTAGCTGATAAAATAAATCAGCTAAAACAGTGCTGTCAATTCCGCCAGAGATAGCAATCAGTAAATTTTTATCTTTTAAAAATGATAAATTTTGATGGATATGTTTTTGTAAAACAACTTTCATAATTTAAGGGTAAATATACCTATTTAGAGTTTAATAAAACGTATTTCATTGCTTTGGCTTTTAACAAGCATTCTTCATATTCTTTTTTAGGAATAGATTGTGCTGTAATTGCACTACCAACCGAATAGGATATGTACTTTTTTGAAGCATTGTACAAAATACTTCTAATAATTACATTGAAATCAAAATTACCTTTTGGTGTAAAATAACCCACAGCACCAGAGTATAAACCTCGTTTTGTTTCTTCCAGTTCTTCAATAATTTTCATTGCTGAAATTTTTGGAGCTCCAGTCATACTTCCCATTGGGAAGGTGTTTTTTATAATATCAACAGGATGAAGGTTTCTTTTAACTTTGCAAGAAATGGTTGAAATTAATTGGTGTACCTGTTCAAAAGTATACGCTTTACAAAGTTCGTCAACTTTTACAGATCCTTTAATTGCAAAACGAGATAAATCATTCCGAACTAAATCAACAATCATTATGTTTTCAGCGATTTCTTTTGGGTTTTGTGTTAATTTCTCGATTAACTTTAAATCTTCACTATAATTTTTAGCTCTTTTTGCTGTTCCTTTAATTGGTTGAGAGATTACAATTTTAGTATCTTTCTTTAAATAGCGTTCGGGTGAAGCAGATAATAAAAATAAGTCATTCAGTTTTAAAAAAGTTGCAAAAGGAGATTTAGATATTTCGTTTAAATTTTGATAAACTTCCACAGGGCTTATAGTCGTATTTTCGCTGTAAAACTCTTGACAAAAATTAGCTTCATAAATATCACCTCTATGAATATGGTTTAAAACAGCATTTAATTTTTGAAAATATTCATCTTTATGAATTCGAAGTTTTATTTTAACTTGCCCTTCAATACCGCTCAGGATTACTGCTTTGGGTTTTAGGATTTTAGTTTTAAAATGGTTAATTTTTTCTAAATCTAAATCAATTTCATTTTGATTATAGGAAAGGTATTTAAACTCAATAGTGTCTCCTTTAATTAAAAATATTTTTTTAGGTTGAAAAAAGAATAAATCAGGAAAATGCAATCCATCAAAGTTAGATGAAGTTAATTTTTCAACGTCATTTTTTAAATCATAACTTAAATAACCAAAAATATAATCGTTCACATTCGATTGATATTCTTTTAATTTTTGGAAGGCATTTGTATAATTAGTTTCAATTTTTGAAATGGTATCTACAGCTAATACTGCATCAAAATTAGAATGTTGTTGTTGGTAATTATTACTATCAAGCCATACAGCCGTTTTAAATTGCTGTGCCCATTTTAAAAGTTGCGTTTTAAATTTAGAAATATTTTCAACTTTAATTTTGGTGGTAGTTCGAAGCATTTGAGCAAAATTAAAAAAGTCCTTTCAATTTGAAAGAACTTTTTTAATTAATATTTATGTATTTTTTAACTATGAATAGCTCTGTTGTTAACAGCTAAACAAGCCTCTTTAAATGCTTCTGTATATGTTGGATGTGCATGCGATGAACGGGCAATATCTTCAGAAGAAGCTCTAAACTCCATAGCAATAACAGCTTCAGCTATCATATCTGCGGCTCTAGCTCCAATCATGTGAACTCCTAAAATTTCATCTGTTTTAGCATCAGCCAATACTTTTATTTGTCCGTCAATATCCATACTTGCTCTTGCTCTACCCAATGCACGCATAGCAAAAGTGCCAGATTTGTAATTTACACCAGCTTCTTTTAATTGCTCTTCTGTTTTACCAACCGTAGCAACTTCAGGCCATGTATAAACAACGCCAGGGATTAAATTGTAATCAATATGTGGTTTTTGACCTGCAATTAATTCAGCAACCATAGTTCCTTCTTCTTCAGCCTTGTGTGCTAACATTGCTCCTTTTACAACGTCGCCAATAGCATAAATAGTTGATACATTGGTTTGTAATTGTTCATTGGTTTCTATTTGACCCATTTCATTCACTTTAATACCAATGGTCTCTAGCCCTAATCCTTTAGTGTAAGGTTTTCTTCCTACTGAAATTAACGTATAATCTCCTTTAAATTCAGTTGAAACACCTTTTTTATTAGCTGCTGTAATAATAACTTCATTTCCATTATTAACAACAGAAGTAACTTTGTGACCAGTAAAAAATTTTAAACCTTGTTTTTTTAATGATTTTTGCAATTCTTTCGAAAGCATAGCATCCATACCAGGTGTAATTGTAGGCATATACTCTATAACAGAGACATCAGATCCTAATCTGCTGTAAACTGAACCTAATTCTAATCCAATTACACCACCACCAATAACAATTAAATGTTTTGGAATTTCAGTTAAGTTTAACGCCTCAGTTGAAGTAATAATTCTTTTTTTATCTAATTTTATAAAGGGTAAAGTTGATGGTTTTGAACCTGTTGCAATTATAGTTTTACTTACTTCAATCTGTTCCGTATCTCCATTATTTTTGGTAATAGTAATATGAGTGGGATCAATAAAGCTTCCAATACCTTGAAGTGTAGTAATATTATTTTTATCCATCAAATAATTAATACCACCCGAAGTTTGTGCAACTACTTCATTTTTACGAGCAATCATTTGCTTAAAATCAACTTCAAGTCCTTTTACATTAATTCCATGAGAGGTAAAGTGTTTATTAGCATCATAGTAATGATGTGAAGAATCTAACAAAGCCTTTGAAGGAATACAACCAACGTTTAGGCAGGTGCCACCTAGTGTATTGTATTTTTCAATAATAGCAGTTTTTAAGCCTAATTGCGCACAGCGTATGGCTGCAACATACCCTCCTGGTCCTGAGCCTATAACGGCTACGTCATATTTTTTCATAAAATGTAGTAAAATTGAGCAACAAAAATAGAAAATTTATTTTTGAATTTTACTAAAATATAAATTGAAATAAAACAATTAATAATTAATTATACTTAATTGAAAAACAGTTAATTATATAGTGTAAAATATTCTTGGTAAATATAATTAGGTATTCATTCTCCTAATTATACCATTTATTAACAAAATAACTCCATTTGTTAAATTTTTAAGTAAAAAGTATTGATATATAGTGCTTTAAATAAAGCTACCCTTTATATTTGTAGTAGAATTGAGAATTGTACCCCCACAGAACTCATTTAATTATTGACCTTTAAAGATTAAAATAATGTTATTATCTAGCATTGTTTTAAAATTTAGACTCTATATGTTAATTACCTATTATATCGAGGTAATTGTTGTTGTTTTCGTGGAATTGGTGTTGTAACCAAAGCAATGCTGAGTTTAATTAAATAAAAAAATTATGAAAAAAATTACTTTTATCACTGCTTTAGTAATAATGTTTTTTTCGGTAGTTGTTGTTGCACAACAGAAAAATACTACGAAAAGGATTCCTGAAAAAGGAATAACAATAAATAATAAATCAATAGACATAGCAGGAAGTACATCTTCTTCATCTGTATCAGGTTCAATTGCTGTAGCTGAAGATGCTACCTATAACTCGTATTCCGTTCAACAATTAGTGGATGATTTACTAATTTCGGGTTGTTTATCAACATCTAATGTACGGTTTGGTTACTATAAAAAAAGTGGTAGTAACTGGATTTGGAATAATCATTCTTGGTCCTCAACACCTGGAAATAGACAGCTAGGTTATTTTAATAAGGCAAGTTCAACATTTTCTTTAGATGAGGGTATTATATTTTCAACAGGTAAAATTAGTTCTGCTGAAGGTTCAAATAATACAGGAAGTAATTCTGATCAAATGGTGAGTAATGCCAGTGATCCAGATTTAGCAGTAATTACAGGTGAGACTATGCGAGATGCAGCAGTACTTGAATTTAATTTTGTGCCAGATGGTAATGTAGTTGAGTTTAAATTTGTGTTTGCATCTGAAGAATATTTAGAATATGTTGAAACACAATATAATGATGCATTTGGTTTCTTTTTAAGTGGACCTGGAATATCAGGATCTTATACCAATAACGCAGTAAATTTAGCCGAACTACCAAATGGTGATGCAGTAACAGTTAACAATATACATTCAGCAGGAACCAATGTTAATGGTGTTTCTTTCCCAAGTAAAAATGATAGTTATTACGTGAATAATCCAAGTGGATCTGCATTAATGCAATACGATGGTTTAACTACAGAGCTTACAGCAACATACACAGTTGTACCAGGTCAAACTTATAAAATTAAAATGGCTATTGCTGATGCTTCAGACCAACAATGGGATGCAGGTGTTTTCTTAAAAGCACGAAGTTTTGCTTCAAATACGGTTGTTATTACAAATCCAGCAACAGTTTGTTACCCATCAACAGTTGATATTACAGATGCTGCTATTACAGCTGGAAGTACTCCCGGTTTAACATATACATATTGGGAAGATGAATTCGCAACAATACCATATACAACACCAACACAAGCAACAAATGGAACGTATTATATCAAAGGAACTGATTCAGTTTCTGGATGTTCAGATATTAAACCAGTAGTTGTAACTGTTAGTTCCGTAGCGGGTAGTGAGGTTACAGCCTCTCATGTAGATGTAACGTGTAATGGCGGATCAGATGGATCCTTTGCAGCAACAGCTACAGGTGGAGTAGAGCCATACAGTTACAGTTTAGACAATACAGATTTTAGCAATAGCACAGGAACCTTCACCGGCTTAACAGCAGGAACCTATACGGTTTATGTAAAAGATTCAAATGGATGTGAAGATAGCGATCCAATCACGGTAACAATCACCGAGCCAGATGCGGTAGAAGGTAGTGAGGTTACAGCCTCTCATGTAGATGTAACGTGTAATGGCGGATCAGATGGATCCTTTGCAGCAACAGCTACAGGTGGAGTAGAGCCATACAGTTACAGTTTAGACAATACAGATTTTAGCAATAGCACAGGAACCTTCACCGGCTTAACAGCAGGAACCTATACGGTTTATGTAAAAGATTCAAATGGATGTGAAGATAGCGATCCAATCACGGTAACAATCACCGAGCCAGATGCGGTAGAAGGTAGTGAGGTTACAGCCTCTCATGTAGATGTAACGTGTAATGGCGGATCAGATGGATCCTTTGCAGCAACAGCTACAGGTGGAGTAGAGCCATACAGTTACAGTTTAGACAATACAGATTTTAGCAATAGCACAGGAACCTTCACCGGCTTAACAGCAGGAACCTATACGGTTTATGTAAAAGATTCAAATGGATGTGAAGATAGCGATCCAATCACGGTAACAATCACCGAGCCAGATGCGGTAGAAGGTAGTGAGGTTACAGCCTCTCATGTAGATGTAACGTGTAATGGCGGATCAGATGGATCCTTTGCAGCAACAGCTACAGGTGGAGTAGAGCCATACAGTTACAGTTTAGACAATACAGATTTTAGCAATAGCACAGGAACCTTCACCGGCTTAACAGCAGGAACCTATACGGTTTATGTAAAAGATTCAAATGGATGTGAAGATAGCGATCCAATCACGGTAACAATCACCGAGCCAGATGCGGTAGAAGGTAGTGAGGTTACAGCCTCTCATGTAGATGTAACGTGTAATGGCGGATCAGATGGATCCTTTGCAGCAACAGCTACAGGTGGAGTAGAGCCATACAGTTACAGTTTAGACAATACAGATTTTAGCAATAGCACAGGAACCTTCACCGGCTTAACAGCAGGAACCTATACGGTTTATGTAAAAGATTCAAATGGATGTGAAGATAGCGATCCAATCACGGTAACAATCACCGAGCCAGATGCGGTAGAAGGTAGTGAGGTTACAGCCTCTCATGTAGATGTAACGTGTAATGGCGGATCAGATGGATCCTTTGCAGCAACAGCTACAGGTGGAGTAGAGCCATACAGTTACAGTTTAGACAATACAGATTTTAGCAATAGCACAGGAACCTTCACCGGCTTAACAGCAGGAACCTATACGGTTTATGTAAAAGATTCAAATGGATGTGAAGATAGCGATCCAATCACGGTAACAATCACCGAGCCAGATGCGGTAGTAGGTAGTGAGGTTACAGCCTCTCATGTAGATGTAACGTGTAATGGCGGATCAGATGGATCCTTTGCAGCAACAGCTACAGGTGGAGTAGAGCCATACAGTTACAGTTTAGACAATACAGATTTTAGCAATAGCACAGGAACCTTCACCGGCTTAACAGCAGGAACCTATACGGTTTATGTAAAAGATTCAAATGGATGTGAAGATAGCGATCCAATCACGGTAACAATCACCGAGCCAGATGCGGTAGAAGGTAGTGAGGTTACAGCCTCTCATGTAGATGTAACGTGTAATGGCGGATCAGATGGATCCTTTGCAGCAACAGCTACAGGTGGAGTAGAGCCATACAGTTACAGTTTAGACAATACAGATTTTAGCAATAGCACAGGAACCTTCACCGGCTTAACAGCAGGAACCTATACGGTTTATGTAAAAGATTCAAATGGATGTGAAGATAGCGATCCAATCACGGTAACAATCACCGAGCCAGATGCGGTAGAAGGTAGTGAGGTTACAGCCTCTCATGTAGATGTAACGTGTAATGGCGGATCAGATGGATCCTTTGCAGCAACAGCTACAGGTGGAGTAGAGCCATACAGTTACAGTTTAGACAATACAGATTTTAGCAATAGCACAGGAACCTTCACCGGCTTAACAGCAGGAACCTATACGGTTTATGTAAAAGATTCAAATGGATGTGAAGATAGCGATCCAATCACGGTAACAATCACCGAGCCAGATGCGGTAGAAGGTAGTGAGGTTACAGCCTCTCATGTAGATGTAACGTGTAATGGCGGATCAGATGGATCCTTTGCAGCAACAGCTACAGGTGGAGTAGAGCCATACAGTTACAGTTTAGACAATACAGATTTTAGCAATAGCACAGGAACCTTCACCGGCTTAACAGCAGGAACCTATACGGTTTATGTAAAAGATTCAAATGGATGTGAAGATAGCGATCCAATCACGGTAACAATCACCGAGCCAGATGCGGTAGAAGGTAGTGAGGTTACAGCCTCTCATGTAGATGTAACGTGTAATGGCGGATCAGATGGATCCTTTGCAGCAACAGCTACAGGTGGAGTAGAGCCATACAGTTACAGTTTAGACAATACAGATTTTAGCAATAGCACAGGAACCTTCACCGGCTTAACAGCAGGAACCTATACGGTTTATGTAAAAGATTCAAATGGATGTGAAGATAGCGATCCAATCACGGTAACAATCACCGAGCCAGATGCGGTAGAAGGTAGTGAGGTTACAGCCTCTCATGTAGATGTAACGTGTAATGGCGGATCAGATGGATCCTTTGCAGCAACAGCTACAGGTGGAGTAGAGCCATACAGTTACAGTTTAGACAATACAGATTTTAGCAATAGCACAGGAACCTTCACCGGCTTAACAGCAGGAACCTATACGGTTTATGTAAAAGATTCAAATGGATGTGAAGATAGCGATCCAATCACGGTAACAATCACCGAGCCAGATGCGGTAGAAGGTAGTGAGGTTACAGCCTCTCATGTAGATGTAACGTGTAATGGCGGATCAGATGGATCCTTTGCAGCAACAGCTACAGGTGGAGTAGAGCCATACAGTTACAGTTTAGACAATACAGATTTTAGCAATAGCACAGGAACCTTCACCGGCTTAACAGCAGGAACCTATACGGTTTATGTAAAAGATTCAAATGGATGTGAAGATAGCGATCCAATCACGGTAACAATCACCGAGCCAGATGCGGTAGAAGGTAGTGAGGTTACAGCCTCTCATGTAGATGTAACGTGTAATGGCGGATCAGATGGATCCTTTGCAGCAACAGCTACAGGTGGAGTAGAGCCATACAGTTACAGTTTAGACAATACAGATTTTAGCAATAGCACAGGAACCTTCACCGGCTTAACAGCAGGAACCTATACGGTTTATGTAAAAGATTCAAATGGATGTGAAGATAGCGATCCAATCACGGTAACAATCACCGAGCCAGATGCGGTAGTAGGTAGTGAGGTTACAGCCTCTCATGTAGATGTAACGTGTAATGGCGGATCAGATGGATCCTTTGCAGCAACAGCTACAGGTGGAGTAGAGCCATACAGTTACAGTTTAGACAATACAGATTTTAGCAATAGCACAGGAACCTTCACCGGCTTAACAGCAGGAACCTATACGGTTTATGTAAAAGATTCAAATGGATGTGAAGATAGCGATCCAATCACGGTAACAATCACCGAGCCAGATGCGGTAGAAGGTAGTGAGGTTACAGCCTCTCATGTAGATGTAACGTGTAATGGCGGATCAGATGGATCCTTTGCAGCAACAGCTACAGGTGGAGTAGAGCCATACAGTTACAGTTTAGACAATACAGATTTTAGCAATAGCACAGGAACCTTCACCGGCTTAACAGCAGGAACCTATACGGTTTATGTAAAAGATTCAAATGGATGTGAAGATAGCGATCCAATCACGGTAACAATCACCGAGCCAGATGCGGTAGAAGGTAGTGAGGTTACAGCCTCTCATGTAGATGTAACGTGTAATGGCGGATCAGATGGATCCTTTGCAGCAACAGCTACAGGTGGAGTAGAGCCATACAGTTACAGTTTAGACAATACAGATTTTAGCAATAGCACAGGAACCTTCACCGGCTTAACAGCAGGAACCTATACGGTTTATGTAAAAGATTCAAATGGATGTGAAGATAGCGATCCAATCACGGTAACAATCACCGAGCCAGATGCGGTAGAAGGTAGTGAGGTTACAGCCTCTCATGTAGATGTAACGTGTAATGGCGGATCAGATGGATCCTTTGCAGCAACAGCTACAGGTGGAGTAGAGCCATACAGTTACAGTTTAGACAATACAGATTTTAGCAATAGCACAGGAACCTTCACCGGCTTAACAGCAGGAACCTATACGGTTTATGTAAAAGATTCAAATGGATGTGAAGATAGCGATCCAATCACGGTAACAATCACCGAGCCAGATGCGGTAGAAGGTAGTGAGGTTACAGCCTCTCATGTAGATGTAACGTGTAATGGCGGATCAGATGGATCCTTTGCAGCAACAGCTACAGGTGGAGTAGAGCCATACAGTTACAGTTTAGACAATACAGATTTTAGCAATAGCACAGGAACCTTCACCGGCTTAACAGCAGGAACCTATACGGTTTATGTAAAAGATTCAAATGGATGTGAAGATAGCGATCCAATCACGGTAACAATCACCGAGCCAGATGCGGTAGAAGGTAGTGAGGTTACAGCCTCTCATGTAGATGTAACGTGTAATGGCGGATCAGATGGATCCTTTGCAGCAACAGCTACAGGTGGAGTAGAGCCATACAGTTACAGTTTAGACAATACAGATTTTAGCAATAGCACAGGAACCTTCACCGGCTTAACAGCAGGAACCTATACGGTTTATGTAAAAGATTCAAATGGATGTGAAGATAGCGATCCAATCACGGTAACAATCACCGAGCCAGATGCGGTAGAAGGTAGTGAGGTTACAGCCTCTCATGTAGATGTAACGTGTAATGGCGGATCAGATGGATCCTTTGCAGCAACAGCTACAGGTGGAGTAGAGCCATACAGTTACAGTTTAGACAATACAGATTTTAGCAATAGCACAGGAACCTTCACCGGCTTAACAGCAGGAACCTATACGGTTTATGTAAAAGATTCAAATGGATGTGAAGATAGCGATCCAATCACGGTAACAATCACCGAGCCAGATGCGGTAGAAGGTAGTGAGGTTACAGCCTCTCATGTAGATGTAACGTGTAATGGCGGATCAGATGGATCCTTTGCAGCAACAGCTACAGGTGGAGTAGAGCCATACAGTTACAGTTTAGACAATACAGATTTTAGCAATAGCACAGGAACCTTCACCGGCTTAACAGCAGGAACCTATACGGTTTATGTAAAAGATTCAAATGGATGTGAAGATAGCGATCCAATCACGGTAACAATCACCGAGCCAGATGCGGTAGAAGGTAGTGAGGTTACAGCCTCTCATGTAGATGTAACGTGTAATGGCGGATCAGATGGATCCTTTGCAGCAACAGCTACAGGTGGAGTAGAGCCATACAGTTACAGTTTAGACAATACAGATTTTAGCAATAGCACAGGAACCTTCACCGGCTTAACAGCAGGAACCTATACGGTTTATGTAAAAGATTCAAATGGATGTGAAGATAGCGATCCAATCACGGTAACAATCACCGAGCCAGATGCGGTAGAAGGTAGTGAGGTTACAGCCTCTCATGTAGATGTAACGTGTAATGGCGGATCAGATGGATCCTTTGCAGCAACAGCTACAGGTGGAGTAGAGCCATACAGTTACAGTTTAGACAATACAGATTTTAGCAATAGCACAGGAACCTTCACCGGCTTAACAGCAGGAACCTATACGGTTTATGTAAAAGATTCAAATGGATGTGAAGATAGCGATCCAATCACGGTAACAATCACCGAGCCAGATGCGGTAGAAGGTAGTGAGGTTACAGCCTCTCATGTAGATGTAACGTGTAATGGCGGATCAGATGGATCCTTTGCAGCAACAGCTACAGGTGGAGTAGAGCCATACAGTTACAGTTTAGACAATACAGATTTTAGCAATAGCACAGGAACCTTCACCGGCTTAACAGCAGGAACCTATACGGTTTATGTAAAAGATTCAAATGGATGTGAAGATAGCGATCCAATCACGGTAACAATCACCGAGCCAGATGCGGTAGAAGGTAGTGAGGTTACAGCCTCTCATGTAGATGTAACGTGTAATGGCGGATCAGATGGATCCTTTGCAGCAACAGCTACAGGTGGAGTAGAGCCATACAGTTACAGTTTAGACAATACAGATTTTAGCAATAGCACAGGAACCTTCACCGGCTTAACAGCAGGAACCTATACGGTTTATGTAAAAGATTCAAATGGATGTGAAGATAGCGATCCAATCACGGTAACAATCACCGAGCCAGCACAAATAATTGTGGATGCAGGGTCAAATAAAATGATAACTTGTAATGAACCAACAGCTACTTTAACAGGGACTGCTAGTATCGAAAGTGAAGAAGGATTGAGTTATTTATGGACTACAACAGGTGGGATCATTGATAGTGGAGCTAATACTCTTACACCAATAGTTAGTGCGCCAGGTATTTATACCTTAACAGTAATGACTAATCAAGAATGTTCTGTAAGTGATGAAGTTGTTGTTACTGAAGATAATTCAACACCAGATGCCATTATAAATGCCGAAACGACTGAGTTAACCTGTTCAGTGACTAGTATAGTTTTAGATGCAAGTGCAAGTATTGACGGAGATAATTTTTATTGGTCAAATGGAGAAACAACATCTAGTATCACAGTAACAGAACCAGGATTGTATTATGTTACTGTATCTAAGAATTCTAATGGATGTGGAGATTTGGAAATAATTACAATTACTCAAAACAACTCACAACCGGAAGCTATAATCACAGGAAACGAAATGTTAACGTGTGATACAACGGAGGTTACATTAGATGCAAGTACTTCTGTTACTGAAGGAGAAGCTAGTTATTTATGGAGTAATGGTGCAACAACTTCAACAATAGTAGTTGTAGAACCAGGAGTTTATGAAGTAACGGTAACAGATGGAGAAAATGGATGTTCATCAACAACAACAGTTGAAGTAATAGAAAACACAACAAATGTAGAAGCTATAATCACAGGAAACGAAATGTTAACGTGTGATACAACGGAGGTTACATTAGATGCAAGTACTTCTGTTACTCAAGGAGAAGCTAGTTATTTATGGAGTAATGGTGCAACAACTTCAACAATAGTAGTTGTAGAACCAGGAGTTTATGAAGTAACGGTAACAGATGGAGAAAATGGATGTTCATCAACAACAACAGTTGAAGTAATAGAAAACACAACAAATGTTGAAGCAGTAATTACAGGAAACGAATTATTAACGTGTGATACAACGGAGGTTACATTAGATGCAAGTACATCTGTTACTCAAGGAGAAGCTAGTTATTTATGGAGTAATGGTGCAACAACTTCAACAATAGTAGTTGTAGAACCAGGAGTTTATGAAGTAACGGTAACAGATGGAGAAAATGGATGTTCATTAACAACAACAGTTGAAGTAATAGAAAACACAACAAATGTAGAAGCTGTAATTACAGGAAATGAATTATTAACGTGTGATATAACGGAGGTTACATTAGATGCAAGTACTTCTGTTACTCAGGGAGAAGCTAGTTATTTATGGAATACAGGTGCAACAACTTCAACAATAGTAGTTGTAGAATCAGGAGTTTATGAAGTAACGGTAACAGATGGAGAAAATGGATGTTCATCAACAACAACAGTTGAAGTAATAGAAAACACAACAAATGTAGAAGCTATAATCACAGGAAACGAAATGTTAACGTGTGATACAACGGAGGTTACATTAGATGCAAGTACATCTGTTACTCAAGGAGAAGCCAGTTATTTATGGAGTAATGGTGCAACAACTTCAACAATAGTAGTTGTAGAACTAGGAGTTTATGAAGTAACGGTAACAGATGGAGAAAATGGATGTTCATCAACAACAACAGTTGAAGTAATAGAAAATACAACAAGTGTAGAAGCAGTAATTACAGGAAATGAAGAATTAACATGTAGTAATACAGAAGTTACATTAGATGCTAGTACTTCTGTTACTCAGGGAGAAGCTAGTTATTTATGGAGTAATGGAGAAACAACAGCGACAATATCAGTAACAGAACCTGGATCATATTCAGTAACTGTAAGTGATACTAGTAGTGGTTGTTCAGGTTCAACAACTGTAGAAGTATTACAAGATATTACACCACAAGAAATCACAGGAGATTCAATAGATTTATGCATTGAAGATGAGGCATATGATTTAACTAATTTATTGGGTGATAATTTTGAATCAGGTGGTACTTGGGTAGATGTAAATAATAGTGGAGGATTAAGTGGAGACTTTTTTGATCCATCTATTGTTAACCTTGAATCATTTCAATTTATATATACGGAACCAGGAGATTGTGGACGAATTATAACCGTAGTTGTAAATGTAAATGATGACTGTGTTGTTTTAGCATGCTCAACAGAAGAATTAACTATTTCTAAGGTTATAACTCCAAATAACGATGGAATAAATGATACTTTTGATTTACTTGGCTTAGAAGATTGTGGATTTACGTTTAATGTACAAGTTTTCAACCGTTGGGGAAAAATGGTTTATCAATCAAATAATTACCAAAATACTTGGAGAGGATATCCAAATGTTTCTGGATTAACAATTGGTTCTAACACTATTTTGCCAACAGGAACATATTATTATATTGTTAATGTATTGAGTAGTGGATTTAAACCAATTACTGGATATATATATTTAGGGACTCACTAAAAAAATAGAACTATGAAACGTATAATTATAATTATAGTAATACTTACTTTAGGATTTGAAAATTCTAATGCGCAACAATTACCACAATTCACGCAGTATATGTATAATACAATTGCTATAAATCCGGCATATGCAGGAAGTAGAAATGCATTAAGCATTGTGGGATTAAACAGAAATCAGTGGGCTGGATTTGATGGAGGCCCTCAAACACAAACTTTGTCAATACACTCTCCTTTACGAAATGAAAAAATAGGATTGGGTTTCTCATTAATTAACGATAAGGCGGGATATGAAAATTTCACGTATGCATTTGCAGATTTTTCATATACCATTAAAGCTAATGAAAATGTAAATGTAAGTTTTGGTTTAAAAGCAGGGATGACCTACTATAAATTAGCTGAAGAGCTATACAATGCTACTGAAGTAAATCAAGACCCATATTTTAATGATAAATTAAATAGATGGAACTCTAATTTTGGAGCAGGTATTTTAGTCCATTCAGATAAATGGTATTTGGGTTTATCAATACCAAAAATGATTAATCATGACTTAAATAATGATACAGAATATGCTGCATTAGAGAGAGTTCATTATTATGCAATAGGAGGCTATGTAGTAGATTTAAATGACAATCTAAAATTTAAACCATCCTTTATGTTTAAATACACTAAAGGAGCTCCAATTTCAACAGATTTAACAGCAAATTTTTTATTCAATGAAAAGTTTTGGTTAGGAGGCTCTTATAGACTTAATGGCCAACAAAACGCTTTGGGTGCTTTAGTAGATTTTCAAGTTTCAGATCAATTTAGAGTTGGTTATACATATGAAATTCCAACAGGTGAAATTAGGCCTTATACTTCAGGATCACATGAAATATTGTTAATGTACGAGTTTAGATTCTTAAAAAGAAAACAAAAATCTCCAAGATATTTTTAACCAAATAAAGATGAATATTATGAAAAACATAAAAATTTTATTTATAACATTTGTTTTGATAGGCGCATCAACATTTGGTCAAACAGCAAAACAAAAAAAAGCAGATAGAGAATATAATAATTTTTCATTTGTAAAAGCAATAAAAACCTATGAGAAGTTAATTGATACGAGTTTTAATGAACAGTACGCAATGCGTAAATTAGGTGATGCATATATTATGTTACGACAACCTGAAAAAGCATTGGCTATTTATAAAAAAGTTGTTGAACAACCAAATGTACCTTCAGAATATTATTTATACTATGCTCAAACATTAAGAGCAAATGGGAAATATGAAGCTTCAAAAAAATGGATGAAAAAATATAAGGAAGCTGGGAATGAGAAAGATTCTAGAGTTAAAGATTTTTTTAAAAATAAAGATTTAGCAAGTGCTATTTTTAATTCGAAAGAAAAGAATATCTTAAAAAAGTTAAATATCAATACTAAATTTAATGAATTTGGAGCTGTGCTTTTAGATGGGGATATTGTTTTTGCTTCATCGCGTGATGAAGGCGTTTCTGTAAAAAGATTATACGCTTGGGATAAACAACCTATGTTAGATGTGTTTGAAACACCTTTAGAAGGAGGTTCTGTTGAAAACACAAAAAAGCTAAAAGGTGAAGTAAACTCAATTCAGCATGATGGTCCAGTTACATTTAATAGCGAAGGAACTAAAATGTATTTTTCGAGAAATAATTATTTTGAAGCAAAGAAAATTAATGATGCTAAAGGAATAATGCATGTTGGAATTTATAGTGCTGAGTTGGTTGATGGTACGTGGATAAATGTAAAACCTACAAATTTAAATAATCCAAATTATATTGTATATCATCCTTCATTAAGCAAGGATGGAAAAAAATTATACTTTGCATCTGATATGCCAGGAGGTTTTGGAGGAACAGATATTTATGTAAGTGAAGTACAAGAAGATGGATCTTTAGGAACTCCAACTAATTTAGGAGAAATTATTAATACTGAAGGTAACGAGGCATTTCCATTTATAGATTCAGAAGATGAAACGTTGTATTTTTCATCGGATGGTCATGTAGGTTTTGGTTTATTAGATGTTTTTGCAACTGTTAAAGATAAAGAGAATAACATTGTTAATATAATAAATTTAGGGAAGCCAATAAATAGTAAAAAAGATGATTTTGGATATTATTTATTTGATGAAGGATTTAAAGGGTTTATTTCATCTAATAGAAAAGGTGGCGTAGGTGGTGATGATATTTATGCTTTTACCAGAATTCCTCCATTAACTTTAAAAGGGCAAATTTTTGATGCTGTAAATAATGAGCCTGTAGCGGGAGCTAAAGTTATTTTAGCAAGACAAAATGGAGAAGAAATGGCCTATTTTATTACTAAAAAAGATGGATCTTATAAACATTTAATAGATAGAGATAAAAACTTTGTTTTAAAAGGATCTAAAGAAAAATACCAAGATGTAGCAGCTAATTTTAATTCATTTGGTTTAGAAAAAGAAAAAGAATTAGTAGTAAACTTAAACATTCCACTTGCTCCAATTGAAGATGTGGTAATTTTAGCAGATTTAGAAACTATTTATTTTGATTTAGATAAATCCAATATAAGACCAGATGCCGCGTTAGAATTAGATAAAGTTGTTGCTTTAATGAATAAATATCCAGAAATGGTTATTAGACTTGAGTCACATACTGATAGTAGAGCAGATGATCAATATAATATTAGATTGTCTAATAGAAGAGCCAAATCAACATATAACTATATAATTTCTAAAGGTATAGAAGCTAATAGAATTACAAAATATGAAGGTTTTGGAGAAACTCAGTTAGTGAATAAATGTTCAAACGGAGTTAAATGTTCTGAAGAAGAACATCAATTAAATAGAAGAACAGAATTTATTATAGTTAAAATGAAATAAAAATTAGGCAGTTGTAAAATAATAGACTTTGATTATACTACCGTTGTGGGGACGACAATTTCTCAAGGTATTATTTGCAACTGCTTTTTTTAATTACCGTTGTGGAGATAACAATTTCCCGAGGTATTATTACATTTTTAACAATACCGCTGTGGAGACACTCTTTTTATTTTTAGGTTTACTTTTTCAAATTAGTTTATAGCAATACATAATTTTTTGGAGTAGTGCTTTCTCCTAAGTTATTCGTATAGCTAAAATCAGGAATTAATGTATTAATGTAAATTCTTGAAATAATCCTTTTTTTACGTTTAATAGTGTTTTTAATTACTTTTAAATGAGGTTCTTTAACGTTGTTATACAAAGATGTTGATTTCATAATACAGTTATTTTATTAAGTAACATTAATAGTTACTGGGGTTTATAAATGTTTTTTTATTTTTTTATAAATATTTGGGTAAAGTAATTTCTACCTTCATTATTAGATTCAGTTGAGATACCAAAATGAGTATAATTTGGATTTTCAATTATTTCTCGGTGGCTGTCGCTATTTAACCATCCATTAACCACACCTTGTGCAGAATTAAAACCATATGCTACATTTTCACCAACAGAAATGGCTCCAGCGTTTTCAACTAAAGTTTGTGTACGTTGATTAAAGTTATCATGATTTACCTCTCCTATTTCAACCATATACTTGGTATGTCCATCTGCAACACCTGAAATAATATTTAAAGGTTTTAAGGATGTTAATCCTTCACTAACTCTATAATCATTAATTAAATTTAAGATTTCAGTTTCTATTTCTGTGTAAGAAACATTTGCATTTATAATTTCACTATTTTCATTAAAATAGATTCCATCATCTTCTTTTGAACAAGAAAATAAAATAGAACTTAATAAGACTAATGAAAGAAGTTTTAGGGCAAGGGGTTTCATTGTAATGGGGTTTTTGGGGTTAGGGGTAAAGTTAATTCAGTGCGATTATACTATTAATTTGTAACTAGCAAAACAATTTGGTACAATCACTACTGAATTACCTTTTACTAAAATACTTTTTCAAATTATTATATTAATGAATTTAGGGGTTTATAATATATTAACAGCACTAAAGTATATATTATTTTTTGTAAAAACAAATTTTTAACCATTTATTTATCAAAATTAACCATATATTGTATAAATCACGTATTTTATTTATTCGAAATTTAGTGTCATTTTCTTATTTCAATCTTGTTTTAAAAGGCCGGCACGTTGTAATAAGGCAGTATTTGTAGGTTTTTTACCTCTAAAATTAACATATAAATCCATAGGTTTTATTGTACCTCCTTTTTCTAATATATTTAATTTAAATTTTTGTGCAATTTGTTTGTTGAAAATACCTTTTTCTAAAAAAAGTGAAAAAGCATCAGCGTCTAAAACTTCAGCCCATTTGTATGAATAATAACCTGAAGAATAACCTCCTTGGAAAATATGAGAAAAAGAAGTGCTCATACAATTTTCCTTTACATCTGGAAATAATTGTGTGTTTTTAAAAGCTAAAGACTCAAACTTTTTAACATTGTCAATTCCTGTTGGGTCTTTGCTATGCCAATTCATATCTAAAATACCGAAACTAAGTTGACGTAAAGTTTGTATTCCTTCTAAAAAGTTAGAAGACTTTTTAATTTTATCAATTAAATCTATGGGGATTATTTTATTGGTTTTAAAGTGTTTGGCAAATAAGTTTAAAGCTTCTTTTTCGTAACACCAATTCTCAAATAGTTGGCTAGGGAGTTCAACGAAATCCCAATAAACATTGGTTCCTGATAAGCTAGGATATGTTGTATTTGCCAACATCCCATGTAGAGCATGACCAAATTCGTGAAATAAGGTGGTGACTTCATTAAAAGTTAATAAAGAAGGTTTCGTATTTGTAGCTTTCGTAAAATTACAAACAATAGATATATGAGGTCTTGAATTTTCAACTCCTTTTTTCCATTGATCTTTAAATGACGTCATCCAAGCCCCATTACGTTTTCCTTTTCTAGGAAAAAAGTCGGTATATAATATTGCAACATAGTTACCACTTGTATTGGTAACTTTATAAGTTTTAACATCTTTATGGTATTTATCAACAGTAAAAATTTCTTCAAAGTTTAAATCATAAAGTTTGTTTGCAATTGTAAATACACCTTTAATTACATTTTCTAATTTAAAATAAGGCTTAAGTTGTTCTTCTTCTATATCAAAAAGTTCTTTTTTTAGTTTTTCAGCATAATAAGCACTATCCCATTTTTCTAATTGTTCTATACCGTCTTTTTTTGCGAATTTTGACAAGTTGTTAAATTCCTTTTGTGCGGCAGGCTTAGCTTTTGATAATAAATCGTTCAAAAAATTGTTGACCTTTTCAGGTGATTCTGCCATTCGTTCTTCTAAAACAAAATGAGAATGTGATTTATATCCCAACAGGTTAGCTCTTTTATGTCGTAATTTAACCAAGTTTAAAACTATTTGTTGATTATCATTATCATTATTCCTAAATGCTTTTGCGCCAAATGCTTTCGCTAAAGTTTTTCTAAGTTCTCTTGAATCAGCGTAAGTTATAAATGGGATATAGCTTGGGTAGTCTAATGTGAAAATCCAACCTTTTTTATGAAGTTGTTTGGCTAACATTTGAGCGGCTTCTACAGCACTTTCTGGAAGTCCTTTTAATTGTGTTTTGTTAGTTATATGAAGTTTAAAATCATGAGTTTCAGCCAATACGTTTTCACCAAATTGTAGTTTTAATTTTGACAGTTTTGTGTCTATAATTCGTAATTCAGATTTTTCTTTTTTAGTTAAATGAGCGCCATTTCTAACAAAATTTTTATATTTCTTAGTTAGCAACATGTCTTGCTCTGCCGTTAAATTTAGCTCACTTTTTATATCATAAACTAATTGAATTCTTTTGAAAAGTTTTTTGTTTAAGATGATGTCATTTGAAAACTCGGATAACATTGGTGAAATTTCTTGTGCTATTTTTTGAATTTCATCATTGGTTTCAGCAGAATTTAAATTAAAAAAAACACTTGAAATTCTATTTAATTTCTGTCCAAAAAAATCTAGTGTTTCAATCGTATTTTCAAAAGTTGGTACTTCAGGATTGTTACAAATTACTTCAATTTCGGCTTTTGCAAGATTAATTGCTTTTTTAAAAGCCGGTTTAAAATGTTTATTCTTAATCTTAGAAAATGGAGCTGTTGAAAAAGGAGTTTTATAGTTTTCTAATAGTGGATTACTCATATTTACAATTTTACAATATAGAAATAAAAATTATTTTTTGTAAAGATATTATAAAGCTACGTACTTTTGTGCGAAGAGTTTCCAAAATTAGTTTAGAGTTATATTTTTACATTTTTTTGCTAAAATAAATACCTAAAATTAAAATTTAACGTTTAAATATTAAGTTAATTATTGAAAAGATAAGAGTAATGAGCAAATCTATCTTAAAATCAAAAAATCGCAAACAAATTAAAATAAATACGCTGGTAAGTAATTTTACGTTCAAAAATAAAAAAGGACAAAAAACAGCACCTAAAAGAATAGTGTCTTTATAGGCTTTTTTTAAGTTTTATACTTGCTTTGATAACGGTATTTTTTAAATCTGTTTTAAAATCAACAATGGTATTTTGGATATTTTTATTGGAACTTCCAATAATTTGAGCAGCTAATATACCCGCATTTTTCGCACCGTTAAGCGCAACAGTTGCAACAGGAACACCGTTGGGCATTTGTAAAATAGATAAAATAGAATCCCATCCATCAATAGAATTTGAAGATTTGATAGGAACTCCAATAACAGGGAGAGGACTTATTGAAGCTACCATTCCAGGTAAGTGTGCCGCACCTCCTGCACCGGCAATTATTACAGAAATACCTCTTGTATGAGCATTTTTAGCATAATCAAATAATTTTTCAGGGGTTCTGTGCGCAGATACAATGTCAACCTCAATTTCAATATTAAAATTTTGTAAAATATCTATAGCTTGTTGCATAATTGGAAGATCTGAATTACTTCCCATTATAATTCCTACTTTGCTCATAATTGTATATTTATTTACTTATTACTCTAATTGTATTTTTAACTATTTCAGCTATTTTTCTAGCTTCATTTACATTGTTATTAACGATAGTTACATGACCCATTTTTCTAAAGGGTCTTGTTTGTTTTTTTCCGTAAATATGTGGCGTTACTCCATCAATTTTTAAAATTTCGTCTATATTTTTATAAATAACATCACCTGAAAAACCTTCTTCGCCAACCAAATTTACCATAATTCCTGCAAGTTTACTATCTGTATTACCCAACGGAAGGTTTAAAATACTTCGTAAATGTTGTTCAAATTGATTTGTATATGAAGCTTCAATACTATAATGCCCACTATTATGAGCTCGTGGAGCAACTTCGTTGACTAGAATTTCATCATTTTCAGTTTGAAATAATTCAACGGCTAATAAACCAACATGTTTAAAAGACTCTGCAACTTTTAAAGCTATTTTTTGAGCTTTTTGAGCAACTTCGTTTGAAATTCTTGCGGGGCAAATAACATATTCTACTTGGTTGGCTTCTTTGTGAAATTCCATTTCAACAACAGGATATGTTTTAATTTCTCCATTTTTATTTCTTGCAACAATTACAGCAAGTTCATTTTTAAAAGGAATTAATTTTTCAATAATGCAGTCAACATCATTTAATAAACTTAAATCGTTTTTACTTTTAATAACTTTAACTCCAGTTCCATCATAACCAAATTGTGCAGATTTCCAAACAAAAGGGAATGCGTGTTTTTCATTTTTTAATTCTTCTAAAGATGAAAACCGCTTATGAGGAGATGTTGGAATCTTATTTTTAACAAAAAAATCTTTTTGTTTCCCTTTATGTTGAATTGTTTGAATAACTCTTGGTTGAGGGTGAATTTCTAAGCCCTCTTCTTCCAACTTTAATAATGCATCAATGTTAACATGTTCAATTTCAATAGTTAATAAGTTAACTTTTTTACCAAAATTGTAAACAGTATCAAAATCTAATAAATTACCTTGGTAAAATTCATTACAAATTTGCGCACAAGGAGCTTCAGAAGAACCATCTAAAATACAGGTGTAAATATCAAATTTTTGAGTTTCTGTTAGTAACATTTTACCTAATTGGCCACCGCCTAAAACACCCAATTTAAAATTTGATGAGAAATAATTTTTCACGTTTTGTTGCTTTTGCACAAAAATAGGAATCTGTTTTTAATTAAGAAGTTAAAAGTTGGTAATATTTAGAGTTGAAGAATTTAAAACATTAACTCTATATTCTCTAGCAAAATGTATATTTCCAGAAGTTTGAGGTGAGCCATCAATAATACTATACTCACTATTATCACAAGGGCATTTCATTTTTAAACTTCCATCAAAAACCATTGGAGTAGCACAATCATTGTTAGGACAAGCCCTATCATAAGCTTTGTAAGGAGGATTTCCAATACCCGTATTTTGAATAAGTATTCCTTTAATTCCACCAGCTATTTCAGTCCAGCCTGTTGGTGTTTGTAGGTCAATATATTGAGGTAAATCTATACTTATTGTAATATTTACTAATACATTAGGCAAAATATCATTGGTTACATTTTTTTCGCAGGAGAAAAATATAATAAATGGTAACAATAAAAATAGCTTTCGCATAGTTATAACATGAAGTTTAAAAGTTAAACGGTTGCAATTTACAAATATTTTGTACATTTGTGTAAATCTCATTCTGGTTTCCAGTTTTGGGATTTTTTGTATTTATTTAAATAGATAAGTTATGAGTAAAATATCGTATTATTCACCAGAAGGAATGAAAAAACTAAAAAAAGAGTTAGATTTTTTAGAACATGTGGAACGTCCAAGAATTAGTAATGATATTGCTGAAGCAAGAGATAAAGGTGATTTAAGTGAAAATGCGGAATACCATGCTGCAAAAGAAGAACAATCACACTTAGAGTTAAAAATTGCAAAATTAAAGGAAGTTATTTCTAATGCCAGAATTATTGATGAATCTTTGTTAGATACTTCAAAAATATTAATTCATTCTATTGTGAAAATTAAGAATACTGCTAACAATATGGAATTTACATATACGTTGGTTGCTGATTCTGAAACAAATATTAAAGAAGGAAAATTATCTGTTAATTCACCAATAGGAAGAGGGTTATTAGGTAAAAAGGTTGGAGATATAGCTGAAATAGAAGTTCCAAGTGGTATTGTAAAATTTGAAGTTATAGAAATTTCAAGAGCTTAAAAATAAAGACACATTAGGTAAAAGTTCTTTTCAGTTTTTTAATTGATAAGGGTTTCTTATTTTTGATTAAATAGAAAACGGAAAAAAATGTCAATATTTACTAAAATAATAAAGGGAGAAATACCTTCATATAAAGTAGCCGAAAATAATGAATTCTATGCCTTTTTAGATATAAATCCAAATGCTAAGGGGCATACGTTGGTTGTGCCTAAAAAAGAGGTTGATAAGTTTTTTGAGTTAGACAAAGCAACTTATAATGGCTTAATGGACTTTTCAAGAGATGTTGCTATTGCAATGAAAAAAGTAATTTCTTGTGAGCGTATAGGTATGGCTGTTATTGGTTTAGAAGTTCCACACGTGCATGTACATTTAATTCCGTTACAAAAAATGGAAGATATTCAATTTATTAAAAAGGTTAAATTACAGCCAAAAGAATTTGAAGCTGTTGCAAAAGCTATTTCAAAGGAATTGTAACGTTATTTTTTAAGTGTAATAACAAAAATACTTCCTTTGTTTATTTCAGATTTTAATACAGAAATTTTACCATTGTGGTAATCTTCAATAATGCGTTTAGCTAATGATAAACCTAGCCCCCAGCCTCGTTTTTTTGTAGTAAATCCAGGTGAGAATATTTTTTTTTGAATATTTTTTGGTATGCCTTTCCCTGTATCAGAAATAAAAATAGTAACATTTTTAATACTTTCAGAGATTTTAAGTGTTATTACCCCTTTTCCCTCCATAGCATCAATAGCATTTTTTGTTAAATTTTCAATTACCCAACTAAATAATTGAAGGTTAATATTTGCTAAAATTTCTTGTTCAGAAGCCTCAAAATTAAATTCAACTTGCTTAGAACTTCTTAATTTAAGGTAATTGAAAGAATTAAAAGTAGCTTCAACAATATTGAGTTTTGTTAATGTAGGTGTAGATCCTATTTTTGAAAACCGTTCTGCAATAATAGTTAATCTATGTACATCGTTTTCAATTTCTTTAATGGTATTTTCATCAGTATTTTCTAAACGTAAAATTTCAATCCAACCTAGTAAAGAAGATAATGGCGTACCAATTTGGTGGGCTGTTTCCTTAGCCATTCCAGTCCATAATTTATTTTGTTCAGCAACTTTGTTAGATTTAAAAAATAAATAAATTACACTGGCAAATAAGAATAAGATAAGAATTAAGGCAATAGGATAGTATTTTAGTTTAGTTAATAAATCTGAGTCTCTGTAATAAATATAATTTTTTTGATCTTTATCAAACTGAATAATTACTGGATCATTTTCACGTTTCATAATTGCCAATTGCTTAACTAAATAACTATGATCTTGAGCTTTAATAGAATCTAAATTTTGCCAACTAATAATTTCATCATTATCATTTGATAAAATCATGGGAACACTTTTATTATTTTCTAGAATTTTAAGAGGTAAGTTAATACTAGCATTTAGGTCTAAATTAGTAGCTAAATCTTTTTGTGCTGTTGCTAAAATTTCCATTTTAGCTCGTTCTTCGTGTTTGAATTTCTGAAAAAAACTGTATGTATTCCACAAAATAAGTGTAACAATAATAAAAGAGGCAATTATTACAGCCCATCTAATAATTTGAGAATTTTTTTGTGAAGCCATTATTCAAATATAGAATTTATGTTGATATAACTTAAAATTATAATCTATATTATTTTAAAGTTGAAATATTTATATTTGTTGAAAACAAATTGATGTTAAGTATAAACCCAGAAGACATTGCGATAGAAAAACTACACGGTTATTTATTAAGTGCTGTAGCTCCAAGGCCAATAGCTTTGGCTAGTACAATTGATACCAACGAAAATCCGAATTTATCACCTTTTAGTTTTTTTAATGTTTTTAGTGCAAATCCGCCTATATTAATATTTTCACCAGCGAGAAGAGTTCGAAATAATACAATAAAGCACACCTTAAAGAATGCTAAGGAAACTAGAGAAGTTGTAATAAATATAGTAAATTATGATATTGTACAGCAAATGTCATTGTCAAGTACTGAATATCCAAAGAATGTTAATGAGTTTGAAAAGGCCGGTTTTACAATGGTAGCTTCTGAAAAAGTGAAACCATTTAGAGTTGGTGAATCTCCAATACAATTTGAATGTAAAGTGAAAGATATAATAGAACTTGGAACAGGGGGAGGAGCTGGAAATTTAATTATATGTGAAGTTATAAAGCTACACATAAAAAAAGAGTTTTTGAATGATGACGGAAATATAAATCAACAAAAATTAGATTTAGTAGCAAGAGCAGGAGGCAGTTTATATTCAAGAGCTAAAGAAGGTTTTTTTGAAATACCTAAGCCATTAAAAACGTTAGGAATAGGCATTGATTCTATCCCTTTTGAAATTAGAAACAGTAGTGTATTAACAGGAAACGACCTAGGCATGTTAGGAAATGTTGAAGTAATACCACCTATAGAAGATGTTGATAAGTTTGCAAAAGAACACCCACAAATTATTGGGTATAATAGTGTAAAAAAACATACATTTGCGAAAGCATTTTTAGAAAAAAATGATGTTGCAAGTGCTTGGAAAGTGCTTTTAATGAAAAAAACTTGAAATATGGAAGTTACAGGAAAAATTAAAAAAATTGAAGAAACTAAAACTTTTGGTGCAAATGGTTTTAGAAAAAGAGAAATGGTACTCACTACAAACGATCAATACCCACAAATGTTAAAGATTGAATTTATTCAAGATAAATGTGATTTATTAAATAACTACCAAGAAGGTCAAGATGTGAAAATTTCAATTAATTTAACAGGAAGAGAATGGATAAACCCTCAAGGAGAGGCGGTTTATTTTAATTCTATTCAAGGCTGGAGAATTGAGGCGGTACAAGAAGGAGCAGGTGCTGAAGCTCCACCTATTGCTGCACCATTAGATAATTTAGAAACCACCTCTGATTTGAATGAAAACGAACCAGATGATTTACCTTTTTAAGTAAATCTATTACAATTTTATAAAAGAGAAAAGTGTATGCTTTTCTCTTTTTTTGTTTAGTTATATTTGTTGAAATTATTTAAGATGTATTTACTTTCAAAAGAATTGATATTTCCTCCAGTGCATTTAGCAAATGAAGATGGTTTGTTAGCTGTTGGCGGAGATTTATCTGCTGAAAGATTATTGTTAGCTTATAAAAGTGGGATTTTTCCTTGGTACAATCAAGGAGAACCAATTATATGGTATAGTCCAAACCCTAGAATGGTGTTATTTCCAAGGGATTTAAAAATTTCAAAAAGCATGAAACAAGTTATCCGTAGGGGTGATTTTACGGTTACTTTTAATCAAAATTTTTCAGAAGTAATTTCTAATTGTAAACAAGTTTATAGACCTTCAGATCAAGGTAAAACTTGGATAACTGATGAAATGGAACAAGCATATATAAAATTACATAAGGAAGGAGTTGCAAAATCTGTTGAAGTTTGGCAACATTTTGACTCTGCTCAATATAACAAAGAATTGGTTGGCGGATTGTATGGCGTAGATTTAGGAACTGTATTTTGTGGTGAAAGTATGTTTAGTAAAGTAAGTAATGCTTCAAAATTGGCCTTTATATATTTGACTCAAAAATTAGAAAAAGAAAACTATAAATTAATTGATTGCCAAGTGTACAATTCTCATTTAGCTAGTTTAGGAGCCAAAGAAATAGGTAGAGATGAGTTTTTAACGTATCTAAATTTTGATTAGAAAAAATAGGATTAAAGTGTTCTTAAAAAGAAGAGTATACAAAATATTATTAGAAGTTCACTATCTTTGATTTTTAGTAAAAATAATAAAATGGATATTAAAAACGCTCAAATAATTGTTGATAATTGGATAAAAGAACATGGAGTTCGTTATTTTAATGAGCTTACAAATATGGCTCAATTAACCGAGGAAGTTGGAGAAGTAGCTCGTATTATCGCTAGACGCTATGGAGAACAAAGTGAAAAAGAGAGTGATAAAGGAAAAGATTTGGGAGAAGAATTGGCTGATGTAGTTTTTGTGGTGTTGTGTTTGGCAAACCAAACAGGAATTGATTTACAAGAAGCTTTTGATAAAAAAATGGATGTTAAAACCAAACGTGATCACAATCGCCATCATAACAACACAAAATTAAAATAGATATGAATACGTATAAAAATCAGTCGTTTTTAAAATTAACAATTCGTTTTGGATTGGTGTTTTTAGTAATTGTTAGTGCTATAAAAATTATTATTTCTATTTTTAACCATAGCGGAATTGACGGAATGATGGATGAGTATTTTTCACCAAATGGGTTTGAACAATTTGCAAAAACACAAGTTTTAATGTCGGCACTTTACGGTGCATTTATGGCAGGATATTACAGGTTTATAAAAAAATAACACCATAACTAGAAACAACGTAATTTTTTCGAAAGAAGCAAATTGTTTCATTGCATTCGAAATAATTAATTTCAGATTTCTAATTATCACTTTGAGCGAAGTTGAAATGTTTTAATGAAATAATTTCACATAGATTTCTCGACTCCGCTCAAAATGACATTTAGGCATTTTTTATCAATCTAAATTAATCAAGTCAATATCGCTTTGCTTTACTTTTTTATTGAGCTTTTTAACATCATTATCAAATACTGAATAAATTTTTGATAGCTCAGCATCAATCAATTTTACAATTTCATTTTTAAATTCAATTGATTGATCTGTAGGTTTAAAATCACCTATTGAACTTAAAGAATTTAAATGTGCTAATTTGTTGTTTAGGCGAATTGGGAAATTTAAAGGATCTTGATTGCTTTTACTTTTTGTTTGATATAACACATTTTCATAGTTGGTTAATTCTTCTACAATTTTATCAGCCAAACCAATAATTTCTTTATTTTTTTCTTTATCTGAAATAGATGCTTTTAGCTGTTTTACTTGTTTTTTAACTTTTGTAATGTTTTTTAATGTTTTATGAATTTCAGTTAATTTTTCTTGAATTTCAAGTATAAAATTAAATTGAGCTAATAAATCTTCTTCAGAAGCCGTGCTCCTTGGGTCTTTCAACAATGTGAAATTTTGCTCAGAAACTACTTTCCCATTTTTAGTTAGTTTAATTGAATAATTACCAGGCAATGCTTTAGGCCCACTTAAAGATGCCCACCACAATATCATTCCTTTTATTTTTTCAGCATCAGGATATTGCATATTCCAATTAAATTGATTTGCTCCTTTTTTAACTTTTAGTTTTTCTTCTTGCTGTTTGGTATCTGGATTTGTTGAGAATGTTTTAATATGTTTCCCTAAATTATCAAAAAAAGATAGACTTAAGGTGTCTTTTTCATCAATATCTTTTACGTAATAATTAATAAGTACTCCTCCAGGGTGATTTTGACCAGCAGTTTTAGATTTTCGCTTACTTCCTCCCATACGATAAGTATCCATAGGTTTAAACATAAATAAATCATTTGAAATGAGCGTTTTATTAATTTGGTGTAAAGGAGTTAAATCATCAATAATCCAAAAAGAACGACCTTGAGTAGCTGCTATTAAATTATTATTCTTAACTGTCAAATCGGTAATAGGAACAATGGGTAAATTTAGTTGGAAAGGATTCCAATTTTTACCATCATCAAAACTTATATACATTCCTTTTTCTGTACCAGCATATAATAGCCCTTTTCTTTTTGGATCTGTACGTAATACTCTGGTGAAGTGTTCAGCATCAATTCCGTTGGTTAATAATTTCCAATTTTTACCATAATCTTCAGTTTTATAAATGTACGGTGCATAATCTCCTAATTTATAGCGAGTACCTACAATATAAGCTCCTCCAGCAGTAAATGGATCTACTTCAATAGCATTAATTAGCATCCATTCAGGCATTTTTTTAGGAGTAACATTTTTCCAATTTTTACCACCGTCGGTTGTAAGATAAACCAAACCATCATCAGATCCTGTCCAAATTAAACCTTCTTCAAAAGGAGATTCTACTGCCGCAAAAATAGTTCCATAGTATTCTACACCAGTATTATCTTTGGTTATTGGACCTCCAGAAGCTTTAAGTGTTTTTGGATCATTTCTTGTTAAATCTGGGCTAATAACTTCAAAAGATTGCCCTTCATTATACGTTACGTGTACAAAGTTAGAAGTTGTGTACATTTTCTTTTTATTGTGAGGGGAAAAGAAAATAGGGTAATTCCATTGAAAACGATATTTCATATCTTCAACTCCGTGACCCATTGGGTCATCGGGCCAAACATTAATTACTCGGCGTTCACCTGTTTTGTGATTTATTCTTGTTAATAAACCACCATAACTTCCGCCATAAACAATATCGTTATTTAATGGGTCTACTGCAATATGAGCGCTTTCTCCTCCAGCGGTACTTTCCCAATCACTTTCGCCAATATTTCCACCATTTGTTCGGTGAGCAATTCTAAATGTAGAATTATCTTGTTGGGCTCCATAAATTCGATAAGGAAAATGATTATCTGTCACAACTCTGTATATTTGAGCTGTTGGTTGATTCATGTAGGTACTCCAATTTTCTCCTGCATCAAAACTAACTTGCGCTCCACCATCATCACCAATTATCATTCGTTGATTGTCTTCAGGTGCTATCCATAAATCATGATGATCTCCGTGAGGTGCATTAAATGTTTTAAATGTTTTCCCTCCATCTTTAGATTGGTGGTATCGAACATTTAAAACGTAAACGATATTCTCATCTTGTGTATCGGCATAAATACGTGTGTAATACCAAGCGCGTTGACGTAATTTACGTTCTTTATTAATTAATTTCCAAGTTTTTCCTGCATCGGTAGATTTGTAAATACCGCCATCTTTATTTTCTATTAGTGCCCATACAATATCAGAATTTACTGGAGAAACAGTAATTCCACTAATTCCCCAAATTCCTTTTGGAAGACCTTCATTTTTAGAAATATTTGTCCATGTTTCACCCTCATCAGTACTTTTCCAAAGGGCAGAGCCACTACCTCCACTAGATAAGCTATAAGGAGTTCTTCTTACATTCCAAGTTGTAGCATATAAAATTCTATAATTATTTGGGTCAATTATTAAATCTACAGCACCTGCATTTGCATTTGAAAATAATACCTTTTTCCAAGATTTCCCACCATTAATAGACTTGTAAACACCTCTTTCTTCAGAAGGTTTATACAAATCTCCTAAAACTGCAGCAAATACAATATTAGAATTTTTAGGGTGGATGCGTACTCTTGGAATATGGCGCGATTTTTCTAAACCAATGTGTTGCCAAGTTTTTCCTGCATCTAAAGATTTCCACATACCATCTCCAGAAGATACATTACCACGAATGGTAACTTCACCATTACCAACATAAATTACATTATTATCCGATTCGCTAACAGCTATAGCTCCAACTGAACCTCCAAAAAAACCATCAGAAATATTACTCCACGTATTACCAGCGTCGGTAGTTTTCCATATTCCACCGCCAGTTGCACCAAAATAAAACAGATTTGCTTTATTAGCAACACCAGTAACAGCGGCACTTCTTCCACCTCTAAAAGGGCCAATATTTCGCCATTCTATAGATTTATAAAACTCTTCATTAAATTTGGATACTGTTTTTTGAGCATTAACTTTGTACGCTAATATTAAGAATAGGCAACTTGCTAATAAAAAGTATTTTTTCATATTGATTAGTTGATTTAAATTGAAAAAAAAATTAAAGAGTAAAGCTATTAAAAATTATTTTATTTTAAGTTATTAATTTAATAGGAATGAATTTATTGAAAATCAATAAAATAAATAAAAAAGTTAAAGGGAGTATTCAAATTACAGGCTCAAAAAGTGAAACAAATAGGTTGTTAATTTTGCAGCAATTTTATCAAAATTTAAAAATTGAAAATAGTTCAAATTCTGATGATTCAAGGTTGATGCAAAAAGCATTAGCAACTACTTCAAATGAAATAAATATTGGTCATGCAGGTACGGCTATGCGCTTTTTAACGGCTTATTTTTCAGTAAAAGAAAATGCTGAAATTATTTTAACAGGTTCTCATAGAATGAAAAATAGGCCTATTAAAATTTTAGTTGATGCACTAGTAACATTGGGTGCTAATATTCAATATTTAGAAAAAGAAGGGTATCCTCCTTTAAAAATTTTAGGTGAAAAATTAGTGAAATATTTTGTTGAAATTAATGGGAATGTTAGTAGTCAATATATTTCGGCATTGTTATTAATAGCTCCAACATTAAAAAAAGGATTGCAGTTAAAATTTAAGGGAGAAGTAACCTCAGTACCTTATATTAAAATGACGTTACAATTATTAGCTGAATTAGGTGTTGAATATTCTTGGGAAAACAATATTATTTCAATTCAGCCAAAACCAAAAATTAAGGATAAAACAATTACGGTTGAATCTGATTGGAGTTCTGCTTCTTATTTTTACAGCCTGTGTGCATTAAGTCCTAATTCTGAAATAAAATTAGCTTCTTATACTAAAAACAGTTTACAAGGCGATTCGGTTTTAGCAGTTATCTATAAAGATTTAGGTGTTGGAACAAGGTTTGAAGAGAACTCACTTGTACTTAGAAATAACAACACGTTAACTTTGAAGTCATTAAATGTCAACTTAATTAGCGCTCCAGATATTGCTCAAACAATTGCAGTTACTTGCTTTGGCTTGGGAATTGAATGTTTTTTATCAGGACTTCACACATTAAAAATAAAAGAAACGGATAGATTAGTTGCACTTAAAAATGAAATTGAAAAATTAGGTGGTGAAGTAGTTATTACGGATGAAACTTTACATTTAAAAGCTTCAACAAAAATTAAAGAGGATATATCTATTGCAACCTATGATGATCATAGAATGGCTATGGCATTTGCACCTTTAGCCACAAGGGTATCAATTCAAATTGAAAATGCAAATGTAGTCTCAAAATCGTATCCAACTTTTTGGGAAGATTTTAAAAAAATGACCTGTTAAAACACACCAATACAAAGTTTTATTGCAAATCACTTGACAACGCCTATGCCGATGTTGTATATTTGCGCTCATTCTATAAAAACACTTAAAATAAACCTTTTAGAAGTTTCGCTTTACAAAGATTGAAAATAGCAAATAACCTATTTTAGGTAACCACTAAAAAAAATAATAAATACATGAAATTATCAAAGTTTAAATTTGAATTACCTGAAGGATTGTTAGCAGAATATCCTGCAGAACACAGAGATGAATCTCGCTTAATGGTTTTAGACAGAAAAAAACAAACTATTGAACATCATACATTTAAAGATTTAATTAATTATTTTGATGAAGGTGATTTAATGATTTTAAACAACACCAAAGTTTTTCCTGCTCGTATGTACGGTGAAAAAGAAAAAACAGGTGCAAGAATTGAAGTTTTTTTATTAAGAGAGCTAAATGCAGAAAGTAGATTATGGGATGTATTAGTTGATCCTGCTAGAAAAATTAGAATTGGAAACAAATTATTTTTTGGTGATGATGAGAGTTTGGTGGCAGAAGTTATTGACAATACAACTTCTAGAGGTAGAACATTGCGTTTCTTGTATGATGGTTCTTATGAGGAATTTAGAAAAAAATTACAAGAACTAGGCGAAACACCACTTCCAAAATATATTCAAAGAAAAGTTGAACCTAGTGATGCAGAACGTTACCAAACAATTTATGCAAAACATGAAGGAGCTGTTGCAGCACCAACTGCAGGATTACATTTTTCTAAACATTTAATGAAACGTTTAGAAATTAAAGGTATAGATTTTTCAGAGGTTACATTGCATGTTGGTTTAGGAACTTTTAGCCCAGTAGAAGTTGAAGATTTATCAAAACATAAAATGGATTCAGAGAAGGCTATTGTTACATCTGAAACTATAAAAATTGTAAATAATGCAATTGATAATAAAAAACGTATTTGCGCCGTTGGAACAACAGTTATGAGAGCACTAGAAAGTGCAGTTTCTTCAAATGGACATTTAAATACTTTTGATAGATGGACAAACAAATTTATTTTCCCTCCATACGATTTTAGTATTGCAAATAGTATGATTACAAATTTCCATACCCCAAAATCTACCTTAATGATGATGGCTGCGGCTTTTGCAGGGTACGATTTTTTAATGGAAGCTTATGAAGAAGCAGTTAAAGAAAAATATAAATTTTACTCCTATGGAGATGCAATGCTAATTATTTAGAAAAAATATAATTTATTAGTCATTTGATTCCCGCATATGCGGGAATCTTTTTATAAAGTTAATATTAAAATGAACTCAAAAAAAGACATACGAGCTTTAACAAAAGATCAATTACGTAATTTTTTTGTAGAAAATGGCGATAAGGCATTTAGAGGCAATCAAGTGTATGAATGGCTATGGAGTAAAAGCGCTCACACTTTTGAGGATATGACTAATATTTCAAAAGAAACACGCCATATGTTACAAAACAATTTTGTAATTAATCATATTGAAGTTGATACAATGCAGCGTAGTAAAGATGGTACAGTTAAAAATGCCGTACGTTTATATGATGGATTAATTGTTGAATCGGTTCTAATTCCAACAGGAACTAGAACAACAGCTTGTGTATCTAGCCAGGTTGGCTGTAGTTTAGATTGTTTGTTTTGTGCTACAGCACGTTTAAAGAAAATGCGAAATTTAAACCCCGATGAAATTTACGATCAGGTAGCAGCAATTAACAAAGAAAGTTTATTATACTACAATCACAAATTATCAAATATCGTTTTTATGGGAATGGGAGAGCCCTTAATGAATTATAATAACGTGTTAAAAGCTATTGATAAAATAACTTCGCCAGAAGGTTTAGGAATGTCGCCAAAACGTATTACAGTTTCAACTTCGGGAGTGCCAAAAATGATTCGAAAATTAGCAGATGATGATGTGAAATTTAATTTAGCAGTGTCTTTACATTCAGCAATAGATGAAGTAAGAACAAAAATAATGCCTTTTAACCAAAACTTCCCACTTAAAGATTTAAAAGAAGCCTTAGAATATTGGTACGCAAAAACGGGTAGTAGAATTACGTATGAATATGTAGTTTGGAATGAAATTAATGATAATAAAGAAGCTATAATGGCATTGGTGCAATTTTGTAAATATGTACCTTGTAAGGTAAATTTAATAGAATACAATCCAATTGATGATGGAGATTTTAAACAGGCAAAACCACAGGCTATAGAAGATTATATTAGTATTTTAGAAATGAATGATATTATTGTAAATGTTCGCAGAAGCAGAGGAAAAGATATTGATGCTGCTTGTGGTCAATTAGCAAACAAAAGTTAAACTATTTTTCTTACTTTTGATTTCTTAATGAAGCTAGTAGAACAAATAAAACAGCCAATACTTCAAGAAATGGAACTCTTTGAGAGCAAGTTCAGAGAAGCCATGGCTACAAGAGTCCCGTTACTCAATAGAATTACCCATTATATTGTTAGGCGTAAAGGAAAACAAATGAGACCTATGTTTGTTTTTTTAGTAGCTAAAATGGTTTCTAATGGCAATTTTAGTGAGAGAACTTATCGCGGAGCATCATTAATTGAGTTAATCCATACCGGATCGTTGGTTCATGATGATGTGGTTGATGAAAGTAATAAGAGAAGAGGTTTTTTCTCTATCAATGCCTTGTGGAAAAACAAAATAGCTGTTTTGGTTGGAGATTATTTGTTTTCTAAAAGTTTATTGCTCTCCATTGATAATGATGATTTTGATTTGTTAAAATTAATATCAGTTTCATTGAAAGATATGACTGAAGGAGAATTATTACAAATTGAAAAAGCTAGAAAATTAAATATAACTGAAGATGTGTATTTTGAAATTATTCGCCAAAAAACGGCAACGCTAATTGCTGCATGTTGTGGTATTGGAGCAGCTTCTGTTGGAAGTGATAAGGAAGAAATTGAAAAAATGCGTTTATTTGGAGAATTAATAGGAATTGCATTTCAAATAAAAGATGATTTATTTGATTATACTGACGCAAAAATTGGTAAGCCAACAGGGATTGATATTAAGGAACAGAAAATGACACTTCCGTTAATTTACGTATTAAATAATTGTTCTGAAAAAGAAAAAAAATGGTTGATAAACTCAGTTAAAAATCATAATAAAGATAAAAAAAGGGTCCAAGAAGTTATTGCTTTTGTGAAAGAAAATGGAGGTATTGAGTATACAATAACTAAAATGCAAGAGTACCAATCTAAAGCTTTAGAAATACTGGAAAAATATCCGAAATCTATTTACAAAAATTCTTTGTTAATGATGGTTAATTACGTAATTGAACGAAAAATTTAGGTTTCATCCATTAATGTCAATAATTCTTCTAAATATTTTCTTGAATTAGATAGTCTAGGTACTTTATGCTGCCCACCTAATTTGCCTTGTTGTTTTAGCCAATTATAAAAAAGCCCTTGTTTAGCAATATGAATCTTAGGCATAGAGAGTGTTAAATTATTAGTACGCTTGGCTTCATAATCTGAATTGATTGCTTTTAAAGCATTGTCTAACATTTCAGTGAAAAAATTAATATTATTAGGATGTTTTCTAAATTCAATCATCCATTCATGTCCTCCACTTTTTTCATTATTCATAAATATAGGAGCAGCAGTATATTCAGAAATTTCAGCACCCGTTTTTAAACAGGCTTGATTTAGAGCAGTTTCTGCATTGTCAATAATTAATTCCTCACCAAAAACATTGATAAAGTGTTTGGTTCTTCCTGTAATTCGAATACGGTAAGGATTTAATGAAGTGAATTTTATGGTATCACCAATTAAATAACGCCATAATCCACCATTTGTAGTAATAACTAGCGCATAATTTGTATTTAATTTCACTTTAGAAAGAGGAATTGCATCAGAGTTTTCGCCATCAAACTTATTCATTGGAATAAACTCGTAAAAAATACCATAATCAAGCATTAATAATAAATCCAATGAATTATTTAAATCTTGAATGGCAAAGAAACCTTCTGAAGCATTGTAAATTTCATAATATTTAAAATCTTTTTTTGGAATCAATTTTTGAAACTGTTTTCTATAAGGATTAAAGTTAACTCCTCCGTGGAAATATACTTCGAGATTTGGCCAAACTTCAATAATATTATTTTTACCTGTTTTTTCTAAAACTTTGTTTAAAAGTACCAACATCCATGAAGGCACACCAACCAAGCTGGTTAGATCTTCATGAATAGTTTCTTCAATAATGGCCTCTATTTTACTTTCCCATTCACTCATTAATGCTGTTTCTTGCTTTGGAGAGCTGCTATAATCTGCCCAAAAAGGTAAATTTTCAATAATAATAGCCGATAAATCACCAAAATAAGAATTGTTATCTTCATAAATAGCGCTACTTCCTCCTAAGCGTAAGCCTTTTCCAATAAAAAGTTGAGAATCTGGATTGTTATTAAAATAGAGGCAAAGCATATCTTTTCCAGCTTTAAAATGGCAATCCTCTAAAGCTTCATCACTAACAGGAATAAATTTACTTTTTGCATTGGTTGTTCCACTAGATTTTGCGAACCATTTAATAGGAGTTGGCCAAAATACATTTTGCTCTCCCTTTCGGGTACGTTCAATTAACGGTTCAATAGATTCATACTGTTGAATAGGGACTTTTTCTTTAAACGCTTCATAAGTTTCAATGTTTGAAAAATTGTATTGTTTACCTATTTCAGTATATTCTGCTGTTTGAAGTAATTTAAAAAGAAGTTCATTTTGAACATCAATAGGATATTTTAAAAATAACGCTACCTGATGCTTTCTTTTTTTTAAGAACCATGAAATTATTGAATTAACTATTTGATATGGCATTTTTTTATTGAGTATCTTTATCGTGTTAAATTTACTAAAAACTTTCTATGCAATACCAAGCTGTGTTAAAAAAAATGATGACCGAGTTAAATGATGTGGTACATTATTATTTAGATACTGAAAATGATTTTTTAAACTTAAATCAATTACTAAACAAAGAAATTGAAATTAGTTTTGAAGGTTACCAATGTTTAAGTTGTGGAAAAGAAAAAAAAATATTTAGACAAGGGCTTTGTTATGACTGTTTTTATAAAAGTGCAGCTGTTGGTGATTGGGTAATGAAACCTGAATTAAGTACTGCGCATTTAGGAATTGAGGATCGTGATTTAGCTTACGAAAAGGAAGCTCAATTAAAGCCGCATATTGTTTATTTGGCTTTGTCAAGCAACGTAAAAGTTGGTGTAACTCGTAAAACTCAAATACCAACTCGTTGGATTGACCAAGGGGCTACAAAAGCCATAGAAATTGTTGAGGTTCCAAACAGGTATTTAGCAGGGATAACAGAAGTAGCTTTAAAAGAACATGTTGCCGATAAAACGAATTGGCAAAAAATGTTAAAAAATGAAATATTAGACATTGATTTAATTGAAGAAAGAGAAAAATTGAAGGCGTTTATACCTAAAGAAGCTCAGCCCTATTTTTTAGCAAATAATGGGAAAATTACAGAGATTAACTATCCAGTTCTTCAATACCCTACAAAGGTTAAATCGTTAAACCTCGAAAAAACACCTAGTTACTTTGGGAAATTAATAGGAGTAAAGGGGCAATATTTATTGTTTGAAGATAATACCGTTTTTAATATTAGAAATAGTGAAGGTTATAAAGTGATAATAGAAGTGAAATAATTCTTACTTTTGCACCCTTTAAGTAAATTAAAATATAAAATAGATGAAAGCGTATATTTTTCCGGGTCAAGGAGCTCAATTTTCAGGAATGGGAGTTGATTTATATGAAAAATTTTCTGAAGCACAAGAACTTTTTGAAAAAGCTAATAAAATTTTAGGGTTTTCAATTACAGATATTATGTTCGAGGGAACATCAGAAGAATTAAAGCAAACAAAAGTTACTCAGCCGGCTATTTTTTTGCATTCTACCATATTGGCAAAAATATTAGGTGATAATTTTAAACCAGAAATGGTTGCAGGTCATTCTTTAGGTGAATTTTCAGCATTGGTAGCAAATGGTGTTTTAACATTTGAAGACGGATTGAAATTAGTTTCCCAAAGAGCATTGGCAATGCAAAAAGCTTGTGAGATACAAGAGTCTACAATGGCAGCGGTTTTAGGGTTAGATGATACCGTGGTAGAAGAAACTTGTGCAAGTATTGATGGAATAGTTGTGGCCGCAAATTATAATTGTCCTGGCCAATTAGTTATCTCTGGAGAAATTTCAGCAATAGATAAAGCATGCGAACTTTTAATGGAAAAAGGAGCTAGACGTGCTTTAAAATTACCAGTTGGAGGTGCTTTTCATTCGCCACTAATGGAGCCTGCAAGGGAAGAATTAGCAGAAGCTATTAAAAACACAACATTTAGTGAGCCAATATGCCCTGTGTATCAAAATGTAGTGGCAAAAGCCGTTACTAATCCCGAGGATATTAAACAGAATTTAATGAAACAACTAACATCACCAGTTCGTTGGACACAGTCTATTCAACAAATGATTGCAGATGGAGGAACAGAATTTATTGAAGTTGGACCAGGGAAAGTTTTACAGGGTTTAATGCGAAAAATAGATAGAAGTGTAACAGCAAGTGGTGCTTCTGTTTAGACAACTTATAATTAACAAAAGTCATTTTAAGATCTCTTTAAAATGACTTTTGTTGTTCTTAATAAATTTTTAAAGGTACTATTTACTTTAATGTTTCTTGCCATTTCCAAGCAGAGAGTAAAGCTTCATCAAGTGTTAGTTTGGCTTTCCAACCTAGTTTGGTATTCGCAATAGTTGTATCTGCATAAGCAGCAGTAATGTCACCTTCTCTACGATCAACCAATTCGTAGTTTAACTTTTTGCCAGTAACTTTTTCAAAAGATTGAATAACCTCTAGTACTGAATTTCCTTTACCGGTTCCAATATTAAAAACTTCAAAAGAAGATTTATTTTTGTTTTCAAGTAACCTTTTTAGTGCAATAATATGAGCTTTTGCCAAATCTATAACGTGAATGTAATCACGAATAGCTGTTCCATCAGGCGTATCATAATCGCTCCCAAAAACAGCTAATTTTTCGCGAATTCCCGCGGCTGTTTGAGTTATAAAAGGAATTAAATTTTGAGGAACACCAATTGGCAATTCTCCAATTTTTGCAGATTCATGGGCTCCAATTGGATTAAAATAACGTAAAGCAATCGCTTTTATAGCTGAAATTTTTGTAGTGTCTTTTATAATTTCTTCTCCAATTTGTTTAGTATTCCCGTAAGGAGATTCTGCAGGTTTAATAGGTGCATTTTCAGTAATTGGAAGTTCATTTGCTTGACCGTAGACAGTACAAGATGAGCTAAAAATAAAATTAATTACATTATTAGCTTTCATTTCTTGTAATAAATAAATTAAAGAACCAATATTGTTTTCGTAATATTCTAATGGGTTTTCAACACTTTCTCCAACAGCTTTTGATGCTGCAAAATGAATAACCCCATCTACCTCATTCTCTTTAAAAAATTGTTGAACAGCTTTTTTGTTTTTTAAGTCAATATTAAAATACCTTGGTTTTTTAGTTGTTATGGAAGTAATTTTATCAAGTACATCTATAGTTGAATTTGATAAGTTATCAATTATTACTACATTAAAGCCTTCATTTTGAAGTTCAACAACAGTATGTGAACCAATAAAACCTAAACCTCCTGTTACTAAAATTTCCTTCATTATTTATTTATGAAATTTAACACGGTTGATGTAATAAAATTTAACTGTTCACTATCTAATTCCGTATGCATTGGTAAAGATAAAACGGTGTTTATTAATTCATTTGTAACTTTAAAATCCTCTTCTTTGTAACGTACATCCATATATGCTTTTTGGCTGTGCAAAGGAACAGGGTAATAAATTGCGTTTGGTATTCCGTTGTCTAACAAATGTTGATGCAGTGCATTTCTATCTACATTTTTTACTTGAATTGTATATTGATGAAAAACGTGTGTAGTAAAATTACTAATTACAGGTGTTGTAATATTTTTAGTTGTAGAGAATGCTTTTGTATAATACTCAGCAGCCTTGCTTCGAGCATCACAATAGCTATTTAAAAGAGGTAATTTAATACGTAAAATTGCTGCTTGAATACTATCCAAACGAGAATTTACTCCAACAACATCATGGTAGTATCGCTTGTACATTCCGTGATTTACAATTCCTCGAAGTGTGTGTGCTAAATCATCATTATTTGTAAAAATAGCACCTCCATCACCATAGCACCCTAAGTTTTTTGAAGGGAAAAAAGAAGTAGTCCCAACATTTCCAATGGTACCAGCTTTCTTTTTAGAACCGTTTTTAAAGGTGTAATCTGCTCCAATAGCTTGTGCAGTATCTTCAATTACAAATAAGTTATGTGTTTTGGCAACTTCTAAAACAGCTTCCATATTGGCACATTGACCAAATAAGTGAACAGGAACTATAGCTTTAGTTTTAGGAGTAATTGCTTTTTTTAGTGATTCAATATCAATATTAAATGTATCCTTTTCAACATCAACTAAAACAGGGGTTAAACCTAATAAGGCTATAACTTCAACGGTTGCTGCAAATGTAAAATCTGCCGTAATAACTTCATCTCCAGGTTTTAATCCTAAACCCATCATTGCTATTTGTAGCGCATCTGTACCATTTGCACACGGAATTACGTGTTTTACATTTAAATAATTTTCTAATTCTTTTTGAAAACTATGAACTTCAGGTCCGTTTATATATGCTGCAGATTTTACAACTTCTAATATTTTTGAATCTATTTTTTTTTGAACTTTATCATATTGACCAAGTAGGTCAACCATTTGTATTTTTCTCATGCGAAGTAATTAAATAATCTAGGGTGCAAAAATACAATAAAAGCGATTGCTATACAATCTTAAATATAGTTAACTATAGCACTATTTTACCCAAATAAACTAGAAGACAAATAACGATCACCTCTATCGGGTATAATAGTTACTATAGTGCCTTTGGTTAATGTTTTTGCTAATTTTAATGAGGCCACAACAGCACCACCTCCACTCATTCCTGAAAAAACACCTTCTTCTTTTGCTAATGTTTTAGTCATTATTTTTGCTTCTTCCTCGCTAACTTCTATAATTGCATCTACTTTTTTAGGATTAAATATTTTTGGAAGAAATTCTTTAGACCATTTTCTAATACCAGGAATTTTAGAATTATCTGTTGGTTGTGCACCTATAATTTGAATAGTTTCATTTTTTTCTTTTAAGTAAGTTGAAACTCCCATAATAGTACCTGTTGTACCCATTGCAGAAATAAAATGTGTTATTTCGCCTAAAGTATCGTTCCAAATTTCAGGGCCGGTAGTTTTATAATGAGCTTTCCAATTGTCATCATTTGCAAATTGATCAAGCATGTAATATCCTTTTTCAAGTACTTGTTTTTCAGCATATTCTCTAGCGCCTTCAATTCCAATTTTAGCATTCGTTAATGTAACTTTTGCGCCATAAGCTAGCATTGTTTGTATGCGTTCTTTTGTTGAGTTTTTAGGCATAACAAGTTCTATGTTTATATCAAATTGTTGGGCAATCATTGCCAAAGCAATACCTGTATTTCCACTTGTTGCCTCAATTAAATAATCGCCTTTTTTTATTTCTTTTCGTTCAAAAGCAGCAGAAATCATATTAAATGCTGCTCTATCTTTCACACTTCCAGCAGGGTTATTTCCTTCTAGTTTAAGAAATAGTGAAACGTTTTCATTATTTAATAAATGTTGAACTTTTATTAATGGGGTGTTTCCTATAAAATCAAAAATATACTTATTTTTCATGGTTTAATTTTAGATTTCAGCTTAGTTTCAGTTGTATGATATACTAACGAGTTTTTTGGAACAGATTTTGTTAACCAAACATTACCTCCAATTGTAGTATTTTCACCTATGGTTGTTTCACCTCCCAAAATAGTTGCATTTGCATAAATGGTAACATTATCTTCTACCGTAGGATGCCGTTTTGTATTTTTCATGTTTTTTGCAACTTGCAAGGCTCCTAATGTAACACCTTGGTATATTTTCACATGATTTTTGATAATACAGGTTTCTCCAATTACGGTGCCTGTAGCGTGGTCAATAAAAAAGGACTTTCCAATTGTTGCTCCAGGATGAATATCTGTTCCTGTTTTTCCATGGGCATATTCACTCATTAACCTAGGAATAAGAGGAGTGTTTAATAATAACAATTCATGACTAAATCTGTAAATAGCTATTGCATAAAATCCCGGGTATGCAAGGTAAACTTCTTCTATTGTTTTTGCAGCGGGATCATTATTAACCAATTCTTGAGCGTCTAAATGTAAATTTTCTAAAATTACAGGTAATTTAATTAAAAAATTATTCCAAATAGTTTTGCATGAACAATCATTATTTTGGCATGCAAGTTTGTAAATTTCTTTAAAATCATTTTCTAATTTCTCAATATTGCTTGTAGAGCAAGCATCAGCATCAAATAGTGTATAAAACAGGTTGTTTGTAAATTTTTCAGTTTTATATTTTAGACTAAAATTTAAGTGTGGTCTATTTTTGTTTGCTATAATTTTATTAATTATTTCTTCTTTTGTTGTCATAATTTATTTTTGACGGATTATTTTGAAACGAATTACCAACGTTTATAAATACTTTCAAAAGGAATTCTAAAGCGCTCCCCGTAAACTCCTTCAGGTTTGCGAATACCACATGATATAACCATATTAACTTCGCTTTTAGAAGGTAAATTCAATATCTTTTTTATACGAAGTGTGTCAGTTCCTTCCATAGGGCACGTATCATAATTTTCAGCAGCCATACTCAACATAAAAGTTTGAGCAGCTAAACCTGCACTTTTATGTGCAACAATTCTCATATCAGATTTTCTTAATTGTCTATAAGTAGGTTTAAAAAGACCTGTTAACCATGAAATAAGATATTTAAAACAGCCAAATAGCCCAAAAAAATCACGATATACAAAAGGCATGATTCTTCTATAATAGTTTATTGCAAATTTTTCACGACCACTATATTCTTCATTAGATTTTTTTCCAAATAATTTTTCTAAATATGTAAGATTTTCTTTAGCTCTTTCTTTCCATAAGTCTTTACGAACTACAACCACCACCATTTCTGTTGCTGTTGTTGCGGCACTTTGACCTAAACAAGCTACAGCTAATTTATCCAAAACATCTTTTGAAGTAATATGATGAAATTCCCATAATTGCATATTACTACTGTTAGGAGCCAATGTTGCTTGCTGAATACATTTTTTTACAATTTCTGAATCAATTTCTTTAGTTGCATCAAACACTCTAACTGAACGGCGATAGTTAATAGCATCTATAAGGCTAGTGTTATTTTTCATAGCTGTAAAACTAAACAAAAACTTTTGACTTTTGATTAAGGACTGTTAACTATTAAATTATAGTTGATTGTCCTAAATCTATATTATTTTTATTGTAGAATGTGTTTTCTTCATCTAAAATGAAGTCTCTTAAAAAATTCCCTACACTAGTTGTAGAGAAATGATTCGTAGTATTTAAATCAGGTGTTGAAATGTTTAAATCTATAGATTTTTCAACAGCATTTTTAATATCTTCAGCTTCATCAAATAAATCAAAATATTCTAAAAGCATGGCAGCCGATAATATGGCCGCTAGTGGATTGGCAATGTTTTTCTCTTTGGCTTGTGAGTATGAACCATGAACAGGTTCAAATAAAGCTGTATGCTCACCAATAGACGCAGAAGCGAGTAACCCAATTGACCCTGAGATTACACTTGCTTCATCAGAAAGAATATCTCCAAACATATTTTCAGTTAAAATAACATCGAATTGTTTTGGATTTAAAATAAGTTGCATTGCGGCATTATCAACAAATAAAAACTCTAATTTTACGGTAGGATATTCTTTTGCCATTTTTATAATTCTTTTCCTCCAAAGGCGAGAGGTCTCTAATACATTGGCTTTATCAACTAGGGTTAGCTTTTTTCTTCTTACAGATGCTGCTTTAAATGCTAAATGTGCAATTCTATCAATTTCATTAGCGGTATAGTTACAATTATCTGAGGCTGAATTTCCATCAGCACTCAATTTTTTTTCACCAAAATAGATACCACCAGTAAGTTCTCTATAAATAACAAAATCAGTTCCTTTAATTACGTCTTTTTTTAAATTTGATTTGTGAATTAATGAATTATAAGTTGTTATAGGTCTAATGTTTGCAAAGAGACCTAATTTTTTTCGAAGTTTTAATAAGCCTTGTTCTGGGCGAATTTTAGCACTTGGATTGTTGTCGTATTTTGGGTCTCCAATGGCTCCAAATAATATGGCATCAGCATCAGAGCAAGTTTCTAACGTCTTATTTGGTAGTGGATTGCCTGTTTCTTCAATTGCAATAGCACCAACTAAAGCTGTTTTATACTCAAAAATATGGTTGTATTTTTTAGCAATTGCATCTAATATTTTTGTAGCCTGTTGAATTACTTCAGGTCCAATTCCGTCACCAGGTAATAAAGCAATTTTTAATTTCATGTGTTTAAGTTATAACTTCAAAAATAACATAAAAACTTATAATGTGATTTCTAACTTAGAAATTAACAGCTGTTTTGTGAACATGGTTTAATTCCATTAAATGCTGAAGATCCTTATCATTTACTTCCTTACGGTGATCAGCATAGTTCAAAAATTGAGGGTATAAATCATCCAGTTCTATTTTTGTTAAGTTATAACCAACATTTTTTGCTCGGTAAGCTAAGGCAGCTCTGCCGCTTCTTGCCGTTAGTACAATAGAAGATTCATTTACACCAACTTCAGCAGGGTTAATTATTTCATAAGTTTCTCTATTTTTAATAACTCCATCTTGATGGATTCCAGAACTATGAGCAAAAGCATTTTCTCCAATAATAGCTTTATTTGCTTGAACTCTCATACCCATACTTTCTTGCACAAGTTGACTTGTACTGTACAATAACTTGCTATTTATGCCTGTTTCCAAATTTAAATAAGGATGTTGTTTTAAAATCATAACAACTTCTTCTAAGGCAGTATTTCCTGCACGTTCACCAATTCCATTTATGGTACATTCAATTTGACGAGCTCCGTTTTGAACACCAGCTATTGCATTGGCAGTAGCTAAACCCAAATCGTTATGGCAGTGGCAAGAAAGAATAACATTGTCAATCCCTTTTACATTTTCTTTGAGGTATTTTATTTTGGCGCCATATTCATCAGGTAAACAATAGCCAGTTGTGTCAGGTATATTTAACACAGTAGCACCAGCCTTAATTACTTGTTCCAAAACTCTTGCTAAAAATTCATTAGCTGTTCTACCTGCATCTTCAGCGTAAAATTCAACATCTTCAACAAATGATTTGGCGTAAGAAACAGCTTGTACAGCACGTTCTATTATTTTTTCTTGTGTTGAGTTGAATTTATAAATGATATGAGAATCAGATGTTCCTATTCCGGTATGAATTCTTGGTCGTTTTGCATATTTTAATGCGGCAGCTGCAACTTCAATATCTTTTTTGTTGGCTCTTGTTAGTCCACAAACAGTTGCATTTTTTACTAATTTTGAAATTTTTTCCACAGAAGTAAAATCACCTGGACTTGAGACAGGAAACCCAGCTTCAATTACATCAACACCTAATATGTCTAAGCGTTCTGCAATCACTAATTTTTGTTCTGTATTTAACTTGCAACCAGGGACTTGTTCTCCATCTCTTAAGGTTGTATCAAAAATTTGGACTTTATTATTACTCATTATTAGTTTTTTTTTATCACATTTGAATTATCAAAAATAACGTTATACCTTTTCTATAAATTTTAATAAAAGCGGTGTTTACAATATTCAAATGATTGTTATTTTTTGTAAAGTGTTAAAAATCAATAAAATAAAAATAAATTTGTTACAATGGCTATTGAACAAAAAGATGTGCTTTTTACGTTAATAAAGTCACTTTCAAAATCTGAAAAGAGACAATTTAAGTTATATGTTGGTAGATTGGGTGGAAATACCGAAGCTAATTTTATTACGTTATTTAATTTGTTAGATAAAGTAAGTGAATTTAATGATGATTTAATTTTAAAGAAAACAAATATAAAAAAGCAACAAATATCGAACACGAAAGCACATTTATACAAACAAATTTTGGTGAGTTTGCGTTTAAACCCTGTGCATCAAAACGTGAGGTCTCAAATTAGAGAGCAATTTGATTTTGCTGCAATTTTATACAGCAAGGGTTTGTATAAACAAAGTTTAAAAATTTTAGAGAAAGCCAAAGAGATATCCTTAAATAATGAAGAGAATAATTTAGCCTTTGAAATAGTAGAGTTTGAGAAGGTTATTGAATCTCAGTACATTACAAGAAGTTTAAGTAACAGGGCTGAAGAGCTTTCTGCACAAGCAAAGGAGTTGAGTTTAAAAAATGCAAGAGCTAGTAAGCTCTCAAACTTATCACTTCAGCTATATAGTTTAATGTTAAAAGAAGGATATGTAAAAGACGATATTGATGCTCAAAAAGTTAAAATTTATTTTGAAAAAAGACTACCTAAATATAAATTGTCAGAATTAGGGTTTAAAGAGAAATTATTTTTATACAAGGCTTATTTATGGCATAGTTTAATTATGCAAGATTTTGTTTTGAGTTATAAATATTCTCAAAAATGGGTTAATTTGTTTGAAGAAAATCCAAATATGAAAAAACAAAATTCTGTTTTCTATCTTAAAGGAGTTAATTATTTATTAGAGTCACTTTATTTGATTAAGCATAAAACAAAATTTAATAAAGTACTTGAAAATTTAAATGCTGATATAGAAAATAAAAATATTGCTATAAATGAAAACACCAATACTTTAACATTTTTATATTATTATCAAAACAAATTAAATCTTTATTTTTTAGAAGGGCGGTTTCATAAAGGACTTCATTTTGTATCTAAACTATTAAATGAAATTAAAAATTATGAGACCAAGATAGATGCACATCATATTATGGTTTTTTACTATAAAATTGCTTGTATGTATTTTGGTGCTGGTAAAAATGAAGAGTGCATTTTTTATTTAGAAAAAATAATAAATAACAAAAATTTAAAAATGCGTGAAGATTTATTGTGTTTTTCACGAGTACTGAATTTAGTTGCACATTATGATGCCGGTTTAGATTACAATATTGATAAGTTAATAATATCAACCTATAAGTTTTTACTAAAGATGAATGATTTGCATGAAGTACAGCGTAAAATGATTTCATTTTTAAAAAACCTGAGTACAATTTACCCTCAAGACTTACATAAAGCGTTTATAAAATTGCATAAAGAATTGAGTAAATTTGAAAATCATCCTTATGAAAAAAGATCTTTTTTATATTTAGATATTTTATCGTGGTTAGAAAGTAAAATACAAAATGTACCTGTTGAAGTGATAATTAAACAAAAAGCACAAAAAATGATAAAATAAAAAAGAATAAAATATTTTTTTATTAAATAAATAATAGCATATTTGTTTCATCAATATGAAAACGTTAATTATTAATATTATTACTATCAATGTCTTTGTGATTATTTCACTAGTAGACTAGGAATGTTATTGTAATTTATAAAAATTAAAAACCTTCCTTGAAATTTTCAGGAAGGTTTTTTTTATGAGGTGATTATGCAAACAACAAATTTAAATAGTATTATTTTAATTCAAGTCATTGGTATAAATCTGGTGATTTGATGCAAGTTGATATTAAAAAATTAAGACCTGTATCATTAAATGATACAGGTTTTTTTATGGGATAATCATTGTAAAAAAACAAGATATAACTATCAGGAAAACAGAACTATAAGTAAAATAAAACGACAATGGATATTGTAAAATATAAAAACATAAAAAACATAAAACGAATCCCTAATTTAAATTTGCTTTTTATTGAAAAAAACAAATAAAAAGTAGATTGTTTTAAAAATAATTTAAAATAATTTAAAAAGAACTAAAATAAATGCAATTAAACAAGTATAGTAAAAGAGTAACGCAAGACCCTACACAGCCAGCAGCACAAGCAATGTTGTATGGTGTGGGGCTTTCAGAACAAGATATGAAAAAGCCTCAAGTGGGTATAGTAAGTACGGGTTTTGACGGGAACCCTTGTAATATGCACTTAAATAATTTAGCCTCTCAAATTAAAGAAGAGGTTAATAAAGAGAATCAAATAGGGCTAATATTTAATACCATTGGAGTAAGTGATGGTATTTCAATGGGAACTTCAGGAATGAATTACTCTTTGCCTTCTCGTGATATTATTGCCGATTCTATTGAAATAGTTATGAATGCTCAAAGTTATGATGGATTGGTAGCTGTTGTAGGATGTGATAAAAATATGCCAGGAGCAATTATAGCAATGTTACGTTTAAATAGACCTTCGTTAATGGTGTATGGAGGTACTATTGCTTCAGGGCGTTATAAAGGTCGAAAATTAAATATTGTTTCTGCATTTGAAGCATTAGGTCAAAAATTAGCAGGAAATATTTCAGAAGAAGAATATAAAGAAATTATTAAAAATGCCATTCCGGGAGCAGGAGCCTGTGGAGGAATGTATACGGCAAATACTATGGCATCATCTATTGAGGCTATGGGATTTGCATTACCATATAATTCATCTATTCCTGCTGAAAACCCTCATAAAGAAGGTGAAAGCTCAAGAATAGCTTCAGCAATTAAAAACTTATTAGAACAAGATTTAAAACCGTTAGATATTATCACTAAAAAATCGTTAGAAAATGCGGTGGCTTTGGTTAATGCCTTAGGAGGTTCAACCAATGCAGTATTACATTATTTAGCTATTGCACATGCTGCCGAAATTGATTTTACATTGGAAGATTTTCAGTGTGTAAGTGATAGAACTCCCTTAATAGCCGACTTAAAACCAAGTGGTGAATATTTAATGGAAGATGTTCATGGAGTTGGTGGTACGCCGGCAGTGATGAAATATTTACTAGAAAAAGGTTATTTACATGGAGACTGTATGACGGTTACTGGTAAGACATTAGCTGAAAATTTAGCACATGTTAAACCGTTAAGTTTTGAAGAAGATCAACAGGTAATTCACCCAACTGAAAAAGCTTTAAAAGCATCTGGAAATCTTCAAATTCTTTATGGAAACTTGGCCACAGAAGGTGCAGTAGCAAAAATAAGTGGAAAAGAAGGAAATTTATTTGAAGGAAAAGCAGTGGTTTTTAATAGTGAAGAAGAAGCCAATAAAGGTATTGGAGAAGGAAAAGTATCAAAAGGAGATGTAATTGTAATTAGATATGTGGGGCCAAAAGGAGGTCCAGGAATGCCAGAAATGTTAAAACCAACATCTATGATTATGGGTGCAGGTTTGGGAAAAACAGTTGCTTTAATTACAGATGGTCGTTTTTCTGGTGGAACTCATGGTTTTGTAGTTGGACATATTACTCCAGAAGCACAGTCTGGAGGCACTATAGCCCTCGTAAAAGATGGAGACATTATTGTAATTGATGCTTCAGCTAAAACAATTGACGTGAAATTAACAGATGCAGAATTGGCAAAAAGAAAAGCAGAATGGAAAGCACCTGCTTTAAAACATAAAAAAGGAATATTATATAAATATGCTAAAACCGTTTCTTCAGCTTCAGAAGGTTGTGTAACGGATAAATTTTAAATATATGGAGACATTAAAAAAAGATATTCAAGAAGGGATAGCTGAAAAGATGATAAAAATAACAGGAGCAGAGGCAGTCATAAAATGTTTATTAGAAGAAGGTGTTAATTTAGCCTATGGTTATCCAGGTGGTGCAATTATGCCAGTATATGATGAAATATATAAATATCAAGATCAATTTCACCACGTATTAACACGTCATGAACAAGGAGCTATTCATGCCGCACAGGGGTTTGCACGCGTAACAGGAAAAGTAGGGATGGTTTTTGCAACTTCAGGCCCAGGCGCTACTAATTTGGTAACGGGTATTGCTGATGCTCAAATAGATTCTACTCCATTGGTTTGTATTACAGGTCAGGTTGGGTCACATTTATTAGGTTCAGATGCTTTTCAAGAAACAGATATTATTGGAATTTCAACACCGGTAACAAAATGGAATTATCAAATAACAAAGGCGAGTGAAATACCAGAAGTAATTGCAAAAGCATTTTACATTGCTAAATCTGGTCGTCCAGGACCCGTTTTAATTGATATTACGAAAGATGCTCAATTTGGAGAGTTAGATTTTTCCTATAAAAAATGTAAAAAAGTTAGAAGTTATAGGGCTATTCCAAAATTAAATATAGCACAAGTTAAAGAAGCTGCAGCGCTAATTAATAGCGCTAAAAAACCCTTCATAGTTTGGGGACAAGGTGTTATTATTGGTGGAGCAGAACAAGAGTTTAAAAATTTTATTGAAAAAACAGATATTCCATCAGCATCAACAGTTTTAGGACTTTCAGCTTTAGAGACGAAGCACCCTTTAAATGTTGGTATGGTTGGTATGCACGGTAATTATGCGCCAAATGTACTAACTAATTCTTGTGATGTTTTAATTGCCATTGGAATGCGTTTTGATGATCGGGTTACTGGAAATTTAGCAACCTATGCAAAACAAGCTAAAGTGATTCATTTTGATATTGACCCTGCAGAAATAGACAAAAACGTAAAAACGGATATTGCTGTTATAGCCGATGTTAAAGAATCGTTAGCCGAAATTATGCAGTATGTTAATAAAACCGAGCATAAAGAATGGATGCAAGAATTTAATAAATTATATAATATTGAACATGAAGCTGTAATTAATAATCAGTTAAACCCTACTAAAAAGGGATTAACAATGGGTGAAGTTATTGGTGGAATTAATAAAGAAACTAAAGGAGATGCTGTTATGGTTTCAGACGTTGGTCAGCATCAAATGTTTGCGTGTCGTTATGCGGATTTTATAAAAACAAGAAGTAATGTAACATCAGGTGGTTTAGGAACTATGGGATTTGCGTTGCCAGCATCAATAGGTGCAAAAATGGGTGTTCCAAATCGTGAAGTTGTGGCAATTATTGGTGATGGAGGTTATCAAATGACCTGCAATGAATTAGGTACAATTCTTCAAACAAAAGTACCTGTTAAAATTGTAGTATTAAATAATAGTTATTTAGGAATGGTTCGTCAATGGCAAGAATTATTTTTTGACAAGCGTTATGCTTCTACCGAAATGGTAAGTCCAGATTTTGTAAAGCTTGCAGAAGCTTATGATATTGAAGCTGTTAGAGTTTCGAAACGTGAAGATTTAGCAGACGCAATTAAAACAATGATTGCTTCAAAAGAAACATATTTTTTAGAAGTTGTGATAGAACAAGAAGATAATGTGTTTCCAATGATACCAACAGGAGCAAGTGTTTCAGATATAAGATTAAGTTAATTATGGAAGAAAATAAAAATTTTACAGTTTCGGTATATACCGAAAATAATATAGGAATATTAAATCGTATTTCAGCAATATTTTTAAAACGCCATATCAATATTGAAAGTATGACCGTTTCAAAATCTGAGATTGAACACGTACATAGATTTACTTTTGTGGTTGAAGTACCAGAAACTTTAATAAGAAAAGTTGTTGGTCAGTTAGAAAAACAAATTGAAGTTATAAGAGCTTTTTATCATACTGAAGATGAAATTATATACCACGAAACAGCGTTGTTTAAAATTGCATCAACACATTTATACGATGAAAAAATTCAAGATAAATTAAAATTTAGAAGAGCACATATAATTGCAATAACTGAGCGTTATTTTGTAATTGAAGCTTCTGGTTTAAAAGAAGATATAAATAGAATGTATGAAAAACTAAAACCATTTGGTTTATTACAGTTTGTTCGTTCGGGGCGTATAGCAATTACGCGACCTAAAATGGCGATTACAGAACTATTAGAAGAAATTAATTAGTAAGAATAAAAAATATAGAAATGACAAATTATTTTAATACACTTTCATTAAGAGAAAAATTAGATCAACTAGGAAAATGTAGATTTATGGATTCTTCTGAATTTAAGGAAGGTGTTAAAGCTTTAAAAGATAAAAAAATAGTAATTGTTGGTTGTGGAGCTCAAGGCTTAAACCAAGGGCTAAATATGAGAGATTCGGGTTTAGATGTTTCTTATACATTAAGACCAGCTGCAATTTCTGAAAAAAGACAATCTTTTTTAAATGCTTCTGAAAATAAATTTAAAGTTGGAACCTATGAAGAAATGATTCCTTCGGCAGATTTATTAATCAACTTAACACCTGATAAACAGCATACCTCAGTAGTTTCTGCAGTAATGCCCTTAATGAAAAAAGGAGCAACGTTATCGTATTCTCATGGGTTTAATATTGTGGAAGAAGGAATGCAAATACGGAAAGATATCACCGTAATTATGGTTGCACCAAAGTCACCAGGTTCAGAGGTTAGAGAAGAATTTAAAAGAGGGTTTGGTGTACCAACATTAATAGCTGTACATCCTGAAAATGATCCAGAAGGTAAAGGTTGGGATTATGCCAAAGCTTATGCTGTTGCTACGGGAGGACATACTGCAGGAGTTTTAGAATCTTCATTTGTTGCTGAAGTAAAATCAGATTTAATGGGAGAGCAAACAATTCTTTGCGGACTGTTACAAACGGGTTCTATTTTATGTTTTGATAAAATGATAGATGAAGGTGTAGAGGCTGGTTATGCTTCAAAATTAGTTCAATACGGATGGGAAACAGTAACAGAAGCTTTAAAACATGGTGGAATTACCAATATGATGGATAGATTATCCAATCCTGCGAAAGTAGCTGCATTTAAAGTTTCAGAAGAATTAAAAGAAATTATGCGTCCACTTTTTCAAAAACATATGGATGATATTATGTCAGGTCATTTTTCAAAAACAATGATGGAAGATTGGGCAAATGATGATGTGAATTTGTTAACTTGGAGAGCTGCAACTGGTGAAACTGCTTTTGAAAAAACACCAGCAAGTGCGGTTGAAATTTCAGAACAAGAATATTTTGATAAAGGGACATTAATGGTTGCTATGGTTAAAGCAGGTGTAGAACTAGCTTTTGAATCAATGACTGAATCTGGAATTATTGAAGAATCAGCCTATTATGAATCTTTGCATGAAACGCCATTAATAGCAAATACTATTGCACGTAAAAAATTATTTGAAATGAATAGAGTGATTTCTGATACAGCAGAGTATGGATGTTACTTATTTGACCATGCGTGTAAACCTTTAATAGCTGATTATGTAAGTAATTTACCTAGCAATTTAGTAGGAAGACCTTTTAATAACTGTGATAATGGAGTAGATAATAAAGAATTAATTGAAGTAAATACAGCAATAAGAAATCACCCCGTTGAAGATATTGGAGAATATCTTCGTGATTCTATGACAGCAATGACAAAAATTGTTTAATTAAAAATGAGCTGACATTTCTGTTTGTTACTGAATGGATTAGAAGTAAGGCAAGAACCTCATGATTTTTAAAACTACATTCAAAAACTAGTTAATATAGATTGACAATATTTGATGAAAATTACGACTAAAAACAGCATTTCTTTAGAGAAAATATATAAAGCTCAGCAAAACATCAAAGGAGTTGTAGAACAAACTCCTTTGGTTTTTATGAAAAATTTCTCTGAACGATACCAAGCAAAAATTTACTTCAAAAGAGAAGATTTACAAGTAGTTAGATCGTATAAAATAAGAGGTGCTTATAATAAAATTCAGAGTTTAACAAAAGAAGATTTAAAGAATGGAATTGTATGTGCAAGTGCAGGAAATCATGCACAAGGAGTTGCTTATGCTTGTCAGAAATTAAAAGTTTACGGTACTATTTTTATGCCTGTAACAACACCACATCAAAAAATTGATCAGGTTAAAATGTTTGGTGGTACATTTATAGAAATTCAACTTTTTGGTGATAGTTTCGACGATAGTCAAAAAGCTGCTATTGAGTTTTGTACTACGAATAAAAAAGCTTTTGTACACCCATTTGATGATTTAGAAGTAATAGCAGGACAGGGAACAGTTGGGCTAGAAATTTTGAATGAAAGCTCTAGTTCTATTGATTATTTATTTCTCCCTGTTGGCGGAGGTGGTTTAGCATCTGGTATGTCAACTGTATTTAATGTATTAAGTCCAAAAACTAAAATAGTTGGTGTAGAACCAAAAGGAGCGCCATCATTAACTACGTCATTAAAAAACAAAAAAAATACAACACTTTTAGAAATTGATAATTTTGTTGATGGAGCTGCCGTAAAGCGAATGGGAGAATTAACTTTTGAATTTTGTAAAGAGTTGTTGGATGATACCAATACCATTTGCGAAGGGCTTATTTGTTCAACCATTTTAAAAGTATATAACGAAAATGCGATGGTAGTTGAGCCAGCAGGAGCATTATCTATAGCAGCTCTTGAAGACTACAAAGAGGAGATAAAAGGGAAAACAGTAGTTTGTGTGGTAAGTGGAGGTAATAACGATATTACCCGAATGGAGGAAATAAAAGAGCGCGCCTTATTTTATGAGGGTTTAAAACATTATTTTATCATAAAATTCCCTCAACGTGCAGGCGCTTTAAAGGAATTTGTGGTAGATGTATTGGGACCAAATGATGATATTGCTTATTTTGAATATACCAAAAAGCACAATAGAGATAAAGGGCCAGCAGTTGTTGGAATTGAATTAGATTCAAAAGATGATTTTGAACCTTTAGTAGAAAGAATGAAGCAAAAAGGATTTTTAGGTGAATATTTAAATGAAAAGCCTGAATTATTTCAATTTATGATTTGACAAAATAATAATTAGGTAAGTAATATGTGTTAATATTTAATACTATTTACCAGAAGATTGTTAAATATAATATAAAAGTATTGTTGTATTAATATTTTTACGTAACATTGCACCAATGAAAATAATCAATTTAAATACAACTGTAAAATATCCCCGTCGCTCTTTCGACGTTTATCGCTGCGTGCGCTAATTCACCTAAAAAAAAACAGTTTATTAATTTTTCATTATTACCAATTATTTTGCAACTATCTTTTAATATTATATTTCTTTTAAGTTTGATTCTAAATACTTCAAACAAAATAACTAGGCATTTCAGTTCACGTCACCGTCCCTTGTGGGCGTCTTTATTCTAAGAAAACGGTGCGTCCGTTTTCCATTTCATAAAACATCAAAATTTAAATTTTAAAATAAAAAAGTAAACAATGAAAATTGTTATAGCTAACAAAACACATATAAAATATGCAGAGATAATTTGTGATACTATCAAAGAATCTGCTAAAATTAGAGGTACTGGTATTGCTGAAAGAACTCCTGAGTATATTATTAAAAGAATTAAAAATAGCAATGCTGTAATAGCAATTGATAAAGACAATTTTGCTGGATTTTGCTATATCGAAACGTGGGATAACAAAGAGTTTGTGGTAAACTCAGGACTTATTGTGCACCCTAATTTTAGAAATCAAGGGTTAGCTAAAAAAATTAAAAAGAAAATTTTAGAATACTCAAAACAAAAATACCCAGATGCTAAAATATTTGGGATTACAACAGGTTTGGCAGTTTTAAAAATTAATTATGAATTGGGATATCAGCCAGTAACTTTTTCTGAATTAACTAGAGATGAAGCTTTTTGGAATGGCTGTAAAACATGCGGTAATTATGATGTTTTAATGAGAACAGATAAAAAAATGTGTTTATGTACAGGAATGCTGTACAATCCAATTCATAAAAAAAATGAAAAGAAGCATCCTTATAATTCAAAAGTATTAAGCAGATTAAAAAAAATTAAACAAGCATTATTTCTAAAAAAGAATAAAAAACAATATCATGGAAAAAGTAGTAGTAGCATATAGCGGAGGTTTGGATACTTCCTATTGCGTTAAATATTTACAACACGAATTAAACCTTGAAGTTCATAGTGTTTTGGTAAATACTGGGGGTTTTTCAGAAGAAGAACTTAAAGTTGTTGAAGCAAAAGCGTACAATATGGGAGTTGCTTCACATACAAATAAAAATATTTTAGATATTTATTATGAAAAAGCTATAAAATTTATGGTGTATGGAAATGTATTAAAAAATAATACCTATCCACTTTCTGTAAGTGCTGAACGGGTTTTTCAAGCTATTGAAGTGGTAGAATATGCAAAAAAAATTGATGCAAAATATATTGCACACGGTAGCACAGGTGCAGGAAATGACCAAGTACGATTTGATATGATTTTTCAAACATTGGCTCCAGAAATTGAAATTATAACCCCAATTAGAGATTTAAAACTTTCCCGACAAGAAGAAATTCACTATTTACAAAAACATGGTGTAGATTATCCATGGTCTAAAGCAAAATACTCTATTAATAAAGGAATTTGGGGAACAAGTATTGGAGGTGTAGAGACATTGACCTCTCATCAGGCTTTGCCTGAAGAAGCTTATCCAAGTCAATTAGAAAAAACAACACCTACTGATGTGAAACTTCATTTTAAAAATGGAGAATTAATTGGATTAAACGATGAATTTGACTCGCCGGTAAATACTATTTTAAAGCTAGAAGCTATTGCATCAAAATATGCAATTGGTAGAGATATTCATGTTGGGGATACCATTGTTGGTATTAAAGGAAGAGTAGGTTTTGAAGCGGCTGCAGCAACAGTAATTATTAAAGCTCATCATTTATTAGAAAAACACGTACTATCTAAATGGCAACAAAATTTAAAGGAAAATATGGGTAGTACTTATGGTATGTTACTACATGATGGTCAATATTTTGAACCTGCAATGAGAGATTTGGAAGCCTTTTTAGTAAATTCACAGAAAACAGTTACAGGAACAGTATTTGTAACCTTAAAACCGTATCATTTTACTTTAAACGGAATTGAATCTAAACACGATTTAATGAAATCTAAATTTGGAGAATATGGAGAAACGAATAAAGCGTGGACTGCAGATGATGCAAAAGGCTTTATTAAAATTTTAGGAACTCCAAATAAAATTTATCACAGCGTAAATTCAGAATTATGATTAAAGTAGGAATAGTTGGTGGCGCAGGTTATACTGCTGGAGAGTTAATAAGATTGTTGGTGCACCATTCAAAAGTTGAATTAGATTTTGTGTACAGTACTTCAAATGCAGGGAATTATATTTACAATGTACATCAGGATTTACTAGGTTCGTTAGATTTGAAATTCACAGATATTATAAATTCAGAAATTGATGTATTGTTTTTGTGTTTGGGACACGGAAATTCTAAAAAGTTTTTAGAACAGCATCAATTTTCTTCAACTACTAAAATTATAGATTTAAGTAACGACTTTAGATTAGAAGACGATGCCGTTTTTCAAGAAAAAGAATTTGTATATGGTTTGCCTGAATTAAAAAAAGAAGCAATAAAATCAGCTAAAAACATTGCAAACCCAGGTTGTTTTGCTACTGCAATTCAATTGGCTTTATTACCATTGGTTCAGCATAATCTAATAAAAAGTTCGGTACATATTAATGCAACAACAGGTTCAACAGGAGCAGGAGTTTCACCAAGTGCAACTACTCATTTTAGTTGGAGAGATAATAATTTTTCAGTGTATAAAGCATTTACGCATCAACATTTAGATGAAATTAATGAGAGTTTGTCAATGTTACAAAAAGGTTTCTCTGAAGAACTATTTTTTATTCCAAATAGAGGGAATTTTAGTAGAGGAATTTTTGCTTCTATTTACTTAAATTTTGATAAAAATATTGATATTGCTTTTCAAATATATGAAGACTTTTATAAAGAATCTCCATTTACGCATATTACAAAAATACCAGTACATTTAAAGCAAGTTGTAAATACAAATAACTGCTTTATTCATTTAGAAAAACACAACAATACATTATTAATTACTTCGGTACTAGATAATTTGTTAAAAGGAGCTTCAGGGCAGGCAATTCAAAACATGAATTTATTGTATGGCTTTAATGAAACTGAAGGGCTACAATTAAAAGCAACATCATTTTAAAATAAAAAACATGAAAATAGCAATTATAGGAACAGGAAATTTGGGATATTCAATCGCAATAGGTGTTTTAGCTCAAAAAAGTTTTAAAGTTAGGAATTTGTATTTAACAAAAAGAAATATAATAGCATTAAACTCTTTAGGGAAATTGCCAAATGTTAAAATTTCTACTGACAATAAAAAAGCTGTAAAAAATTCTGATGTAATTATTTTGGCAGTTCAACCAAATCAATTACAAAGTATTTTGGAAGAAGTTAAAGGAGTAATAAATGCACAAACACATACTATTATATCAGTAGCAACAGGAAGAAAAATTAATGAAATTGAATCGATTTTAGGAAGTGAAACTGCGATTATTAGGAGTATGCCCAATACAGCAATTTCAGTAGGACAATCTATGACATGTCTAAGTTCAAATAAAAGAGGAGGAGAAAATATTGAATTGGCTAAAATTATTTTTAACTCATTAGGTACAACAATGTGTATTGAAGAAAGATTAATGCAGTCTGCTACTGTAATTTGCGCAAGTGGTATTGCTTTTTGGATGCGTTTAATTCGTGCTACAGCCCAGGGCGCGGTTCAACTAGGGTTTCATGCAAATGAAGCACAAGAGTTAGCTATGCAAACCTGTTTAGGAGCGGCAAGTTTATTATCACAGTCTGGAAATCATCCAGAGCAGGAAATTGATAAAGTAACTACGCCAAGTGGTTGTACAATTGAAGGTTTAAACGAGATGGAACATCAAGGGTTAAGCTCTTCAATAATTAAGGGGTTGGTAACTTCTTTTGAAAAAATTAATCAGATTTAAAAAATAATGTATGGAATTATTTGATGTTTATCCGTTGTATAGTGTTACTCCTGTAAAAGCTGAGGGTGCTTATGTTTGGGATGAAAATAATACAAAATATTTAGATTTATATGGAGGCCATGGCGTAATTTCTATTGGGCATACACATCCTAAATATGTGAAGGCATTGTCTGATCAATTAAGTAAAATTGGGTTTTATTCCAATTCAATTCAAAACCCGTTACAAGTTGAGTTGGCTCAAAAATTAGGGAAATTATCAGGTTGCGAAGATTATCAATTGTTTTTATGTAATTCTGGTGCTGAAGCCAATGAAAATGCGTTGAAATTAGCTTCGTTTATAACTGGGAAAAGTAGAATTATTTCTTTTACAAATTCTTTTCACGGAAGAACCTCAGCAGCAGTTGCAGTTACAGATAATATGAAAATTAATGCGCCTATAAATTTACAGCAAGAAGTTACTTTTTTACCTTTAAACAATATTGAATTGCTAATTCAAGAGCTTATGAAAGGAGATGTAGCAGCAGTAATTATTGAAGGGATTCAAGGGGTTGGTGGTTTAGATGAAGGAACAACAGAATTCTTTCAACAACTTCAAGAAATTTGTCAGGAAAAAGAGGCATTGTTAATTTTAGATGAAATTCAATCTGGTTACGGAAGAAGTGGACAATTTTTTGCGTTTCAACACCATCATATTCAGCCTGATATTATCACCACAGCAAAAGGAATGGCTAACGGATTTCCAATTGGAGCTGTGTTAATTTCTAATAAATACAAAGCTAAACATGGAATGTTGGGAACTACTTTTGGCGGAAATCACTTAGCTTGTGCAGCTGCAATTTCAGTGTTAAATAGTATTGAAGAAGAAAACTTAATTGCTAATGTAAATGAAGTTTACAAATACTTTTTAGAAGAAATTAAATTGGTTTCAAAAGTTAAAAAAGTGAAAGGAAAAGGCTTAATGTTGGGCATTGAATTTGATTTTGAAGTTGGAGACTTACGGAAAAAATTAATTTTTGATAAACATATTTTTACTGGAGGCTCTAACAATAAAAATTTACTGAGAATTTTACCACCATTAAACATAAAAAAAGAGCAAATAGCTTCTTTTATAAATGCATTAAAAGAATTAATAGCATCATGAATAAAACCTTAACCATACAACAGCGAAATGATGTTTTACGTTCAATGGTAAAATTAATTGCCGCTGAAAAAGTAGAAATATTGAATGCAAACAAATTGGACGTAAACAATTACAATGGTGCAGATTTGGCCATGTACGACCGTTTAAAAGTGGATGATGATAAAATTGAAGGAATGATGTTATCATTGCAACAATTAATAGCTGATGTTGATCCGGTAGGGAAAGAATTATACCATTTCATACATGAAAACGGATTGAAAATTACCAATAAATCAGCACCGTTTGGTACCGTTTTAATCATTTATGAATCTAGACCCGACGTTACTGTTGAAGCAACAGGAATTGCTTTTAAATCGGGAAATAAAATTTTGTTAAAAGGAGGGAAAGAGTCTATAAATTCAAATTTAAAAATTGTTGAGTTGTGGCATAAAGCATTGAAGAAAAATAATATTTCAACTGAATGGGTTGAGTATTTAAATTACAATAGAACGGAAACACAGGCTTTTTTAGAAAATCCAACTCAAAAAGTAGATTTAATAGTACCACGTGGCGGTGAAAAACTAATTGCTTTTGTAAAGCAAAACGCTACTTGCCCTGTAATTGTAAGTGGGCGCGGAAATAATTTTATTTATGTTGATACTGAAGCAGATTTAGAGCTTGCTTTAAAAGTGATAATTAATGGTAAAACATCAAAAATATCAGCTTGTAATGCAGTAGATAAAGTATTAATAAATTCAAACTTACCAAATAACGCATTGTTTATTAAAAAATTAATTAAAAAATTAATTGAATTTAAAGTTGAAATTTTTGGTGATGCTAAATTGTCAAATTTTGATAATGTATCTCCTTATAAAAATGAAGATATTTGGAATGAAGAATTTTTAGATTATAAAATTGTAATTGGAAGTGTAAATTCTTCAGAAGAAGCTATTGCTAAAATCAACAAATATGGAGGTGGACATTCCGCCGTTATTATCACTAAAAATAACGAAACAGCAAATTTATTTATGGAATCAACAGATTGTGCTGCTGTATATCAAAATGCTTCAACTCGTTTTACAGATGGCGGTGAGTTTGGTTTAGGTGGAGAGTTAGCAATAAGTACCGATAAATTGCACCATAGAGGCCCAATGGGATTACAACATTTAGTAACTAATAAATGGTTTATATACGGAGATGGACAAATCAGATAAAAAAAGAATAGTATTAAAAATTGGCACCAATGTGCTTACTAAAGGAACAAATAATATCTCTAGAGGTAAAATTGAAGATATTGCACAGCAAATAGCATTTTTAAAAGACGATTATGAGTTTGTAATTGTTAGTTCGGGTGCAATAGCTGCGGCTAAACAGTTTGTAAATTTAGAGAGTAACGGGAAAGAAATTAACGTTAAACAAGCTTTAGCATCTATTGGTCAACCACATTTAATGAGAATTTTTCAGGAAAATTTTAGAGAATTAGGATTGTTAACATCACAATGTTTATTGTCGTATTCAGATTTTGAAAAAGAACAATCTAAAAAGAACATAGTAAACACCATTAACGTGTTAGTTAAAAACAGTTATATTCCAATTATCAACGAAAATGATACCGTAGCAACTGATGAAATAAAATTTGGTGATAATGATAAATTGGCAGCCTTAACAGCGGTATTATTAGGTGCCGATTTATTTATTATAGCTACAAACACCAATGGTGTTTACACCAAAAAATCTATAGCAGAAAATAAGGTAGAAACAATAAACAATTCAACAAATATTAATTCACTTAAAAAAGAAGTTGAAAAATCTATTTCTTCGCACGGAACTGGAGGAATGTTTTCAAAAATTAATGCTGCAGAAATTGCTCAAGAAGCAATGATTGAAACGTGGATTGTGAATGGTTTAAACGATAATTTTATATTAGATGCTATTAAAAACAACGCAAACTTTACAAAAATAACAATACAATAAAATGAAGAATTACGTAAATATTAGCGACTTAAATAATTTGCAGAATACGGTGCAAGATGCTATTGACTTAAAGAAAAATGAATTACAGTCTAAAACACTTGGAGAAGGAAAAACAATTTGTTTATTATTTTTTAACAATAGTTTGCGTACACGATTAAGCACACAAAAAGCCGCTCAAAATTTGGGAATGCACACTATTGTAATGAATTTTGGAAATGAAGGTTGGCAGTTAGAGTTTGAAGATGGGGTTGTAATGAATGAAAATAAATCTGAGCACATTAAAGAAGCGGCTAAAGTTATTGCACAATATTGTGATATTGTAGCGATTAGGGCTTTTGCATCGCTAACAGATAAAGAAAAGGACAATGCTGAAATGGTGATTAATAGTTTTATAAAATATGCAGGGATTCCAGTTGTAAATATGGAAAGCGCAACAAAACACCCGTTACAAGCGTTGGCTGATGCTATTACTATGGAAGAATTTAAAACAACAAAAAAACCTAAAGTGGTGTTGTCTTGGGCTCCACATCCAAAAGCATTGCCCCATGCAGTTGCAAATTCATTTGTAGAAATGATGCAATTGCAAGAAGCCGATTTTGTAATTACGCATCCTGAAGGCTATGAATTAAATTCAGAAATAACGAAGAATTCAAGGGTAGAATATAATCAGGAAAAAGCATTTGAGAATGCAGATTTTGTATATGTAAAAAATTGGAGTTCCTACAAAGATTATGGTCAGGTTATAAAAAAAGATGCTGATTGGATGATTACAGAGGCTAAAATGAAACTAACAAACAATGGCAAATTTATGCATTGTTTGCCTGTAAGAAGAAATGTGGTAGTTACTGATGAGGTGATAGATTCAGAAAACTCATTGGTGATTGAACAGGCCAATAATAGAACGTATGCAGCACAAATTGTGTTGAAGAAAATATTGGAGAAAATAGGTTGCTGAGCGCAGTCGAAGAGTAAGTTGAAGAAAATTTTATTCTAAATAAGGTTATTTAAAAAAGGTGATAATGAAAAGTAAACTAAATATCGTTAAAATTGGAGGCAATATCATTAATGACGAGGGTGCATTAACGTCTTTTTTAAAAGATTTTTCAGCACTTAAAGGTTATAAAATATTAGTTCACGGAGGAGGGAAGAAAGCTACTGAATTGGCATCACTAATGGGTTTAAAACCTAAAATGATAAATGGGAGAAGAATTACCGATGCCGCTAATTTAGATGTTGTAACTATGGTATATGCAGGTTTGTTGAATAAAAAAATAACAGCACAACTTCAAAAAAATAATTGTAATGCAATGGGATTATCGGGTGTTGATGCTAATTGTATTTTAGCGCACAAAAGAACTGTAAAAGACATTGATTATGGTTTTGCGGGTGATGTTGATGAAGTGAATTCAGAATTTATAAATGTGTTATTACAAAATAATGTAACGCCGGTGTTTTGCGCTATTACCCATGATAAAAACGGACAATTATTAAATACAAATGCCGATACTATTGCTTCAGAAATTGCTGTGGCAATGAGTAAACTATTTAATGTGCGTTTAAATTATATTTTTGAATTGAAAGGTGTTTTAGAAAGTATTGAGGATAAAAATTCAGTAATAAAACATATTAATTTAGAAAAATATAAGCAATTAATTAAAGAAGGTGTTATCTCAGAAGGAATGCTTCCAAAGCTCCATAACTGTTTTAATGCTTTAGAAAAAGGGGTTCAGAAAGTAAAAATGGGAGATGCTTCATTGGTAAAAAACGAATCAAATTTATATACAACATTAAGTTTGTAAAGAGTTGTTATGCCGTAAGTGTCATACTAATCGCAGTCGGAGTATTGTTTTAGCATCGAATACAATGAAGAAATAATTTAATTGTGTCTTAAAAATTGGGAAATAGTACTGATAACGTTTTTAATATGGTGAAACCCTGAACCAAGTTCAGGAAGACGAGAGTTAATATTTTAATTAGAAGGTAATTAATAAACAAATAATGATAAATCAACTAACAAAAGAAGCCATTGAATTGTTGAAGAATTTAATTTCAAAGCAGTCATTTTCAGGAGAAGAAAATGAAACAGCATTGTTAATAATGCAATGGTTTTCTAGTCATAATATAAAGTTTGAAAGTAACAAACACAATGTTTGGGCAAAAAACAAGTATTTTGATACTTCAAAAAAAACCATTTTATTAAACTCACATCATGATACGGTAAAACCAAATAAAAACTACACGAAAAACCCATTAAATCCAGAAGTGACGGATGGGAAATTGTATGGCTTAGGAAGCAATGATGCTGGTGGAAGTTTGGTGTCGTTATTGGCAACTTTCACCTATTATTATGAGAGAGATGATTTGAGTTATAATTTTGTTATTGTGGCTTCAGCTGAAGAAGAAAATTCGGGTTCGAATGGTTTAAATAGTATGTTGTCAATAATTCCTGAAATAGATTTTGCAATTATTGGCGAACCTACATTAATGAATTTAGCCATTGCCGAAAAAGGGTTGTTAGTATTAGATTGCGAGGCTAAAGGAACTTCAGGTCATGCGGCGCATGGAATTGGAGATAATGCAATTTACAATGCGATTGAAGATATACATTGGGTTCAAAATTTTAATTTTCCAAAGGTTTCTGAAACATTAGGAAAGGTTAAAATGACGGTTACACAAATTGAAGCTGGACATCAACACAATGTAATTCCAGCTAATTGTAACTATGTGGTTGATGTTAGAGTAACGGATATGTACAGTAATAAAGAAGTGTTAGAGATTATACAATCAAATGTAAAATCTAAAGTTACTGCAAGATCTTTACGGTTAAATTCTTCTTCAATACCAAAAAATCATCCAATTGTTGAAGCCGGAATTAAATTAGGAAGAGAAACGTATGGCTCACCTACACTTTCAGATCAAGCGGTGTTAAGTTGTCCATCTTTAAAATTAGGACCAGGGCAAAGTTTACGTTCTCATACGGCTGATGAATTTATATATTTATATGAAATTGAAGAAGGAATAGACTTGTATATTAAAATATTAAATGAAATTGTGTAAAAATTACGGTTACTGAGCGGAGTAGAAGTGACAATCAAATGAGTAAAGTGGTTTCAATTCCGCATAACCACCAACTCTTAAAAACTAATAATTTAAAAATTAATAAAATGAAACTTTGGGATAAAGGATTTTCAACCGATAAAAAAATAGATTTATTTACAGTTGGAAACGATAGAGAATTAGATTTAGTTTTAGCAAAATATGATATTATTGGAAATATAGCTCATGCTAAAATGTTACATAAAATTGGATTACTTACTGCTACGGAAATTAGAGATTTAGAAATTGAATTAAATACAATTTTAAAAACTATTGAAAATGGAGAATTTATTATTGAAGATTCTTTTGAAGATGTACATTCTAAAGTAGAGTTTTTACTAACAGAGAAGTTAGGAGATACAGGTAAGAAAATTCATACTGCACGTTCAAGAAATGATCAGGTTTTAGTAGATGTGCATTTGTATGTAAAAGATGCTTTAAATGAAATAAATGAAGGTGTTGATGATTTATTTGATTTATTAATAACGTTAGCTAAAAAATATAAAGAAGTATTGTTACCAGGATATACACATTTACAAGTGGCAATGCCTTCATCATTTGGCCTGTGGTTTTCAGCCTATGCAGAAACGTTAATTGATGATATTTATTTTTTAAAAGCAGCGTATAAAGTAGCAGATCAAAATCCGTTAGGTTCGGCTGCTGGTTATGGAAGTTCATTTCCAATTGACAGAGACTTTACAACTAAAGCATTAAATTTTGAAACCTTAAAATATAATTCTGTGGCAGCTCAAATGGGAAGAGGAAAATTAGAAAAATCAGTATCTTTTGCGTTAAGCTCAATAGCGAGTACTTTATCAAAAATGAGTATGGATATTTGTTTGTATATGAGTCAGAATTTTAGTTTTATTTCTTTTCCTGATGAATTAACAACAGGTTCTAGTATAATGCCTCATAAGAAAAACCCTGATGTTTTTGAATTAATTAGAGGGAAATGTAACAAATTACAAGCATTACCTTATGAGTTTACACTAATAACAAACAATCTTCCAAGTGGATATCACAGAGATTTACAATTGTTAAAAGAAGGGTTAATCCCTTCATTTTCAACATTGAAATCATGTTTGGAAATGTTAACGTATTCATTAAAAAATATTCAAGTAAAAACCAATATTGTTGAAGATGAAAAATATTTGTATTTATTTAGTGTTGAAGAGGTTAATAAATTAGTTCAAAGTGGTGTTCCATTTAGAGATGCATATAAAATTGTTGGAAAAAACATTGATGAAGGTAATTTTAAACCTAATAAAAATGTAGTTCATACACACAAAGGAAGTTTAGGAAATTTATGTTTGGATGAAATAGTTGCTAAAAAGGAGGCTATTTAAACTTTTAAATAGCCTCTTTAAATATACATTGTATATGTTTAATCCATTATAAATTTAAATCCAAGAGAAACTATTCCAGCAGTTAATCCAGTATTTCTTCTATAGTTACTATATTTAAAATCTACACTTTTCAGTCCGAATTTCCATATTTTACGCTCGGTAAAAATATCGGTATAAGACACCCCAAAACCTATTTGACTTGAATTAAATTTGGATAAATCATAATCAGAAGTATAAAATTCAGAAGTAGATACATTTTGTTCATAGGGTGCAAAATAATCTGCTGCGGTTTGTGTATAGTATCTGTATGAAGGATACAGCGTAAACTTGTCAGAAATTTTAACGGGTAATTCAATTTCTGCCGTTTGAGAGGTTATACCCCAATCATCATAATAGTAACGATAATAGGTTCTTAATACCACAAATTCATTTATATAATAGTTGAATCGAGCTCCAATAGGTGTTTTAAGTCTAGAATCGGGTAATCGTTCTATATCATCTGCTAATTGAAAGACATCAGTATTAATAGATGAGGTATAATTTTTAATATTAGAAGCATTTCCAACGTAGTAATTTACCCTGTCTCCAAAATATACTCGTTGCATGGGGTTTGCTAGCCAACCTTGTTGTTGTACAACATCTAAAAATAGAGAGATTTGAGCTCTTTTACTTAATATTTGTGAAAATCCAATGGATAATGAATAGGTATTTCTTTTTGTATTGTTTACTAAAGTTGTATTGTATGGGCTCCATACGTTTGTACCATTTTTATCAATAATATTTCCATTTTCATCTAAAATATCAATGGTAGAGAAAAAACCGCGATTAAGATTTTGGTTAGCTTCAAGATAAGAATCTAATTCTGTTGGATAAACAGGCTTCCAAGTATCAAGGTATATATTTGCCCTTAGGTTTATTTCAGTATTTTTTTCATTGAAAAGTTTTGTAAAATTTCCACCAAAACCAAATGAGATATAGTCAAATTCAGAAGCAAAATTAATATTGGCTCCAACAATTGTATTTCTGTTATTAGATGAGTGGCTGTAACCAAAATTCCCATTTACCCAAACATCACTTTTTGAGGCTCCTGTAGAAGCAACCCAAGGGCTCCCCGTAATGTTAGATGCACTTGATTTATCATCATCGTCATCATCACCATTTCGTGAGGCACCAGATAAATCAAAAGGATCTAAATTACTTGATGAGGCCGATGAATAGGCTGAAACTGTAGCATTAATTGTAAAAACATCATCATCATTTAAAGGAATAGAAATAACAATATCTGTAGCTACATCAGTCAATTTTTCAGTCCCAATTCCTCCTGTAACAGCTGCATTATCCCCATTTTGTGAATAATAACTTGAGATAATATCAATTTCAGCACTTTCTAATACTCGCTTTTTATAGGTGTTGTTAGGATTACTTATTGTTTGTGAGTATCCTCCAAAGGATAAAAACAATGTAAATAGTATTATAATTTTTTTCATTTTGTTTTTAGAATTAATTACAACCACAACCACCACCTACTTTTCCTCCATTTGCACCTGAGGCAGCCTCTCTATATACTTGGAAAGTTGTTTCGAATTTTGCAGCTTTTTTTGCTGCTAAAACCATATCGGGGTCATTTAAATATACTTTTTCATAATTTTTTACAGCTACACAAGAAGTTAAAGAACCTATAGCTAAAAGGAGTAAACTAATTTTTTTAATCATAATTTATTAATATTTATATGTTTTGATGTGTGAATTTCACCTTTATCGTCAATAATAATGCACTCAATATTTGGTAATTGGTTAATTCTATTTAAACCAACCTTTGTACCCATAACAAATACAGATGTTGCTAGTGCATCAGCCAATTCAGCTTTGGGAGCAAAAACGGTAACACTTGTAATTCCTGTTGAAGGGTAGCCTGTTCTAGGGTCAATAATATGTGTATAGCGTTTACCATTAAAAATTACGTATTTTTCATAATTTCCAGATGTTACAACTGCACCATTTTTAATTGGTAAAAGAGCAAAAGCATTGTTTTTATTTAAAGGATTTGTAATTGCAACTTTCCAATAATCACCATTAGGTTGTTTTCCCCAAGTATTCATATCTCCAGAGGCATTAATAATGCCTGCTTTTACACCTTTTGATATTAATAATTGTTTGGCTTTATCGGCAGCATATCCTTTTCCGATAGCTCCAAATCCAATTTTCATTCCTTTTAATTTTAGAAAAACGGTTAACTTTTCTTTGTCAAGAATAATATTCTTGTATCCAACTTTAGAAACAGAATTTTTAATGGCTTCTTTTGAAGGCATTGTTTTTAAACTTCCATCAAATTTCCAAATGTTATCCATGGATGCGTAACTTATGTCGAAGGCACCATCAGTAAGTTTTGATAGCACTAAAGAACGTTTAATTAATTCAAATAATTCCGGACTAACTTTTGTTGGTTTTATCCCAGCATTTTTAATAATGATGGAAGTTTGCGAATTAGAATCCCACGAGGATATTAATTTTTCAATTCTTGAGATTTCATTTACTGCAATATTTATAAATGAGTTACCTTCAACAGTATTATTTGCTACAACAGAAATATCAAACCGACTTCCCATAAGCTTTAAAGTTCTTTTATAAACTTCTTGAGCATTTAATGAATATGAAATTAGAATTGCAATATATAAGATGTGTTTTCTCATTGGTTAATTTAAAAAGAAGCTAAAAGTTTAATGTACTCAGCAGGCTTCATTTTTTTATAGCCTGTACTTCCTAAAACATTTCCATTTTTATCAAGAACAGCTACGTAGGGAAAAAAACCATTTTTATCGTATTTTTCCATAAGACTATTGTTCTTTTTTTGTTGAATAGGATCTAATTTGTTTTTGTTTTTTCTAGGAAAATCAACTTTTAGCAGTACAAAATTTGCTGCAGCATAATTCTTGAACTCTTTTGTGCTCCATATTTCTTTATCAAGTTTAATGCAAGGCGCACACCAATCTGACCCTTGAAATACCAATACAATATTTTTATTTTTAGCAGTAGCTATTTCTTTTGCGGTTTCAAAATCACTTAACCATTCTTGTGCATTTATAGTGGTTATAGTTAATAAAAATACGAGAATTATAATTATATTTTTTGTCATTTCTTTTTTCGAGGTTTAAAATTAATATATTTTATTTTAAAATTCTTTTTTTGTTATAAAAAGACCCTCTAAAATTATTTAGAGAGATCTTTTCGTAAAAAGGGGTATAATTTAAGAAGATTCGTTTTTAATTTCCACTTCCGTTGTTGTCATTTCCTCCATTGTCATTGTTGTCTCCATTGTCATTGTTCCCGCTGTCATCATTTCCTCCGTTGTCATTGTTCCCATTGTCATTGTTCCCTCCGTTGTCATTGTTCCCTCCGTTGTCATTGTTCCCGTTATCATTATTGTCTCCATTGTCGTCATTTCCTCCGTTGTCATTGTTCCCGTTGTCATCATTTCCTCCGTTATCATTATTGTCTCCATTATCATTGTTCCCGTTGTCATTGTTCCCGTTGTCATCATTTCCTCCATTGTCATTGTTCCCGCTGTCATTGTTCCCGTTATCATTGTTGTCTCCATTGTCATTGTTTCCATTGTCATTGTTGTCTCCATTGTCATTGTTCCCGTTGTCATCATTTCCTCCGTTATCATTATTGTCTCCATTATCATTGTTCCCGTTATCATTGTTCCCGTTGTCATTGTTGTCTCCATTATTATCAGAATCTTCACCATCTGGAGTTCCATCATTATCAGAATCAGTATCTAAATAATTAGGAATTCCATCGTTGTCAGAATCATCATTTGAAGCATCACCATCACCATTTGCATCTTCATTACTATCTAATACACCATCATTATCAGAATCAGTATCTAAATAATTAGGAATTCCGTCATTATCAGCATCATCATTTGTAGCATCACCATCACCGTTAGCGTCTTCACTTGCATCAGACATACCATCATTATCAGAGTCAGTATCTGCATAATTTGGGATACCATCATTATCTGTATCATCATTTGTAGGGTTTCCATCACCATCAATATCTTCATTAGTATCCAAAATTCCATCACCGTCATCATCATTGTCTATGTAATTGGGTGTGCCATCATTATCAGTATCATAACTATTCACTAACGTTGCAAATTCAGTTTCATTATTTATGGTTTGTGTACTTTCATTTTTTGAGACTTCAAAAGGAAAAGAAATACCATTTATATATAAGCTTGTTGTAGTTGCCGCAATTACACTTGTTAAATCACTTATATTTGATACGAATACTTCACTTCCGTTATTATATAATAGTGTAATAGGGTAGGTAAATCGAAAACCAAAGTCAAACTCCATTGCTTTGTCTATATTAGAAGAATTAATTTCGTTAGAGCTTTGTTGATTTATTCTAGATTTTAAAGATTCGGTAACATTTTTTGCAATATCACTAGTTTTTGATTGTTCTTGGTATAGTTGTTCATCTTCAATTCCTTGATTATTTGTGCAAGATGCTATTGTTAAGGTTAATAGCATAATAAATAGCGTAAATTTGGCGTTTTTCATCTTTTTATATTTTGTTGTATTTTTAATTGAGATATTTCGATTAATCATACATAAAACAACTGAAACATAATAAACCCTACTTTTTTTATTATTTTTGATGACTTCAATTGAAATATAAGTATGATTAGAGACATAAATAATATTTGCAACCCTGTAATTTTTGAAAAGGTTTTTAGAACTTATTCAAAAGATTTAAAAAGGTTTTTATACTTTAAGTTTGGTGATATGGAGTCTTGTGAAGATATTTTGCAAGATACTTTTGTGAAACTTTGGGATAACTGTTCAAGTGTTAATTATAATAAGGTTAAGAGTTATTTATTTACGATAGGAAATAATTTATTTTTAAATATTAAGAAACATGAAAAAATAGTTCGTGAACATCAACAAATAAAAGTTAACGAAAGTACTCATGAATCTCCTGAATTTTTATTGTTAGAGCAAGAGTTTCAACTTAAATTAGAAAAAGCAATTAATGCATTATCAGAAAAACAACGAGAAGTTTTTTTATTAAATAAAATTGAAAAGAAAAAATACAAGGAAATTGCAGAAATGTTAGGGTTATCAGTTAAAGCAGTTGAAAAAAGAATGCATGGAGCATTAAAAGCATTGAGAGATAAAATAGGAAACATTTAATTTATTAAAAAAAAAGTAGGGTTTTTTACTTTACAGTTGTCTTAATAACAGAAAAGATGAATAAAAACAAAGTACATAATGAGAGTGAATATTTTTTAGCTGCTTGGAGTGAAGGAAAAATCTCAGCTGAAGAACTTAAGAAATATGTTTCTGAAGAAGATTTTAATGCCTATATGGAACTTGAAAAAGGAATTCATCTTTATGAAAAGTTAGAAGCACCTTTAGATCATTCATTCAAGAAAATTCAAGAGAAAATTAAAAACAAATCCAAATCCAAAGTTCGAAAATTATATATAGGTTGGTTTACATCTATTGCAGCTTCTGTTGTTTTATTTATAGGTTTATATAGTTTACTTGGGAATAACACAGTTTTATTCAATACTGATATAGGTGAACATAAAAATGTTGCATTATTAGATGGTTCTGAAGTAATATTAAATTCAAAATCAGAAATTAGCTATAACAAAAAAACTTGGAGAAAAGAAAGGGAAGTTACATTAAAGGGAGAAGCCTATTTTAAAGTTCAAAAAGGAAGTACTTTTACGGTAAAAACATTAAATGGTTTTGTAACAGTATTAGGAACTCAATTTAATGTTATAGCACGAGATGATTTTTTTGAAGTAGTTTGTTATGAAGGAAAAGTGAGCGTAAAAAATGATAGTAGTAGTACAATCCTTTTACCGGGGAACTCAGTAAGAGTATTAAATGGTAAAATTATGGAAGATTACCAGGTAAAACAACAATCTCCTAGTTGGATTTTGGGAGAAAGCACCTTTAAAAGTATTCCTCTTAAATATGTTATAAACGCCTTAGAAAATCAATACAATGTTAGTTTTGACAGAAGTTCAATTGATGAATCAATTATTTATACAGGAAGTTTTGATAATAACAACCTAGAAATAGCCTTAGCAACTGTTTTTAAACCAACAGGCATAAAATATAACAAAACAGCGGGTAAAAGAATTTTACTAAGTAAAAATTAATGAAGTTATTTCTTCTATTTTTTTTGATATGGTTAATACCTTTCACAATTTTTTCTCAGCAAGAAAAAGTTTTTTCTGTTGAGTTTAACAATACCCAAATGTTTGAGGTATTAAATTTTTTAGAAAAAAGATACCACGTCAAATTTTCTTATCAAGATAATTTAATTAAAGACCAAGAAATTAGCTTAAAAGCACAAAAAAGAACGCTTGAAGAGGTGCTAAATGAAATATCAATATTAATTAACGTTGATTTTGAGTGGCTTGATAATCGTTACATATTTCTTAAAAAGAGATTCGTAGCTGAAGAGGGGTTGCATTTAAAAGAGGTTGTTATAAAAGGTTATTTAACAAAAGGTATTACTAAAAATAAAAATGCAACTTTTGAAATACATCCTAAAAAGTTAGAAATTTTACCAGGTCTTACAGAACCAGATATTTTTGAAAGTATTCAGCAATTTCCAGGTGTTGTTAGTCCAAACGAAACAGCTACAGGTTTAATTGTTAGAGGAGGATCTTCAGATCAAAATAGGATTATTTGGGATGGGATAAACATGTATCATAACGGTCACTTATTTGGGATGATTTCAGCGTTTAATCCTAACATTACAGAAAAAGTAATATTTCACAATAAAGGAACAAACCCAAAGTTTGGAGAGCGTATATCCAGCGTAATAGATATTTCAACCAAAACTAAATTGTCTAATAAAGTTGAGGCAGAGTTTGGTGTTAATGCCATTAATTTTGATGCTTATTTGTCAATTCCAATTGTAAAAAATAAATTAAGTGTGCAACTTTCATACAGAAGATCTTATGAAGATAAATATGAAACCTCAACGTTTAAGAATTTAGAAAAAAAAGTTTTTCAGCACACTGCAATAAACGAAACCACAAGTTCAGATGAGAAATTTAAATTTAAAGATTACAATTTGAAATTAAACTTTAAACCAAATAAAAAAAACACGTTTGCCTTAAGTGTTATTCATATTGATAACGATTTGGAACATGTATTTGAAGATTTAGCTATTAATAATTTAAATAAAAACATTTTAGATACCGAAAATGAAGGATACAGTGTGAGTTGGGAAAAGAAATGGAGTCCTAAAGTAAGTCAACAAACTCAAGCTTTTCTGTCTAAATACCGTTTAAACTATAATTTTATTACAATTGAAAATTTAATACAAATTTCTGATTTTGATAAGCGAAATAATATTTATGATTCAGGGTTGTCTACAGAAGTGCAAATAAATATAAATGAAAAAGGTAACTTATCTTCAGGTTATCAGTATACATTGAAAGATGTAAGCTATGAAATTAAAGAGACAGCCAATTTATTGTATATTTTAGATAGAGATAAAACAATTGTCAACACACATTCATTTTATTCAAATTATACATATAGAAATTCTAAAAAGATAGATATAGATGGAGGAATTCGCTTAAATTATTACAAAGAATTAAATGCATTTAGAGTTGAACCTAGACTTGTTATTAATAAAGATTTATTTAGAAATCTAAAACTTCAAATTACAGGAGAAATAAAAAACCAAATAATTAGTCAAATAGAAGAGACTGTATTAAGTAATTTATCATTAGAAAATAAATTATGGCGTTTAGCTGATGGTAATAAGTTTCCAATAATTAACAGTAAGCAAGTTTCAGCAGGGTTTTTATATAGTAACAATGGTTGGAGTATTGATATTGATCATTATTATAAAAAAATTAAAGGAATTACAACTCTTTCAATAGGTTATTTAAATCCAGAAGATAGTAGGTTTCATGTGGGGAATCAAAAAGTTTTTGGCTCAGATTTTTATTTAGAGAAAGAATTTAAGAAAATAAAAACTTGGATAAGTTACTCGTATACAAATGTTAAAAATAAATTTGAAGGTTTAAATAATAATAAATACTTTACTTCAAGTATAGAAATTAAACATGCTATTTCAGCTTCACTAAGTTATAAAGTAAACAAATTACAATTAGCTTTGGGTTGGAAGTGGCAATCAGGAAGGCCTTACACAGAATCTTTAAGTGATTTTGAGGATAATGATTTTGAAGGAATAAATACTGAAAAACTAAGTAATTATCATCGGCTAGATTTTTCTTCAACCTATAAATTTAATTTTTCAAAAGAAGGTGCAACTCGAGGTAAAATAGGTTTTTCTATTAGGAATATATACAATAGAAAGAGTTATTTAAGTAGAGAATACACAGGAAATAATGCAATTAACGACCCAATTGTTGCCATAGATAAGTTTTCATTAGGAATAACTCCAAATTTTCTTTTTAGAGTTTATTGGTAATTATAAGTTAAGAAACTATTGTTGTTATATAAGGAGCAACTACATTAGTTACAAGCATCCCAAATAGTTTCTTTTGGTGTTGGAGCAATAATAGAAATATTTTCTTTAGTTACGGGATGAACAAACTCAATTTTTCGAGCATGTAAATGAATACTTGCATCTTTGTTGCTTCTGTTAAAGCCATATTTTAAATCGCCTTTAATTGGGCTACCAATTGCAGCTAATTGGCATCTAATTTGGTGGTGTCTACCAGTTTCTAAATCTACTTCTAATAAGTGATAATTAGTTAAAGGTTTTAATATTTTATAATGAAGAATTGCTTTTTTACTTCCTTCAATTTCAGAAGAATAAGACGTTGATTTGTTATTTTTAGGATTCTTTTTTAAAAAACCAATAAGGGTATCGCTGTCTTTTTTAGGCTTATTTTTAACAACTGCCCAATAGGTCTTATTTACGGTTTTATCTCGTAACATTTTGTTAAAACGCTCCAAAGCTTTTGATGTTTTTGCAAAAACAACTACGCCAGTTGTTGGCCTGTCAAGTCGATGAACAACACCTAAAAAAACGTTTCCAGGTTTATTAAATTTAACTTTGATGTACTCTTTTACAATTTCACTCAAAGGTTTATCGCCGGTTTTATCTCCTTGAATAATATCGCCTGATTGTTTATTGATAACTATGAGGTGATTGTCTTCAAATAAAATTTCCAAATTATTTTTAGTTGAAGCCATTTTAGGGTTTTTTTACCAACTGCTTATTTATTTCGTCAATATAGTTTAAAACCTCGTCTTTTCCAGTTGAATTTGTGGCGGAGGTAATAAAATAAGGAGGCATTTCTTCCCAAACGGCACTAGTCATTTTCTTTTTATAAAACTGAATATTCTTATTTAATTCGTTCAATTTTAATTTGTCACTTTTAGTAAAAACAATTACAAAAGGGATTTCTTTTTCACCTAAGAACTCCATAAATTCTAAGTCTATTTTTTGAGGTTCTAAGCGAGAATCAATCAAAACAAAAGTACAAATTAATTGTTCGCGTTGTAAAAAATAATTTTTTATAAAACTTTGAAATGTTCTTTTTATAGATTTAGAAACTTTAGCGTAACCATAACCCGGTAAATCAACTAAAAACCAATTATTATTTATTTTAAAATGGTTTATAAGTTGTGTTTTTCCTGGTCTCCCTGATGTTTTAGCAAGTTTATTTCGGCCAGTTAACATATTTATTAACGAAGACTTTCCTACATTAGAACGACCAATAAAAGCGTATTCGGGTAATTGTTCTTTTGGGCATTTAGATACATCGGTATTGCTAATTATAAAATCAGCGCTTTTAATTTTCATTATTTATAGGTTACGTTCTTTTAGCCAACCTTCCAAAATTTTATTAAATTCATCTGGGCGTTCCATCATAGGAGCATGTCCGCATTTATCAATCCAATAAAGGTCTGCATCAGGTAATAATTTCTTAAAATCTTTAGCAACTTCAGGAGGCGTTACACTATCATTTTTACCCCAAATTAAGCAAACAGGGATATTCATATTTGGTAAATCTTTGGCCATATTATGACGAATAGCACTTTTGGCAATAGCCAATGTTTTTATAACTCTGCTTCTATCATTTACAGAAGAAAAAACTTCATCAACAACTTCTTTAGAAGCTATTTTAGGGTCGTAAAACACTTCTTCAGTCTTCTTTTTTATGTATTCGTAGTTTCCTCTTTTAGGGTAAGTATCTCCCATCGATTTTTCGTAAAGACCGGAACTTCCGGCAAGTACAAGGCCTGAAACGTTTTTTGAGTTTAATTTGGTGAAATACAACGCAATATGCCCACCCAATGAATTGCCAAGTAAAATAGCCTTATCAATATTTTTATAAATCATAAATTCTTTTAAGAACTTAGAAATATTTTTAACATTGGTTTTTAAAAGGGGTAATTTATAAATTGGTAATTCAGGTATGATAACTTTGTATCCATTATTTGAAAAATAATTCAATACACCATCAAAATTACTTAGAGCCCCCATAAGCCCGTGAAGTACAATTATGGGTTTTCCTTCACCAGCCTCCACATAACTATATTTTCCTTCTTTTATAATATTGTTACTCATTAAAAACGAACTTTATAAACTAACTACAAAGGTAACTTTTTTTTCTGTAATAAATATTTTTTTAAAGTACCGGAAATTTAAAAATTAACTAGCTGAATGCCAAAAAAATAAAGAAAAAAAGGATTGTTTAAATAAAAGTTATCAACAAAGTGGGTTAAAGTGGGATTTTGTGGGAAAAAATTTATATTTTTGAATACACACAAATACACAATGGTAAATTTAATTGGAACATACGAGTGTAAAGCTGATGCAAAGGGAAGGTTAGTACTTTCTGCTGCGTTAAAAAAACAGCTAGCTCCAATATTACAAGATGGTTTTGTGTTGAAGCGATCCGTTTTTCAGCCGTGCTTGGAGCTGTACCCAATGTATGAATGGAATATATTAATGAAAAAAGTAAATAAGCTAAACAGATTTATCAAAAAAAATAATGATTTCATTCGTCGCTTTACAGCTGGTGTAAAAATTATTGAGTTGGATGGTTCGGGTAGATTGTTAATCCCAAAAGATTTACAAATTTTTGCTGGAATTACAAAAAATGTTGTGCTTTCTTCAGCAGTTAATATTATTGAAGTTTGGGATAAAGATAACTATGAAAAAGCGATTGATGATGCAACAGTTGATTTCGCTGATTTGGCAGAAGAAGTAATGGGAAATGTAGCAGATATAGAAGATGATGTATCATAATCCAGTTTTATTAAAAGAGAGTATTGATGGTTTAAACATAAAACCAGATGGTATTTATGTTGATGTAACTTTTGGAGGAGGAGGTCATTCAAAAGAAATATTAAGCAGATTAAATACCTATGGTAAACTTTTTGCCTTTGATCAAGATGAAGATGCAAAACAGAACAGTATTGATGATGAACGATTTACATTAATACCACAAAATTTTAGATATATAAAAAGATATTTAAGGTTTTATGGAGTTAGAAAAGTAGATGGTGTTTTGGCTGATTTAGGTGTTTCTTCACATCAATTTGACAAAGCTGAACGAGGGTTCTCAACGCGGTTTGATGCTGATTTAGATATGAGAATGAACCAATCAGGAAAATTATCGGCTTTTGAAGTTGTTAATTTTTACGATGAACAAAAACTAAGTGATGTTTTATTTCAGTACGGAGAATTGCGAAACGCAAGAGCAATTGCAAAAAAAATAGTAGAGACTCGTACAGAGCAAAAAATTAAAACAAGTTTTGAGTTAAAACAAATTTTAAGTGAGTTTGTGCCTAAAGCGGTTGAACACAAAATATTTGCCCAAATATTTCAAGGAATTAGAATAGAAGTGAATCAAGAAATTGAAGCATTGAAAGAATTTTTATTACAAATACCAGAAATATTGAATGAAGAAGGAAGATTAAGTGTAATAGCATACCATTCTCTGGAAGATAGGTTGGTAAAACGCTTTATTAGAAATGGATTATTTGAAGGGGAACAGGAGAAAGATTTTTTTGGAAATATTACTGTTCCAATGAAAAAAGTTGGCAAAATGATTATTCCTACTCTTCAAGAAATTAAAGAGAATAACAGAGCTAGAAGTGCAAAACTAAGAATAGCAACACTGAAATAAATGTCAATAATCAAAGAAAAAATATACAGTGTGTTAAAAGGGGGGTTTTTAATAAATGAAGATTCTTTTAAAAACTGGCGTTTTATGTTGTTTATAGTTGTGTTGATGTTATTGATGATTGCGAGTTCACATAGTTCAGATAAAAAAGTAATGGAAATAGCAAAATTAAATAAAGAAATAAAAGAATTAAGAGCTGAATTTGTTGATACTCGTTCTATTTCAATGGAGCTAAAATTAGAATCAACAATACGAAAAAAAGTATTAGATATGGGGTTGAAACCAAGTGAAAATCCGCCTCAAGTTATAAGAGTAGTCTCAAAAAAATAAATTTAAAGTTGACAACCATTAAAAAAAACATATTAAAAAAGTTGTATTTCATTTTTGTGTTTATCACACTCTTTTTGGTATTGATTGTTGTTAAGTTAACAAATATTCAATATGCAGAAGGCGATAAATATAGAAGTTTATCTGAGCAGTTAACTTTAAGAAATGATACAATTTTTGCAAATAGAGGTAATGTTTTTTCAGATGATGGTAGTTTACTAGCTACTTCAATGTCTCAGTATGAAATTAGAATGGATGCCTATACGGTTGATGCCAATGTGTTTAAAAAAAATATAAGAAGTTTATCTGTAGAATTGTCAAAAATGCTTGGTAATACAGCTTCATATTGGGAACGAAAAATTAAAAAAGCACGAAACACAAAAAATAGATATCTTTTTATCACTCGAAAGTTAGGATACAATGATTATATAAAGATTAAAAAATTCCCAATTTTTAATTTAGGAATGTATAAAGGGGGTTTTATTGCAGAGCAAACAACTGTAAGAGCTCATCCTTTAGGTAAAGTAGCTGAAAGAACAATTGGTTATGATGATTATAGAGGAGCTCCAGGAATTGAAGGAGCATACAGAGGCTATTTAAAAGGGAAACACGGATGGAGAATGAAGCAAAAAATAGCGAAAGGGCAATGGAAACCAATTAATGATAATAATGAACGAGAACCAGTTGATGGTAAAGATATTGTAACAACTATTGATATTAATATTCAAGATATTGCCCATCATTCTTTATTAAGACAGTTAGAATATTACAACGCTGAACATGGTTGTGTAGTAGTTATGGAAACTAAAACGGGAGAAATTAAAGCAATCTCTAACTTAGGTATAAATTCAGTAGGTAAGTATTATGAAAAAAGAAATTATGCTATATATGAATCCCATGAGCCTGGCTCAGCATTCAAACTAATGTCTATGGTTGCAGCACTAGAGAGTGGTGCAATTGATACAAGTATAATTGTTGATACAGGAAAAGGGAGATACAAAATGCATGGAAGGTATATCCATGATTCTAAGCGAGGAGGTTATGGTAAAATTTCTGCAGCAAGAGCTTTGGAAGTGTCTTCAAATATTGGTTTTGCAAGATTGATTGATGAAAATTTTGAAAAAACTCCTGAAAAATTTATCAATATTTTAAAAAGAATGCATTTGAATGAGCCGTTGGGATTGCCAATAAAAGGAGAAGGGAATCCTGAAATTCCATCACCAGGAGATAAAAAATGGAGTAAAAATGCTTTGCCTTCTATTGCTTATGGATATAATTTGAGATTAACACCGCTACAAACATTAACATTTTATAATGCCATTGCAAATAATGGTGAAATGGTAAAACCAAAATTTGTAAAAGAAATTCGCTCTAGGAATAAATATGTGAAACGTTTTGATAAAGAAATAATAGACTCACAAATTTGTTCAAAAGAAACGATTGATAAGGTGCAAGAAATTTTAAAAAATGTAGTTATTCGAGGAACAGGAATAAAATTATATGATAAAAATTTTTCAATGGCAGGTAAAACAGGTACAGCACGTACTGAATATTGGATGCCTGATTGGGAATTAAATAAGCGATACATCTCTTCATTTACAGGGTATTTTCCAGCTGAAAACCCTAAGTATTCTTGTATTGTAGTTATTCATAAACCAGATTTAAAAAAAGGTTATTACGGTGCCGATGTTTCAGGTCCCGTTTTTAAAGATATTGCTCATAAGATTTATACATCAAACCATATTATTAATAAGATAGGTGTTGATATGCCAAATTTTGCGAGTGTTCAAAATAATTTTAATTCTTACTATACCAAATCTAACAAGGAATTTAATTCAATCCCAAATGTAATGGGAATGGCGGCTATGGACGCCATTCCTTTACTTGAAAATATTGGATTGAAAGTGAGTTCAAAAGGAGAAGGTAAAGTTAAAGAGCAGTCAATTAACGCAGGAGAAAAACTAATTAAAGGAGTTACTATAGTCTTAAAAACAATTTAGTTGAAGTTATTAAATGACATATTAGATAAAGTAAATATAATTACCATGTATGGAAGTGTCCAAAAAATGGTAAATACTATTGTGTTTGATTCAAGAGAAGTAGAGCCAGGCAGCTTGTTTGTAGCACAAAAAGGATTGATTTTTAATGGACATCAATTTATTAGCAAGGCAGTTGAATTAGGAGCAACAGTTGTTGTTTGTGAAGAATTTCCAGAAAAAATACTTCAAGATATTACTTATATAAGAGTTGAAAATTCAAATAGCGCTTTGGCAATTATTGCTTCAAATTTCTATGACAACCCTTCTAGAAAATTAAAATTAATAGGAATTACAGGAACAAATGGAAAAACAACTATTGCAACATTACTATACAATTTATTTCAAAAACTTGGCTATAAATCGGGATTGCTATCTACGGTAAAAATTATGGTAGATACAGTTCAATATGAGGCAACACATACCACACCAAATTCTATTTTAATAAATAAATATTTAAATGAAATGGTGAATAAAGGTGTTGATTATTGTTTTATGGAAGTGAGTTCTCATGGAATTCATCAGAAAAGAACTGAAGGGTTGCAATTTGCAGGTGGAGTATTTACCAATTTAACTCACGACCATTTAGATTATCATAAAACTTTTTTGGCATATAGAGATGTAAAAAAAATATTTTTTGATTCATTACCTGAATCAGCTTTTGCTTTGGTAAATATTGATGACAAAAATGGGGCTATAATGCTTCAAAATACAAAAGCAAAAAAATATTCATATGCATTAAAAACAATGGGCGATTTTAAAGCTAAAATTTTAGAAAATGGATTTTCGGGATTGTTATTAAATATTGATGGAAATGAGGTTTGGACAAAATTAACGGGAAGTTTCAATGCGTATAATATAGTAGCAATTTATGGTGTTGCAAATTTATTGGGTATAGACTCTGTTCGAACTCTTACAAGCATAAGTGAACTAGAGAGTGTAAGTGGAAGATTTCAGCATTTTATTTCAAATGAAGGAATAACAGCTGTAATTGATTATGCACATACGCCAGATGCATTAAAAAATGTATTGGAAACTATTAATAATATTAAGATAGGAAATGAACAAGTAATTACCGTTGTGGGATGCGGTGGCGATAGAGATAAAGCTAAACGCCCTGTTATGGGGCGTATAGCATCTCAATTAAGCTCGCAAGTTATTTTCACTTCAGACAATCCAAGAAATGAAAATCCCCAAACCATTTTAGCAGAAATAGAAAGCGGTGTTGAAACTCAAAATATTAAAAAAACAATATCAATTGTAGATAGAGAGCAAGCAATTAAAACGGCCATAAAATTGGCTAATAAAGGTGATATTATTTTAATTGCTGGAAAAGGTCATGAAACGTATCAAGAAGTTAATGGAAAACGTTCGCATTTCGATGATTTTGAGAAAGTTACATATTTGTTAGAAGTTATAGAAAAGTAAAAAAATGTTATATTATTTATTCGAATATTTAGACAAACATTACAATTTAGCAGGAGCGGGATTATTCCAATATATTTCGTTTAGATCTGCTATGAGTTTTATTGTTTCTTTACTTTTTTCAACAATTTATGGAAAACAAATAATTGATTATTTACAATTAAAACAGGTTGGAGAGTCCGTAAGAGATCTAGGACTGGAAGGACAAGTTGAAAAAGCGGGAACTCCTACAATGGGAGGTATCATAATTATTTTAGCAACTCTTATTCCTGTGCTTTTATTCGCTCAAATAGATAATGTTTATATCGTAATTTTAATAATAACCACTTTGTGGATGGGTACCATTGGTTTTATTGATGATTATATAAAAATATTTAAAAAAAATAAAGAAGGGTTAAAAGGAAAGTTTAAAATTTTAGGACAGGTTACTTTGGGAATTTTTGTTGGAGCAATGTTGTATTTCCACCCAAGTGTAACAATGAAAGAAAAGCTACCAGTAAAGTATCAATATACTACTGAACAAGGGTCACCGGTTTTATTTGGAAAGGCTAAAAAATCTACTAAAACTACCATTCCATTTTTAAAAAACAACGAATTAGAATATGCCGATGTCCTAAATGTTTTTGGGGAAGGGCTTAAGGATTATGCTTGGATAATATTTATACCAATAGTAATTTTTATTATCACGGCAGTTTCAAATGGTGCAAATTTAACTGATGGAATTGATGGTTTAGCAGCGGGTTCTTCAGCCATAATTGTGCTAACACTAGGTATTTTTGCTTGGGTTTCAGGAAACATCATTTTCGCTAATTATTTAGATGTAATGTACATACCAAATTCTGGTGAAATGACTGTTTTTATTGCTGCTTTTGTAGGTGCTTTAATAGGGTTTTTGTGGTATAATACCTATCCAGCTCAAGTTTTTATGGGAGACACAGGTAGCTTAACTATTGGTGGAATTATTGCTGTTTTAGCTATTGCTGTACGTAAAGAATTGTTAATCCCAATTTTAGCTGGGGTCTTTTTTGTTGAAACATTATCAGTGATATTTCAAGTTAGTTATTTTAAATACACGAAGAAAAAATTTGGAGAAGGAAAACGCATATTTAAAATGTCGCCATTACATCATCATTATCAAAAATTAGGCTATCATGAAAGTAAAATTGTAACACGATTTTGGATTATTGGAATTATGTTGGCAGTGCTTACAATTGTAACACTAAAATTGAGATAAATGAAATTAGTTGTGCTAGGAGCTGGAGAAAGTGGAGTAGGAACAGCTATTCTAGGAAAGCAACAAGGGTATAATGTGTTTGTTTCAGATAAAGGAATTATTGCAAATAAATACAAACAAGTTCTTTTAAATAATAATATTTCTTTTGAAGAAGAAAAGCATACAGAATCTATAATTTTTGATGCTGATGTGGTAATGAAAAGTCCGGGAATACCAGATGCCATACCATTAATAAAAGCATTAAAACAAAAGAGTATTTCTATTATTTCTGAAATTGAATTTGCGTCAAAATATACGAACGGAATTATTGTTGGAATTACGGGTTCAAATGGTAAAACAACTACAACAATGTTAGTTAACCATATTTTGAAAAAAGCAAATTTAAATGTTGGAATGGGTGGGAATATTGGAGATAGTTTTGCAAAACAAGTTGCAATGCATAATTATGATTTTCATGTATTGGAGTTGAGTAGTTTTCAACTAGATGGAATAGAGCGTTTTAAACCTCATATTGCAGTAATTACAAATATTACTCCAGACCATTTAGATAGGTATAATTTTAAGTTTGAAAACTATGTGAATTCAAAATTTAGAATTACAAAAAATCAAACTGAAACTGATTTTTTAATTTATGATTTTGAGGATGAAGTAATTGCAAATTGGTTTAAAAATAATAAGGTAAAAGCAACCTTATTACCATTTTCAATTAAAAATAAACTCGAACAGGGAGTGTATTTAGAGGATAATAAAATAATAATAAAATATAAAAAAGAAGAAAAAATAATGAGTATATCATCTTTAGCATTAAAAGGTAAACACAACACAAAAAATGCAATGGCAGCAGCTATGACAGCATCATTGCTAAAAGTTAGAAAAGAAACTATTAGAGAAAGTTTAGAAGATTTTGAAGGTGCAGAACACCGGCTTGAAAATGTGTTAAAAATTAATGGTGTACAATATATTAATGATTCAAAAGCAACCAATGTAAACGCCGCATTTTATGCTTTAGATAGTATGAAATCTCCAACAGTGTGGATTGTTGGGGGAGTTGATAAAGGGAATGATTATTTAGACTTGATGCCTCTAGTAAGAGAAAAGGTGAAAGCAATCATTTGTTTGGGTGTTGATAATCAAAAAATAGTTCAAACTTTTTTTAATGTAGTGGATTTAGTTGTTGAGACTATGGGAGCAGAAGAGGCAGTAAAAGTAGCATATAAAATTGCTGAAAAAGGAGATACGGTGTTGTTATCTCCAGCTTGTGCAAGTTTTGATTTGTTTGAAAATTATGAAGATAGAGGAAATAAATTTAAAAAAGCAGTTAGAGAATTGTAAATGAAAAATATTCTTAGAAATATTGAAGGAGATCGTGCAATATGGGCTATAGTTGGAATTTTAGCAATATTGTCGTTTTTACCTGTTTATAGTGCAAGTACTAATTTGGTATATGTGGTTAATAATGGGACTCCTACTTTTCATTTATTGAAGCATGCTTTCTTATTGGCTTGTGGATTTTTAATTATTTATGCCGTTCATAAAATTCCATATAGATATTTTAGTGGTGGTTCGGTTATCATGATTCCATTAGTAATAATATTGCTTATTTATACACTAACACAAGGAACTACAATTGGAGGAGCCAACGCTAGTCGTTGGATTCGAATTCCATTTATAGGTGTTGGTTTTCAAACATCAACGTTGGCAGGCTTGGTGTTAATGATTTATGTATCTCGTTACTTAGCACGTAACAAGGATAAAAAAATTATGTTTAGGGAAACTATTTTACAATTATGGTTGCCAGTTGCTATAATTTTAGCACTAATTTTACCAGCAAACTTTTCAACCACTGCCATTGTTTTTTTTATGATATTATTGTTAGCCTTTATAGGAGGCTATCCACTAAAATATATTTTATCTGTTGTGGGAACAGGTGGTCTAATATTAGCTCTATTTGTGCTTACCGCTAAAGCATTTCCTAATGCTATGCCAAATAGAGTTGATACTTGGATAAGTAGAATTGAAAATTTTACAAATAAAAATGCTGAGGAAGGCTATCAAGTTCAAAAAGCTAAAATTGCTATAGCAAGTGGAGGTTTAAAAGGTAGAGGCCCTGGTAAAAGTATTCAAAAAAACTTTTTACCACAATCATCATCCGATTTTATATTTGCAATTATTGTTGAAGAATATGGGCTGCTTGGAGCTTTAGTTATAATTCTTCTGTACTTTATGTTACTTTTTAGAATAGTTATGGCAGCTAAAAAAGCAACCAGTATTTTTGCAACGCTTCTTATAATAGGAGTTGGTTTACCAATAATTTTTCAAGCAATAATTAATATGGCAGTAGCCATTAATCTATTTCCTGTAACAGGACAAACATTGCCACTTATTAGTAGTGGAGGTACATCTATTTGGATGACTTGTATTGCAATAGGAATTATTTTAAGCGTTACTGCAAATAAAGAAAAAGAAGAATTAACAGAGAGTGAAGAAAACCCTTTAGCTATTTTACATGAAACAATTGGTTAATATTATATTAAGTGGTGGTGGAACAGGCGGACATATTTATCCTGCAGTTTCAATAGCAAATGAGCTGAAGGAAAAATATCCTAATGCAAACTTTTTGTTTGTGGGAGCAAAAAATAAAATGGAAATGGAAAAAATCCCTCAGTTTGGTTATGATATTAAGGGTTTGTGGATTTCTGGAATTCAAAGAAAGCTAACCATTAAAAACCTGTTATTTCCATTTAAATTAATAAACAGTTTGTGGAATGCTTATAAAATTATAAAAAATTTTAAACCTTCTATTGTTATCGGTACAGGCGGGTTTGCAAGTGGGCCAACGTTGTATGTAGCAAGTATTAAAGGAATAAAAACTATTATTCAAGAGCAAAATTCATATCCAGGAATTACCAATAAATTATTGTCGAAAAAAGCTAATAAAATATGTGTTGCTTATGATGGGTTAGATCGTTTTTTTCCTTCCAAAAAAATAATTAAAACAGGAAACCCTGTTCGTCAAGATTTAATTAATGTCACAGGAAAACGAAAAGAAGCTCAACGTTATTTTAATTTAAAAGCTGATAAAATAACATTGGTTGTTATTGGAGGTAGCTTGGGAGCAAGAGCTGTTAATAATTTAATTGAAAAACATATTCATTGGATTGTGTCAAATAATGTTCAGGTTATTTGGCAGACGGGGAAGTTGTATTACGATGAATTTAAAAAATATGATGAATTGGAAAATGTACAAACGCATGCTTTTTTAAACAGCATGGATTTAACGTATGCTTCAGCAGATATTTTAATAAGTAGAGCAGGAGCAAGTTCAATTTCAGAATTGTGTATTGTTGGAAAACCAGTAATATTTATACCCTCTCCAAATGTTGCTGAAGATCATCAAACCAAAAATGCATTGGCAGTTGTAAATAAAAAAGCAGCATTGCTGTTAAAAGAATCTGAGTTAGAAACATTTCAGATGCTATTTGAAGGATTGTTGAATGATGAAAAATTACAACAAAATTTAAGTGAAAATATAAAAAAATTGGCATTACCAAATGCTACAAAAGATATAGTTCAGGAAATAGAAAAATTACTAATTAATTAATTTGAATTTAGAGAGTATACATAGTGTTTATTTCATAGGTATCGGAGGTGTCGGTATGAGTGCTGTTGCAAATTATTTTAAAAGCAATGGTAAAAATGTAGCGGGTTATGATAAAGTTTCTACGGATATAACAAAGTCTCTTCAAGAAATAGGAGTTCATCTTCATTTTGAAGATTCAATAGATTTAATTCCTTCTGAATTTAAACAAAAGGAAAATATGATTGTGGTTTATACGCCAGCTATTCCAAAAAATAATTCCGAATTATGTTACTTTTTAGAGAATGATTTTAACGTTTTAAAACGTTCTGAGATATTAGGAGAAATCACAAAAAACACCATTTGCTTAGCAGTTGCAGGAACACATGGAAAAACAACTACTTCAACAATATTAGGGCATATTTTAAAAGAAGCAGGCGTTAATGCAACATCATTTTTAGGAGGTATTTCAGAAAACTACAATTCAAATTTAATTTTAGGAGGAAATGAAATTTCGGTAGTAGAAGCAGATGAATTTGATAGATCATTTTTAAAATTATCACCAAATATTGGCTGTATAACCTCTATAGATGCAGATCATTTAGATATTTATGGCAATCATTTTGAACTAGAAAAGTCATTCAAAAAATTTGCTACAAAAATTTCAGACACAATAATTGTTAGAAATGGATTGCCAATTAACGGATTAACGTATGGAATAAATGAAAATTCTGATTTTGACGCTAAAAATTTAAAAATAATAGACGGTACTTACATTTTTGATATTCAAACTCCAACAGAATACTTTAAAGACATAAAAATAAATTTACCGGGAAAACATAATGTGCTAAATACTGTGGCAGCTTTAGCAATGGCAAATAGTTTTGGAGTTCCACTCCCTGTCATTGCTAAAGCTTTACTAACATTTAGAGGTATTAAGAGGCGTTTTTCATATAAAATAAAAACAGATAATTTAGTATTGATTGATGATTATGCACATCATCCAACTGAAATTAATGCAGTTGTAGATTCGGTGAAAGAAATGTACCCTTCAAAAAAAATATTGGGTGTTTTTCAACCGCATTTATATAGTAGAACAAAAGATTTTATAACTAATTTTGCTGTAAGTTTATCTCAATTTGATGAACTCATTTTATTAGATATTTACCCTGCAAGAGAATTGCCAATTGAAGGGGTAAGTTCAGCATGGTTATTAAGTAAAATTACTATTGAAAAGAAGCAAATTTCTAGCAAAAAAAAATTAGCGGAAAACATATTACAATCTAAAGCTAAAATAATTGTTATGATTGGAGCTGGAGATATAGGTGAATTGGTAGATGAAATTAAAAATAATTTAAGCGTTGAAAGTTAATAGGAATTACATAAAAGGCGTTATTTTATTACTATTAGTAGTGTTTTTATTGGGTTTTTCAAATAAGAAAAACAATCGTAAAAAAGTACGAGATGTTACTATTGAATTTGAGGGAGGAAACAACCTATTTATGAGTTATCAAATGGTTAATAAATTGTTAATACAAAATGGAGCAACAGTTAAAAACCAAGCAAAATCTGTCATAGATTTACATTTGTTAGAAACAAACGTGCTGTCACACCCCATGGTAGAAGATGCAGCTATTTTTTTAACGATTGATGGTTTGTTGAAAGCGAAAGTGAAACAACGCACACCTATTGCAAGAGTTTTAACAAATTCAAAGAGTTATTATATTGATAAACAGGCTGAAATAATGCCTTTATCAGAGAATTACTCTGCAAGAGTATTGTTAATTTCAGGTGATATAAAAAAGAAAGATATTCCTAAGTTACATTTTTTGGTAACAACTATTTTGAAAGATGAGTTTCTAAAAAAACAACTAATAGGAGTTCAAAAAATATCAAATGAAGAGTTTATTTTAACAATGAGAGTAGGGAATCAAAAAATATTTTTAGGAAAAATTCAAAATTTGAACCAAAAGTTCAAGAATTTAAAATCCTTTTTAAGTGAAACAATGACTGATAAAACAATAGATAACTACACATCAATAAATTTAAAATACAACGGTCAAGTTGTGTGTGCAAAAAAGTAAATTATGGAACACGATGATATTTCAGTAGGACTTGATATAGGAACAACTAAAATTGTTGCTATGATTGGACGTAGAAATGAATATGGGAAAATTGAGTTACTTGGAACAGGAAAAGCCAAAAGTTTAGGAGTGCATAGAGGTGTTGTTAATAATATAACTCAAACTATTCAATCGATACAAATGGCTGTTGATGAAGCTATTGCTGTTTCTGGAATTAAAATTACTGAAGCAGTAGTAGGTATTGCAGGCCAACATATTAGAAGCTTACAACACAGTGATTACATTACACGTCCAAACGCTGAAGAAGTTATAAATGAAGAAGATTTAGAAAAACTCGAAAAACAAGTTTACAAATTGGTAATGCTTCCTGGAGAAGAAATTATTCATGTGCTTCCACAAGAATTTAAAGTTGATGGGCAGGCTGAAATTACTGAACCTGTTGGAATGTATGGAGGAAGGTTGGAAGCTAACTTTCATGTAGTAGTTGGGCAAGTATCATCTATACGAAATATAGGACGTTGTATTAAAAGTGCAGGCTTAAATTTAGCAGGGATTACTTTAGAACCATTGGCATCTGCAGAAGCAGTTTTAAGTACTGAAGAAAAAGAAGCAGGTGTAGCATTAATTGATATAGGTGGAGGCACTACTGATTTAGCCATTTTTAAAAATGGAATTATACGCCATACTGCTGTAGTTCCTTTTGGAGGAAACGTAATTACTGAAGACATAAAAGAAGGTTGTTCCATTATTGAAAAACAGGCAGAATTATTAAAAACCAAATTTGGTTCAGCTTGGCCAGGGGAAAATAAAGAAAATGAAATAGTTTCAATTCCGGGTTTAAGAGGAAGAGACCCTAAAGAAATTACACTTAAAAACTTGTCAAAAATAATTAATGCAAGAGTTATTGAGATTATTGAACAAGTGTTTTTAGAAATTAAAAATTACGGATACGAAGAATCTAAGAAAAAATTAATTGCGGGTATTGTTTTAACAGGTGGTGGAGCTCAATTAAAACACATTAAACAATTGGTTGAATATATAACAGGAATGGATACTAGAATTGGGTATCCTAATGAAAATTTGGCAGGCGATTCAGATGAGAGTTTATCAAGCCCACAGTATGCAACAGCGGTTGGACTTTTAATGAATGGCTTAAATAAAATAGAGAAAACCAAATTGCAAGAACAACAAATTGAAAGTGAATCTCTTCAAGAAGAAAAAGATACCGTAAAAGAAGAAATAAAAGAAGTACCTAAAAAGTCAATTTTTGAAAAATGGGGAGATAAATTCAGAGATTTTTTAGATAATGCTGAGTAAAAATTAATTAAAGAAAAAGACTAATAAACATATATTATGAGCAGTTCAGATTTTAACAATATTTCGTTTGACTTACCAAAAAATCAATCTAACGTTATTAAAGTGATTGGCGTTGGTGGTGGAGGTAGTAATGCCGTTAATCACATGTATTCACAAGGGATTAAAGGAGTTGATTTTGTTATTTGTAATACCGATGCTCAGGCATTACAAAATAGTCCAATTCCTACTAAAATTCAATTGGGAGTTTCTTTAACTGAAGGTTTGGGAGCCGGTGCAAACCCAGATGTTGGTGAGCAGGCTGCTTTAGAAAACATACAAGAAATTAAAGATATGCTATCTTCTAACTCTAAAATGGTATTTATTACAGTTGGTATGGGTGGAGGAACAGGCACTGGTGCAGCTCCCGTTATTGCTAAAGTAGCTCGTGAATTAGACTTGTTAACAATTGGTATTGTAACAACGCCATTTTCATTTGAAGGTAAAATGCGGAATGAACAAGCCCAAAAAGGAATTGAAAATTTACGTGAATATGTTGATTCATTAGTTGTAATTAATAATAATAAATTGAGAGAAGTTTATGGTAATCTAGGTTTTAAAGCTGGATTTTCCAAAGCCGATGAAGTTTTATCTACAGCTTCTCGTGGTATTGCAGAAGTAATTACCCATCACTACACTCAAAATATTGATTTAAGAGATGCTAAAACAGTATTGTCAAATAGTGGAACAGCCATTATGGGATCAGCTTCAGCTTCAGGAGAAAATAGATCTGAGATAGCTATTTCAGAAGCACTAGACTCTCCTTTATTAAATGATAATAAAATTACAGGAGCTAAAAATGTATTATTATTAATTGTTTCAGGAAGTGAAGAAATTACGATTGATGAAATAGGTGAAATAAATGATTTTATTCAGGCAGAAGCTAAGTCAGATGTAAATATCATTATGGGAGTTGGTGAAGATAAATCTTTAGGAAACGCTATTTCAGTAACCATTGTTGCAACAGGATTTACTGCAGATCAACAACATGAAATTATCAATACCGACCCCAAAAAAATTATACACACACTTGGAGATGATGATCAAGAAGCGACGTACGATTTTGCGGAGAAAAAAATAGACAGACCTTTAGAAAAGAAAATACGTAAGCCTACAAATATTGAAAATAAAATAGAAGACAAAATAATATATAACTTAGAAGAAGAAAAAGAAGAAGATTTTAAAATTATACCTACAACTGAATTTATTAAGAATATTGATGTAGTTTATGAAGAAATTAATTTAAATGTTACTGAGAAAGATTTTGTAATAACTTCTATAACTGCTGAGGAAGAAGAATTTATTGAAGAAAAGGAAACAGAAAATCAAATTTCTCTTACGTTCGATTTACCTATTGATAAATCTACCAAAAACATTGATTTAGAGGAGGAAACGGTTAAGGTTGAAAATATTGAAGTTTTTGAACACCAAGAGATTAAGGCTACTAAAGAAATAGACGAGGATGTTTATTTTTCATTAGAAGATTATGCAGAATTGGAAGATAGTTTAACACAAGCAAAAAAGCCAACACTAATGAATACAGAAATTGATGATGATTTAAATTTTACACTCCGTTCTAAAAATAATGATAAAATTGATATTAATGAACAAGAAGTAATAGATCATAAAGAAATTTCTCCATTAGATTTAACAATAGAAGAGTTACAAAAAAGAGCTTCTAAAAGACGTGAAAAAATGAAAAATTTCAATTATAAATTTACAAATAATATCAAGAAAAAAATTGATGATATAGAAAAAGAACCAGCATATAAGAGAATGGGAGTTGAATTAGATGAAACATCACATTCATCAGAAATTAATCAATCAAGAACAACTCTTGAAATTGATGAAAATGATGATATCCAATTTAGATCTAATAATTCTTTTTTACATGATAACGTAGATTAAAGTATAGCCCAAAGATGAGTGCCCTTAGATAAATTTTCTAAGTTTTGGACTCGGAAATCTTTATGATTTTAAAGATTTTCGAGTTCTTTTTTTTTATATTCGCAGAATAAATATAGTAAGTTATGAGTTTGCAACAAGAGTTAATGGTTAAAATGAAAGAAGCGATGAAATCTAAAGATAGAGTTGCATTAGAATCTTTAAGAGCAATAAAGTCAGAAATCTTATTGGCACAAACCAAAGGAGGCACTTCTGAAGGCTTAACACAAGATGATGAAATTAAATTACTTCAAAAATTAGTAAAACAGCGTAAAGACAGCGCATCAATATACAAAGAGCAAGGTAGAGATGATTTAGCTGAACCTGAATTAGCACAAGTTAAAATAATTGCACAATTTTTACCTGAACAATTAAGTGAAAAAGAGCTAAAAGCAATAATTTCAAAAATTATGGAAACAGTTGGAGCAACTTCAATGAAAGATATGGGAAAAGTAATGGGGGTGGCTTCAAAACAATTAGCAGGAAAAGCAGATGGTAAATCAATTTCAACAGTTGTAAAACAACTTTTAGAATAAATAAATTAAAAGGCCTCGTGGCGCAACTGAATAGCGCACTGGATTTCGGCTCCAGCGGTTGCAGGTTTGAATCCTGCCGGGGTCACTATAGTAAAAACACAAACATTAGTAAATACTAAGGTTTGTGTTTTTTTTAAGTGTGTACTTTTTTAATCGACTATAAAGTAAGTTATTATAAGGAAAACAATACTCTGTTAAAAAAATAATAATGAAATCCTTAATAAATAACAGATGTTACGTATTACTAAATTGCAATTCAACAATTTTAATTATTTAGAGAAGTAATATTAGAATAATCAATTTAAGTGTTTTATTCTAATTTATTGGTATCTTTGCCTTCTTAAATTTTACACTTACTAAAAGTTAAAAGTTTTTATAATGCAGCAATTAACAGATAAATTTGGGAGAAAAATAACTTATTTACGTCTAGCTATTACAGATCGATGTAATTTGCGTTGTCAATACTGTATGCCTGCTCAAGGAATCAATATTGTTGATAGAAAAGAACTACTTTCTTATAAAGAAATGTATCGTATTACTCGAGTTCTTTCTGAATTAGGCGTAAATAAAGTTCGTTTAACAGGCGGTGAACCATTTGTACGAAAAGACTTTGTAAACTTTTTAGAATCGCTATCTTTTAATGATAAATTGGATGAAATAAATATTACCACAAACGGAGCATTAATTTCCAATCATATAACCAAATTAGAAGCGTTAAATATTAATGCAATTAATTTGAGTATTGATAGTTTACAAAAAGAGAAATTTGCTAAAATTACACGAAGAGACGTGTTTGATAATGTATACCAAACCTTTTTAGATTTAGAGAAAAGTAAGTTAAAATTAAAACTAAATATTGTAATTCAATCGGGTTTTAATACCGATGAGATTATTGATTTTATTGAACTTTCAAAAAACAAAGATATTGCAGTTCGTTTTATTGAAGAAATGCCTTTTAATGGGAAAGGGCAAAGAGAAATTGAGGAGGAATGGAATTTTAAAAAAATTATAGGTCATATAAATAATCACTACAAAAATGTAGAGCCAGTTCTATCTAAAAAATCATCTACATCAAAAAATTATAAAATACCAAATTATAAGGGAACCTTTGGTATAATTCCAGCCTTTACGCGAACTATTTGTGGTGATTGTAATAGAATTAGAATTACAGCAACAGGTATGTTTAAAAATTGTTTATTTGACGGAGGTGTTTTTAACGTAAGAGATTTTATTAGAAAAGGGGCAAGTGATAATGAATTGAAAGAACTGTTTATAAATACAGTTCATCATAAGCCTAAAAATGGATTTATAGCGGAAGCATCACGTGGTAATGATATTACAGAAAGTATGTCAACTATTGGAGGATAAATAATAATTTTTTAAACTAGAATAATCAGTTTCTTAAAAAAAAGAATATGAATTTAAGCACAGTTAGTGAAGCGTTAAAAATTATTTTAAATACTTCTGAAAATTTTGGAACTGAAGAGGTTAATTTTTTAGATTCAGTAGGAAGGGTTTTAAAAGAAGATATTATTGCAGATAGAGATTTCCCTCCATTCAATAGAGTAAGTATGGACGGAATTGCAATAGCATTTGAAGCATTTAGCAAAGGGCAACGAGTATTTAAAATTGAAGGAGTTCAGGCTGCAGGAAGTAAACAATTAACATTGCAAAATTCAACAAACTGTGTTGAGGCCATGACAGGAGCTATGCTTCCAATGAATACAGATGTGGTTATTCAATATGAATTATTAACTATTGAAAATAAGGTTGCTACGGTAAATACAGATGAAATTAAAAAAAATAAAAATGTTCATTTAAAAGGATTGGATAGAAAAAAAGGGGACGTTTTAATACCTAAAAACACTAAAATATCTTCAGCTGAAGTAGGTGTTTTTGCAACTGTTGGAAAAACAATAGTTACAGTTGCCAAGCAACCAAAAGTAATGATAATTTCAACAGGAAATGAATTAGTTGATGTCTCTGAAAATCCTGCCGAACATCAAATTAGAAGAAGCAATGTTTTTACGTTGGTTTCACTTTTAGATAAATTAAAAATTAAAACTGAAACAGCACATATTCCAGATGATAAAAATTTACTATTGAGTAAAATTGAGAGATTTTTAAATGAGTATGATGTGTTATTGTTTAGCGGTGCGGTTTCTAAAGGGAAATTTGATTATATTCCTGATGTTTTAGATAAATTAGGTGTTCAAAAATTATTTCATAGAGTACAGCAGCGACCAGGAAAACCATTTTGGTTTGGCAAAAAAGGATTCAAAACTGTTTTTGCTTTCCCTGGGAATCCAGTTTCAACTTTTGTAAGTTGCTTAAAATATTTTTATTCGTGGTATTACAAATCTGTAGGTCTAAATTTTGAGAACCAAAATGAAGCAATTTTAAATGAAGATTTTTATTTTAAACCAAATTTAACCTATTTCTTACAAGTTAAAATCACCCAAATTAATGGTAACATATATGCAACACCTGTTAAGGGAAGAGGATCTGCAGATTTGGTGAATTTAGTAGATGCCGATGCCTTTTTGGAATTGCCAGATAACAGGAGTAATTTTATTAAAGGAGAGGTATTTCCATTAATAATGTATAGATAAAAGTAAAATAAATACTTAATTTCTTGTAATTTTAACAAATGCAACCCAATTGCATTTAATATTTTCTTATTTTTGACCTGTTTATGAAATTAATAGTCATCATATTATCAATTTATACGGTTGTTTTAACTGCAATACCGTGTGATGATGTATTTATTAATGATAAACAACAGGAGATGTCAATTTCTCAAAGTTCTGATGATGTCAATCACAATACATTTGATTTATGTTCTCCTTTTTGTTCTTGCGTTTGTTGTGCTAGTTTTTTTACAGAGCAACCTATTTATGATGAAGTTCTTCAAACTAAAATAGCTGTAAAAGAATTGTGTACTTTTAGTAACACTTCTTTTGCTAATAATTATTTTTCTAAAATTTATCAGCCACCAAGAGTTTAAGTTATAAAAACAGATTTAAATACCTCCTATTTTTTTAGGAATTATCTATTTATAACAATTTAAACTTTTAAAAATGATCAATAAAATCATTCGTTTTTCCATTAACAATAAATTCATTATTGGCTTATTTATCCTTGTACTTATTGGTGCAGGTACATATTCAATGATGACTGTAAAATTGGGATCAGTACCCGATATTACAAATAACCAAGTACAAGTAATTACCGTTGCACCAAATTTAGGAACGGAAGATATAGAACAGTTTGTAACTTATCCTATAGAATTAGCAGTAGCCAACTTACCTAGCGTTACAGAATTACGTTCTGTATCTCGTTTTGGGCTTTCAGTTGTAACCATTGTATTTAAAGATGAAATGGGCACCTATTTACCACGGCAATTAGTGCAAGAAAAATTAACCGAGATACAAGAAGATATCCCAGCGGGTTTTGGAAAACCTTTTATGGCTCCAATTGCTACAGGTTTGGGTGAAATTTACCAATATTCATTGGTGCCAAAAAAAGGATTTGAACATAAGTATTCACCCTCTGATTTAAGAACCATTCAAGATTGGATTGTAAAGCGGCAAATGGCTTTGGTGCCAGGCGTTGTAGAAATAAACTCTTTTGGAGGAAATGTGAAGCAATATGAAGTTGCTCTAAATCCCAATAAATTAAATAGTATGGGAATTAGCATTAGTGAAGTTTTTGAAGCACTAGAAAATAATAATTCCAATACAGGAGGTGCCTATATCGAAAAAAATCATCAAGCTAATTTTATTCGTGGAGAGGGGTTGGCAAGATCAATAGATGATATTAAAAATATTGTTATTGAAAACAATGAAAACACCCCTATTTTAATTAAAGATGTTGCAGATGCTGTTCGTTTTGGATCAGCTGTTCGTTATGGGGCTTTTACTGAAGATGGGCAAGAATCTGTAGGAGGTCAGGTGCTTATGTTAAAAGGTGAAAACCCTAATGAGGTCATTAAAAATGTACAAAAACGTATTGCCAATATTCAAAAATCATTACCTGAAGGGCTTGAAATAAAACCATTTTTAGATAGAAGTGATTTAATTGCACGTACCACAAGTACCGTCTCAAAAAATTTAATTGAAGGAGCTTTAATTGTAGTATTTGTATTGGTTTTATTACTGGGTAGTTTACGTGGAGGATTACTTACAGCATCCATCATCCCGTTATCTTTATTATTTGCATTTATTTTAATGAAAGCAACAGGCGTTTGGGCTAATTTAATGAGTTTAGGAGCCATAGATTTTGGGATTATAGTTGATGGAGCCGTAATTATTGTTGAAGGTACCGTACATCATATAGAACAGCGAATTAAAAAGAATAAAGGCAATTTCACAGCGCAGGAAATGGATGAATTAAGCTACAAATCAAGTAGTATGATGATGAATTCGGCATTTTTCGGCCAACTTATTATTTTAATTGTATTTACACCCATATTATTTTTAACTGGTGTTGAAGGTAAAATGTTTAGACCCATGGCATTTACTTTTGGGTTTGCAGTTTTAGGAGCATTATTATTGTGTTTAACCTATGTGCCTGTAATGGCATCATTATTTATGAAACCAACTTCACAAGAAAAAAGAACTTGGTTTACAAAGATTGAAGATTGGTTAACAAAACTAAGTAATAAAATGATGTCAAGTATTTTTAAAGTCTATAAACCATTAATAGAGGGTGCTTTAAAATTTAAAAAAGCAGTAATAGCTGTTGCAGTATTGTTATTTATTATTGCAGGTGTTGTATTTTCTAAAATGGGTGGAGAATTTATCCCAAAATTAGACGAAGGAGATATTGCCATGCAAATTATTATGAAGCCAGGGAGTTCTTTATCTGAATCTATTAAAATTTCTGAAGAAGTTGAAAACATTATAACTTCTAATTTCCCTGAAGTTAAAACCATGGTTGGCCGTATTGGTGTTGCAGAAATTCCAACAGACCCAATGCCAATGGATATCGTTGATAGCTTTATCATTTTAGAAAAAGATATGGATAAATGGACTTCGGCAAAAACTAAAGAAGCACTGATTGAAAAAATGCAAAATAAGTTAAAAATAATTGTAGGGGTCAATTTTATATTCACCCAGCCAGTTGAATTACGCTTTAATGAATTACTTACCGGTGTGAGAGAAGATGTAGCTATAAAATTATATGGAAATGATTTGAATGTTTTGGCAACTAAAGCTGAGGAGATGGCAAAAATTATTAAAACCGTTAAAGGGGCAGCTGATGTACGTGCTGAAGCTACGGAAGGTTTACCACAAATCACAGTAAATTATCAGCGAGAAAAATTGGCTAAATACGGTTTATCTATTAGCAAATTAAATCAATATGTGAGTGCTGCATTTGCAGGAGCTAATGCAGGAATTATTTTTGAAGGAGAAAAACGTTTTGATTTGGTAGTTCGTTTTTCGAGTGCTTATAGACAAAGTATGGATGATTTAAAAAACTTATTTGTCGATTTACCCAATGAAAGCTCTCAAATTCCGCTTAAAGAATTGGCAGATATTAGCTACGGTCCTGGACCAATGCAAATTTCAAGAGACAATACCTACCGAAGAGTATCTGTTGGTGTTAACGTAAGAGGACGAGATGTAGAATCTATGGTAGAAGAAGTGCAACAAAAATTAGATGCTGAGCTAGATTTACCCGATGGTTATTTTATTGAATATGGAGGGTCTTTCGAAAATTTAAAACGCGCAAAAGAACGCCTAACAATTGTGGTGCCTATTGCTCTATTTTTAATATTTATACTGTTGTATTTTGCCTTAAACTCATTTAAACAAGCTACCATGATATATATGGCAGTACCATTGGCAGCAATTGGAGGGATTTACTTTTTAGCAGTTAGAGGCATGCCTTTCAGTATTTCAGCAGGTGTTGGTTTTGTAGTGTTGTTTGGTGTGGCTGTTTTAAACGGATTGGTGTTAGTGAGTCGATTTAATAGTTTAAAATTAGAAGGAATGACAAATATAAAAGACCGTATTTTACTAGCAACAGAAGAGCGATTACGTCCTATTTTATTAACAGCGGTTGCAGCTATAATGGGTTTCATGCCAATGGCAATCTCTGCATCAGCAGGAGCTGAAGTACAAAGGCCTTTAGCAACAGTTGTTATTGGTGGTTTAATTTCATCAACTTTTTTAACATTATTAGTAGTTCCTGTATTGTATTATTTAGTTGAAAGTAGTTCGCAAAAAAGAAAAGGAAAACAAACGAATAAAATAAATAAGTCAATAATAACTATTTTAATGTTGGGTTTTTTCTCTTTTGCTGGATTAAATTCCGCTAGGGCGCAAGAGCAAACTAAAAACCTGACTGTAGAAAAAGCGGTAAGTATTGCTTTTGAAAACAACCCAACTATAAAAGCTGCTAATTTAGAAATTGAAAAACAAGAAAGTCTTAAAAAATCAGCTTTTGATTTAGATAAAACTACTGTTTCCTATTCAAAAGGTCAGTTAAATTCTGTACAAACAGATTATCAATTAAATATCTCTCAGGATTTTAAATTTCCAACAGTTTATGGAATACAATCAAAATTACAAAAAGAGAAAATTGTTTTAAGTGAAGCTTCATTAACACTAAAGAAAAATATTTTAGAACGAAATGTACGAGCTATTTATATGCAATTATGGTATGCGAAAAATAAATTCACATTAATTTCAACATTAGAAAAAGAGTTTGAAAATTTTGCGATTATTGCCCAAAAAAGATTTGAATCTGGTGAAACAAACTTAATTGAAAAAATAGCGGCAGAGAGTAAACGAGAAGAAGTACGTTTATTAAAATCAGAAGCTAATTTAGATATAGAAAATTTAAGAAAGCAACTACAATTGTTGCTAAATAGTACTAATTATATAACTATTTTAGATAAGAACTTACAAAAAATACCTTTTAACTTAATTGAAGAGTTAGAGGATGAGAACCCTATTTTAAAATTGCAAGAACAAGTTGTTACCATTTCAAAAAGGCAACATAAACTAGAGAAATCTAAATTTTTGCCAGATTTATCTGCAGGATATTTCAATCAACAAATTGATGGGGTTAAAAATTTCACAGGATTTCAGTTAGGTTTAAAAATACCAGTATTCTTTTGGTCTCAAAAAGGAAAAACACAGGCAGCTAAAAAAAATAGTGAAATTGCTCAAATGAATTATGAGCAAACTAAATTAGATATTTACTCAGTTTTAAAAACAAATTTACAAGACTATGAAAAATATAAGGCGTCATTATTGTATTATGAAACTAAAGGTTTACAATTAGCTGATACGTTATTTTTATCGGCTAATAAGGCTTACAAAGAGGGTGAAGTAGGTTATGTTGAATATATAACATCTTTGGAACAAGCCGTACAAATTAAAACAGATTATTTAAGTAAACTTAATTTGTACAATCAAACAGTAATTAAAATAAATTATTTAACAGGAAAATTTAATTAAAACAACAGAATGTCTTTGGCATTTAATAAATATTAAAAATAATCAGATGAAATATATAATAAAAATTAGCAGCGTATTTTTACTTCTTGTTTTTTTAGCGAGTTGCCAAAATAAAACAACTCAACAAAACGAAGAAACTAACCAAGAAAGTAGTGAGCATGAAGAAACCACAAATATTGTAACACTACAACAAAAACAGTTAGAAGTTATGGATATTGAGTTGGGCACTACCAAACAAGTAAATTTAGGAGCTACATTAAAAGTAAATGGACAATTAGAATTACCACCTCAAAAAAGGGCAAGTGTAAGTGCAATTGTAGGAGGTCGCGTAGAAAGTGTGGCTGTAATTGAAGGAGATTATGTAAAAAAGGGACAAATAATAGCTCAATTAAATAATCCTAAATTTATTACCATGCAGCGTGAATATTTAATAGCAAAAAGTAATTTTTCATTTTTGGAAAAAGATTATTTACGTAAAAAAGAATTGTTAAAAGACGGTATTACTTCTCGAAAATCTTTCCAGCAAGCAGAAGCAGCATTTAAAGATGGTAAATCTACGCTAAATGCTACTAAATCAATGTTACAAGTGATAGGTGTAAATATTTCAACATTAGAGAACGGTCAAATTAGGTCTTCAATACCAATAGTTTCACCAATTAAAGGATACGTTCAAAGTATAGCCATTAATATTGGGAAATTTGTAGCACCAGAGCAAGAAATGTTTGAGATTATTGATAACGAACACTTGCATATTGGATTGAAAGTTTTTGAAAAAGATATTGACAAAGCCAAAGTAGGGCAAAAAATTACATTTGCTTTAACAACCAGACCCGATAAAATTTATGAAGCCGAAATTTTTGCTTTGGGTAGCGCTTTTGATATGAATACAAGAGCTGTAAAAGTACATGCAAAAATTATGGGAACGCATAAAGGTTTGTTAACAGGGATGTTTGTTGAAGCAAGAATTATAACAAAAAGCAAGGAAGTTAGAGCACTTCCAAATGGCGCTTTTATTACTGAAAAAGGGTTAGATTATGTTTTTGTTCAAAAAGAAACAAATAAACAGCATATTACATTTGAAAAGGTTCAAATAAATAGAGGGGTTTCAGATTTAGGTTTTTCAGAAGTAGTTTTTATTAATAAAAAGCCAAAAGATATTGTGTTTGTTACTAAAGGAGCCTACTATGTTAACGCAGAATTAAATAAAGGTGAGTTTGAAGAGCATGAACATTAAATAATAACATTAAATTTATAAAAATGAAAGAAATTAAAGCATATATAAAACCAAATAAATTAGAAAAAGTAGTTGAAGGACTTAAAGAAAATGGCTTTGAAAGTGTCACGCTATTAGAATGTGAAGGAACAGGTACTTATAAACGAGAAGATTCCTTACCTTCGTTAAAATTTCATTTTGCAGATAGTAAAATGATTAAATTAGAGTTAGTGTGCCAAGATGAAGAAGCAGAAAGTGCCATTGAAATAATTTGTAAAAACGCTTCTACACCTTATCCAGCAGATGGAATTATTTACATTTCTAATATAAAAGATGTATATAGAATAAAAACATGTAAATCAATAAAAAAAATAGATTTTTGACATGAATCTTAATCTAGAAAAAATTTTAGACAAGCATAATGTAAAACCAACAGCAATGCGACTGTTGGTTTTACAATTTCTTTTAACAGAAAAAGCAGCAATGAGTTTAACTGATTTAGAAAACTATTTTGATAAATCTGATAGAACAACCTTATACCGTACGTTAAAAACTTTTGTGAAGAGCGAAATTGCTCATAAGATTGATGATGGTACAGGGGTAACTAAATATGCCTTGTGTGAAGAAAATTGCCATTGCGAAATTGAAAATGATTTACATGTCCATTTTCATTGTAAAATTTGTAATGAAACTATTTGTTTTCCAGAGAATAAAATTCCTTACATAAATTTACCTGATGGTTTTTTGGCAGATGACATTAGTTTAACTGTTACAGGAATTTGTAATAAGTGTAATGAATAATTTGCTTAGTTAAGAATATTGCAGTATTATTAATATTAGAAGTTGTAATTTGAAAATAAAATTACATTTTAAGTTAATTAATTATAATGAAGAAACCTGTAAATAAATTGCCGTCAGATTTAGTTTTAGATATTAAAAATAGGCTTAAAACTTTGAGTGGACAAATAAATGGAATAGTGAAAATGCTTGACGAAGGTAAAGATCTTGAGCAAATTAATATTCAGTTCAAATCTGTTGACAAGGGTTTGCAAAAAGCACACTATTTATTGCTAGATGAAGTATATAGAAAAGCGCTTGCCATAGGTATTGTTAAAGCCGTTGATTCATGTCCTGGAGATTGTGGAAGCGAAGATAAAATAGAATACCTAAAAAATGAATTTCCAACTATTGCATTAACAGATTTAACCGATAAACTTAAAGAAATTCAGTTAATAGCAAATCGCTTAAACCAATACAACGAAAAAAAGTTGTAAAATAATTTGCATACCCCCTCCCATACGTATTCATCTTTGTGCTAGAATTTAAATTGTAGAACTGATGAATAAAAATCATATTGAAATTTTTACAGCAGGGTGTTCTATTTGTGAACCTGTAGTGCAGTTAGTTAAAGAGACTGCTGGAGCCAATTGTAATATTTCCATTTACAATTTATCAGAACGAAGTTATAATAATATTTGTAAGAAATACAGTATTAAAAGACTTCCATCTCTTGTTGTAAATGGAATATTATTAGATTGTTGTAAAAATATTGAGATTACTAAAGAAGATTTAATTAATGCAGGAATAGGTAACTAATTATTAACAAATTTTAAAACTACTAACATGAAAAAATTATTAAAAACAACACCTTTTTTGGGACTTATACTAACTATTTTCCTTTTTGGGCAATTAGGAACCGTAAATGCCCAAAGTAAAACAAGCCACATATATATTAAAATTGAAATAAATGGGATGGTTTGTTCTAATTGTGCTTTTGGTATGGAAAAAGAATTGAAAAAAGTATCAGGTGTTGCTGATGTGCAGATTCAATTAAAAGAAGGATTGGCGTATATCTCTACGTTAGTAAAGGAAAAACCTTTAAAAGAAGAGTTAGCATTAATTATTACAAAAGCAGGATTTACACCTGGAAAAATAGAATTTAGTGACAAGCCTTTTGCTAAAGAAAATACTTTAAAAAAATGAAAAATTTAAAAACTGATGTAACAAGCATTTTGTCATTGTTTACATCATTCTCAACTCTTTTGTGTTGTGCATTACCGGCCTTATTAGTTACTTTAGGCTTTGGAGCTGTTATGGCAGGTTTGATTTCTGATTTGCCTTTTTTAAGAACACTAAGTTTGTATAAAGAATGGACATTTTTTATAGCTACCCTGTTAATTGGATTTAACTTTTGGTTGGTTTACAAAAAAAAATCACAAAATGTTAATTGTGAAATTCCTGTGAATGGTGTTGAATCTGCTTGTGATACTGCTTCATATTGGTCGAAAATTATCTTATGGATATCGGCAGTACTTTTGTTTACAGGATTTTTTATGGCTTATTTAGCATTGCCACTCATGAAATTTATGGATTCTCTATAGAATTTAACTATGAATAAAATAGTAGATATTAAACGAAAATTTTTGTTAATACTTATGCTTATTAACACGATGATTTCATTTGCCCATGAACCTATTTATGGGTTAGGCCCAGAAACCTTGCCTAAGCATCTTCATGCAATTGAAATAGGAACATTTATAAGACAAGGGAGATTGGAATACGAGTTAGGATATGGATACGGAATTACACAAAATTTAACAGTACGTATTGATGCTTTAATTAATAATAATGCAGCAACCAGTATTCAAGGGGTAAAAATAAAAACCAAATTTGCTCTTTGGCGCAAAATGTCACCAGGAGTATTAAAAAGACTTACAGCTATTGCAGCGGTTAAACTTCCTTCAACAACCCAATACAACTCAAATAAAGTTACGGCATATACACTAGGGCTTGCTAATGGATATGAATCTCGTAAATGGTATTATTTTTCAGACATTAGTTATACCTACCAACAGGCAAAATTAGGTGTGCAACCCGGCGCTAATTTGAAATATAATTTGGTAGGAGGTATTAGACCCATAAAATCTGATTATTTAAAACCAGATTTAGTTCTTTTGGTAGAGTTGAATGGTGAATATAGAGGAGTATCACGTTTAAATAATGTGGAAATTGATAAAACGAATGGCAATACCCTAGCTGTAGCTCCAGGATTTTTATTTAGTTATAGAAATATTATGCTAAAAGGAGGTGTTCAATTTGGTATAGCCAAAACGAAGAATATAAAGAAATTTAAGCCCAACGCAGTGGTGACTTTAGAATATCATTTTTAAATCTAAAAACATGAAAAATATAGTAAAAAAAATAATAGTTCTTATGCTTTTAATATCAAATTTAGGAGTTGTTCAAGCAGAAGTTAAAATAAAAAAACTTAATCAAACTGGAACATATATAAAAATTTGGGTAGATGGTTTAGCCTGTCCTTTTTGTGCCTATGGTTTGGAAAAACAAATAAAGAGAATTGAAGGAGTTAAAAATTTGCATATTGATTTAAATAGGGGGTTTATAACGTTCACAGCAATTTCTGAAAAAAAACCAACTGAAGAAAGGTTAAAAAAATTGGTTAAAGAGGCCGGGTTTGTTGCCAGAAAAATAGAGTACTCAAAAACAGATTTTGTATTAAATGAAAATTAAAAATTAAGATAAAAATATACAATTCATCTCAATTTAATTTTTATATAAAAAACAAATACAATTAGATATAAGAACAGGAAAATATGCACTTCTGTTGCATTACATATTGATGTACTTTTATTGAATATTAATTATAATAAGTACAATTATGAAAACAAAAATGAATATAGGTTTCGGTTTATTATTAGCCGTATTAATTGTGTCTGCTTATGGTTTTCAAGGCAACAACTCTAAATCTACATTAAACAATTATGAACCTAAAAAAAAAGAGTTAAATATTACAGGAAGCGAGTTATTTCAAAATAATTGCGCTGCTTGTCATGGAACAGACCGAAAAGGGAATTTACCAACTTTTCCTTCTTTGGTTAACATTAACCAAAAGTTAAGTAAAAATCAAATAGGCGAGCTACTTCAAACGGGAAGAAATATAATGCCTAATTTCTCACATTTATCCAGTTCAGAAAGAAATGCTATTGTAGGATTTTTATATGGTGAATCAACTTCATCTGCCGTTGCAACAAAAATTTCTTCAGTAGAAAAAGGAAAAAACCTTTTTATAGCAAATTGTGCACGTTGTCACCAACCTAATCCCAAAAATTTAAACGGTCAAAATCAAATGCAAAATCAATTGGGAATGGGAATGAAACCTCCTGTGCTTAATGGGGTTAATAAATGGGTTAATATTTATCAATTTAAACAAATTTTAAATATGGGGCCTTGTTATATGCCTTCATTTGCTTCAATGGATAATGAAGATAAAGAAGATATTTATACCTATTTAAGTTCGTTGAAAACGAACTATCAAAGTAATAACAGAATGAGAAGAGGATGCCGTATGGGGATGATGAGATAAACGATATTGAAAATATCGGTAAATAAATTATTTAACCTATAAAATAGAATAACTAAAAATTAAAAATTATGTGGTACGAATGTAATAATAATTGGCATTATTTTGGAATGCACGGATTTTGGTGGCTCTTTTGGATCATCGCATTAATTGTAATCTTTTTGGTCTTAAAACCATATTTGATTAATAAAAAAGAAAAAGATTCTTCACTAGAAATTTTAAGACGTAAATACGCCTCTGGTAACATCTCTACTGAAGAGTATGAAGAAAGAAAAAGAATACTTGAAAATGAGTAATACTATTTTAAGTCTTAACTTTAAATACAAATTTCAGTAAAAATTATTATAAACCATTGTTTTAATAAAACAACATTAAAAAACAATTTATTAAATTGTAAGCAGATATTATTAAAAAATTAAAATTTAAAATTATGTGGTGGAATGATTGCGATAGTAGAGAATATTTTTATGTCTCACATGGAATTTGGTGGTTCTTTTGGTTGGCGATATTAGTTATTGCCTATTTAATGCTAAAAGCATATTTAGATAGTAAAAAGGAGAAAGATTCATCTTTAAAAATATTAAAGCGTAAATATGCCTTAGGAGAAATTTCTACAGAAGAATATGAAGAAAGAAAAAGGGTATTAGAAAAAAAATAGAATACAGAATTTAATATTTTTATAATTGAAATTAAAAAAATTAAGTATAAAATAAAGAATTAAACAAATATTATTATGGACTATTATTTCAATAAAATTGTTTCAGGAGATTTTAATCAAACAATAGAAAAAGTAAAAGAAGTATTAAAAACAGAAGGTTTTGGAGTACTTACAGAAATAGATATTAAAGCAACTTTAAAGAAGAAACTAGATGTTGAATTTTATAATTATATAATTTTAGGAGCCTGCAACCCTACCTTTGCATATAAAGCATTACAAACTGAAGATAAAATTGGTACAATGCTTCCGTGCAATGTAATTGTTCAAGAAAAAAAGCTTGGGAAAATTGAAGTATCAGCAGTAGACCCTGCAGCTTCAATGAACGCAATTGAAAATGAAGCATTAATAAAAGTAGCTTCACAAGTAAGAGATAAATTAAAAAGGGTAATTGATAAACTATAAGGTGAAAACCTTGTAATACGTATAGTTTATACCAATTAATTGAAAACACTAATTTGTTAAAAAAACAGAGTAAACGAGGTAGGGTTTGTTGCACTAAATATGTTTGTATATAAAAGACATTATTACTAAATAGTAAAACTCAAAACAATTACAATAGTTGCTAAAAAAAGTAGAACTTAAAAAGGTAAATAAAATGAATAATAATAAAATAGTAAAAAGTGTTGAAAATGTAAATAGTTATAATGAGTTAAAATCTGATGCAATATATCATATAGGCGAATGTATGGCTGTTAGAGAACAAATAATTAAAAATAAAAATAGTGTAATTATTGCTAAAGTAAATAATTTAGAAATTGCATTATGTGATAATGGTAAATTTGAAGAATTGTTAGATAATGAAATTAAGCAAGCCGGACTTTGTTTAGAGAATAAGCCCAATAATTTTATGTAGATTATTATGTAAGTTTAATACATTAAAAAGATAAATAAAAAATAACTAAGAATTAATAGAAAACAGGAATAACTAACATTACTTTAAACCAACAACTATGATTGTGACTATAAAAAATATACTTTTCATTTGTGTTATTGTTCTATCCTTTCAAATGGTACATTCTCAAACAACTTATATGACCAAAAAAGGTCATTTAAAAATGGTTGGAAGAGTTAATGATAAGCCTGTTATTGCAGAAAGTCATAAGCTTTCAGTATTTTTAGATTATAAAACTAAACAAATAAAAGGAACGCTAGACCTTAAAAGCTTAGTTAGTAAAATTCCAGAATTAAAAAATTATTTAAAAGAGCAACAACAACCACTAATGGTCTATTTTTCGGGAACAATTCCATCAGATGATTTTATGTCTCAACCCCATCAACCTCTTATTTTTAATTGGGAAGTAACGGTTGCTTTTCAAAATAAAAAGTTTAAGGTAATACTTAAAACAACTCTTCAGCATATTGAAGAAGGATCTGTTTTTTCATGTCGCTTAAACGCTATGGGGAATGTTAATACAGATATAATAGGGCTAAATAAAATAATACCAGATTTAGATAAAACAATTGAAATTCAATTTATTCAGTTTATTTTAAGGGTATAAAAATAGAATAATTAACAACAAATATTAGAATTAACAATTAACAAATGCACTTCCATCGCATGGTGTCTTTTGATAATTTTGAAAATAAAAATTAGAAATAATGAGTGAAGATTGTAAAGAAGGTTCAGCTTGCGCAGTTGATTATAGTCAAGAAACAAAGAGAATAGATTTCAATAAATTTAGACATGAATATGTAATTTCAGCAATAGTTTTTGTGCTGTTGATAATAGGAATTTTGCTAGATTATAATAATTTACTCTTTTTTGATCAAGATGATTCTCTTATTTGGTTTTTTGTATTGTATATTGTTATTGGAGGAAAAACCATTATTCAGGCATTAATTTTAATGCTTAGTAGAGATTTTTACAATGAATTTGTTTTAATGACCATTGCTACACTGGGAGCCTTTCTTATAAATTCCTATGCTGAAGCTGTTGCGGTAATGCTATTTTATGTAGTTGGTGAATTATTTCAAGAAGCAGCTGTAAATAAAGCAAAAAATTCCATAGAGGCTTTATTAAAAGTACAGGTAGATGCGGTTACCGTTTTAGAAAAAGGAATACCAGTAATTAAGCATCCAAATAAAGTTAAAATAGGTCAAATTATTCAGGTTAAACCTGGAGAAAAAGTGGCACTAGATGGTGTGTTAGTTTCTGAATTAGGGACGTTAAATACAGCTGCTTTAACAGGAGAATCTGTTCCAGACAATAAGAAAAAAGGAGAAACAGTACTTGCCGGTATGATTAATATTAATACGCCAATAGAAATAAAAGTAACTACGAAGTATGCTGACACAAAACTTTCTAAAATTTTAAAACTTGTTCAAGAAGCAACAGGTAGAAAAGCTAAAACACAATTATTAGTTAGTAGATTAGCAAAAGTTTATACACCAATAGTATTTTGGTTAGCAATTGCTTTAGTTATAATTCCTTATTTTTTTCTTGGTGATGCCTACGTATTTCAAATGTGGTTTCAAAGAGCTTTAATTTTCTTAGTTATTTCTTGTCCTTGTGCTTTGGTAATTTCAATTCCTTTAGGATATTTTGGGGGTATTGGAGCCGCATCTCATAATGGTATCTTATTTAAAGGATCAAATTTTTTGGAACTATTAACAAAAGTAGATACCATTGTTATGGATAAAACAGGGACATTAACCAAAGGTGTTTTTGAAGTTCAAAATATAGTTTCTGAAAATTTTGATAAAGAACTATTGGTAAATTTAACGGCTGTATTAGAAGCTAATTCTACACATCCAATTGCAGATGCTATTGTAAAATATGCAAATATTACAGACAATAGATTTGAATCATATAATGTTGAAGAGATTTCGGGTTACGGATTAAAAGGGGAAGTTAATAATTACAAAATTTTAGCAGGAAATGCTAAATTGCTTGATAAATTTAAGATACCTTATAGTGAAAAACTTAAAGAAATTACCGAAACTATTGTAATTATAGCCATTAATGGTGTATACGCGGGCTATATTACTATAGCTGACACACTAAAAGATGATGCTAAAAATGCAATCTCGGCTTTACATAGTATTAAAAAAATATCTAAAGTGGTAATGCTATCAGGAGACAAACAACTTGTGGTAGATAAAATAGCAAAACAATTAGGAATTGATGAAGCAATTGGAGGCCTATTACCAGAAGATAAAATAAATGAAGTTGAGAAACTTAAAAAAGAAGGTAGAATAATTGCTTTTATTGGAGATGGTATTAATGATGCACCTGTTATTACAATTGCAGATGTAGGGATGGCAATGGGAGGTTTAGGTAGTGATGCGGCTATAGAAACAGCAGATGTTGTTATACAAACAGACCAACCTTCAAGAATAGCTACAGCAATAAAAATAAGTAATTCAACTACCAATATTATATGGCAAAATATTATTTTGGCTCTAGGTGTTAAAATATTGGTATTAATTTTAGGGGCATTTGGTATGGCAACTTTGTGGGAAGCTGTAATTGCTGATGTTGGGGTAGCATTATTGGCCATTTTAAATGCTGTTCGTCTTCAAAAAATGAAATGGTCTTAAAATAAGAGTTGGTTTAATGAACGACTTAAATATATAACATTGTAAATTTTTAATTCTAACTTAATCACCTTAGATTTATAGTAAAATAAAAAAGGTAATTATATAGGAAAATGAAAGTTAGAATAGATAAGAACGCATATTCAGCATTGTTTTATTTGCAAAAAGAGAATCAATTTAAAATAGGAAACTCGTCTTATAAGCAAAGAATTAATAAATTAAATGCTTTAAAAAATGCAGTAGAAAACACATACAAAGAAGCTATACGAAAAGCTATTTATGCCGATTTTAAAAAACCGTTTCTTGAAACAGATTTAACTGAAATTTACCCCATAACAAGTGAAATTAAATATGTGAAAAGACATTTAAAATTTTGGATGTCTAAACATAGAGTAGGAACACCTTTAGCCTTAGTAGGCGCATCATCTTGGGTTAAATATGAACCTAAAGGAGTTTGTTTAATTATTTCACCTTGGAATTTTCCTTTAAATTTAACTTTTGGCCCATTAATTTCAGCAATAGCAGCAGGTAATACAGTTATTATAAAACCTTCAGAATTAACTCCAAATATTTCATCAGTTATGTCTCGTATTGTTAAGGAGCTATTTCCTGAAAATGAAGTTGCTTTAATTGAAGGTGATGTTAAAATTTCACAAGAGTTATTAAAATTACCTTTCAATCATATTTTCTTTACAGGATCACCAGCTATTGGTAAGGTAGTAATGAAAGCAGCAGCTGAAAATTTAACTTCTATTACACTTGAATTAGGTGGTAAATCACCCACAATAATTGATGAAACAGCTAATTTAGTGTCCGCAGTAAAAAGAATAGCTTGGGGAAAATTCATAAATAATGGGCAAACCTGTATTGCACCAGATTATATACTTATTAAAGAAGAAATAAAAAATGATTTTTTAGTAGAGCTTAAAAAACAATTGCAATTATTTTATACTAATAATCCTTCAAAATCAAAATCCTACTGTAGAATAGTTAATAAAAGACATTTTAATAGACTAATAAATCATTTAAAAAATGCTGAAGAAAATGGTGTAAAAATTGAGTTGGGTGGGAAATTTAACGAAAATGATAATTATATTGAACCTACTGTAGTTTCAAATTTAACATCTAAAGCATCTTTAACTCAAGAAGAGATATTTGGCCCTATTTTGCCAATTATAACTTATAAAACTGTTGATGAAGCTATAAATTATGTCAATTCAAAAGAAAGGCCTTTAGCATTATACATTTATAGTAAGAATAGAAAAGTAGTAAACAAAATTATTAATAATACGAGGGCAGGAAGCACATGTATCAATAATAATGTGTTACAATATTCAAATCATTATCTTCCATTTGGGGGCACAAACAATAGTGGTATTGGTAAAAGTCATGGTTTTTACGGTTTTCAAGAATTTTCAAATCAACGTTCAGTTCTAAAGCAGCATATTAAAGGCTCAATAGAATTTTTATTCCCACCTTACACAAGTTTAAAACAAAAACTCACCGATATTACCATAAAATGGTTTTAATAACTGATTTTAATCATAGAAAAATACATCATATTTTTAGAACTTTATAATAAGTATTTAAATTAGTTATTATGAAACGCTTGGAGCCAGTATCAAAAATAATGACGAGAAAGTTAATAACATTAACCTTGTCTGATGATTTATATAAAGCAGAGAAGCTTTTTCTAGAAAATCATATTCGTCATATTCCAATTGTTGAAGATGAGCATATTATAGGAATGTTAAGCCTTTCTGATTTAAAACGAATTAGCTTTTTAGATTCGTATGATGCCAACGAAATTAAAATAGATAATGCCGTTTACAGTATGTTAAGTATTGGTCAGCTTATGGTTAAAAATATAATCAAGATAAATTCTAGTATAACAGTAAAGTCTGTTGTAGAAATCTTATCTAAAAATGAATTTCATGCCTTGCCAGTTGTTGAAAATGATATACTTGTTGGTATTGTAACTACTACAGACATATTGAAATATTTATTAAAGCAATATGAATTAGAAGAAAATTAATTATTTAGAAGCTAATTTTTTTAAATTACTAATGGTTTCAGAAGGATTTTCACTTTTAAAAACAAAACTTCCTGCAACAAATGCATCAACTCCAGCTTCAGAAAGTTGTTGTATATTTTTATCTGTAACACCACCATCAACTTCAATCAGTGCTTTTGAGCCTGAGTATGCTATTAAATTTTTAAGTTGCTCAATTTTTTTATAGGTGTTTTCAATAAAGCTTTGTCCACCAAATCCAGGGTTAACACTCATAATTAGCACTAAATCTAAATCACAAATAATATCTTCTAAAACGGCTATAGGTGTATGTGGGTTTAAAGATACTCCAGCTTTCATACCTTCAGCTTTAATAACTTGTACAGTTCTGTGTAAATGAGTACAAGCTTCGTAATGTACGGTTAAAATATCAGCTCCAGCTTTTTTAAAGTTTGAAATATACCTATCAGGATCCACAATCATTAAATGAACATCCATAGTTTTGGTAGCATGTTTTTTAATGGCTTTTATAACGGGCATTCCAAACGAAATATTTGGCACAAACACGCCATCCATAACATCAATATGAAACCAATCTGCTTTGCTGTTGTTAACCATTTCAACGGCATGTTGTAAGTTGGCAAAATCTGCGGCTAAAATAGAAGGAGCGATAAATTTATTCATTTTATTAAGTAGTTATTTTTTACAAAAGTATCATTAAAAAAAGAAAAACGCTCGAAATTTCGAGCGTTTTTCTTTTTAGGTTAACCTAAATATGTTTTTAAAATTTTACTTCGAGAAGTATGTTTTAATCTTCTAATTGCTTTTTCTTTAATTTGTCGAACACGTTCACGAGTTAAATCAAATGTTTCTCCAATTTCTTCTAGAGTCATAGGGTGTGCATCTCCCAAGCCAAAGTATAATTGAACAACATCAGCTTCTCTGGGTGTTAAAGTTTCTAAAGCACGTTCAATTTCAACCTTTAATGATTCGTGTAATAGAGCCCTGTCTGGATTTGGAGATTCACCTGTGTTTAATACATCATACAAGTTAGAATCTTCACCTTCAATTAAAGGAGCATCCATTGAGACATGACGACCAGAATTTTTCATAGATTCTTTAACGTCATTAACAGTCATATCTAGCTTTTTTGCAATTTCTTCGGCAGAAGGAGGTCTTTCATTCTCTTGCTCTAAAAAAGCATACATTTTATTTATCTTATTGATAGATCCAATTTTGTTTAAAGGTAATCGTACAATACGAGATTGTTCAGCCAATGCTTGTAAAATAGATTGACGAATCCACCAAACAGCGTAAGAGATAAATTTAAAACCACGAGTTTCATCAAAACGCTTTGCAGCTTTTATTAATCCTAAATTCCCTTCATTAATTAAATCAGGCAATGTTAATCCTTGATTTTGATATTGTTTTGCTACAGAAACAACAAAACGGAGATTTGCTTTTGTTAATCTTTCTAATGCTTCTTGGTCTCCTGCTTTTATTCGTTGAGCTAATTCAACCTCCATTTCGGCTGTAATTAAATCAACTTTTCCAATTTCTTGTAGGTATTTATCTAATGATGCGGTTTCCCTGTTGGTAACCTGTTTTGTAATTTTAAGTTGTCTCATTTAAATAGCTAGTGTATGATTGTTTATATAAAGTGTACACTATATTATACGTAGTTATTTTAAAAATGTTACAAAAAGAACTGTATATTATTCTTTTTTTCTTTTTATTTAGGATAATTAGCTACGTGTTACTATTTTGATAGTAAAAAAAAGAGGTCGTCTAAAAAGTAATTATACTTGTCATTTTGAACAAAGTGAAAAATCTCAACATCTTGATATATAAGTGTTTAATTTCAAAGAGATTCTTCATTTACATTCAGAATGACACTTCTTAGACAGCCTCTTTTTAGTTTTAAAAAGAGTTATTAATCTTTATTTTCTTTTCTTTCTTCTCTAGGAGGCCTTGGTAATAATGCTTTTCTAGAAACTTTTTCTTTTCTTGTTTTTGGATCTCTACCAAAATATTTTACATCAAAAACATCACCCATTTTAACAACATCAGAAACGTTATTTGTACGTTCCCAAGCCAATTCAGAAATATGTAATAGAACTTCATTCCCAGGAGCTTCAGTGTATTCTACTACGGCACCAAAGTCTAACATTTTTATAACTTTTACTTCGTAAACACTGCCTCTTTCTGGTTTGAATGTAATAGCGTCAATTTTAGCTAAAACGGCATCAATACCATCTTGGTTTGTCCCTAAAATTTCTACAATACCTTCTTCAGTAACTGGGTCTTCGTTGATAACAATAGTTGTTCCAGTTGCTTTTTGTAATTCTTGAATTACTTTTCCTCCAGGACCAATTAAAGCACCAATGAAATCTCCAGGAATAATTTTAGAAACCATTTTTGGAGCATGTGCTTTAACATCAGTATTAGGTTTTGCAATTGTATCAGTTATTTTTCCTAAAATATGTAATCTTCCGTCGCGTGCTTGTTTTAAAGCTTTCACTAAAATTTCATATGATAATCCTTTAATTTTAATGTCCATTTGACATGCCGTAATACCATCGGCAGTACCAGTAACTTTAAAATCCATATCCCCTAAGTGATCTTCATCGCCTAAAATATCAGATAAAATAGCATATTTATCACCATCAGAAATTAATCCCATCGCAATACCTGAAACAGGTTTTTTCATCTCAACACCAGCATCCATTAACGCCATTGTTCCAGCGCACACAGTTGCCATAGAAGATGACCCGTTAGATTCTAACACTTCAGAAACAACACGAACAGTGTAAGGGCAATCTTTAGAAATCATTCCTTTTAATGCACGTTGTGCTAAATTCCCATGTCCAACTTCACGACGAGAAGTACCTCTTAAAGGGCGAGCTTCTCCCGTACAAAAAGGAGGAAAATTATAATGTAAATAAAATGTTTCTTCACCTTGGTAAGTTGGCATATCAATTTGGTTTGCTTCTCTTGAAGTTCCTAATGTAACAGTTGCCAAAGCTTGGGTTTCACCTCTTGTAAATATTGCTGAACCATGTGTTGAAGGTAAATAATCTACTTCACACCAAATTGGTCTTATTTCAGTCGTTTTTCGTCCGTCTAAGCGTAAACCTTCGTTTAAAGTTAGATTACGAATAGCAGTTTTTTGAGCTTTGTTGTAATATTTACTAATCAAATCTCCATATTCTGCTATTTCTTCTTCAGTAAAAGTTGCAATTATTTCTTCTTTTACTTCAGAAAAAGCTTGAGTTCTTTCTTGTTTAGAAGTTCCTTTTTTTGCAATGTCATAGCATTTTTGATATGTTGCATCAAGTATTCTTTTTTCTAAATCTTCATTTGTTATTTCAGTTTCATACTCACGAGTCTCTTTTTTTCCAAAAGCTTCGGCTAAAGCAACTTGTGCAGCACATTGAATTTTAATGGCTTCATGTGCAAATTTTATTGCAGCTGCCATTTCTTCTTCGCTACATTCATCCATTTCACCTTCTACCATCATCACTGAATCTGCAGATGCACCTACCATCATATCAATGTCGGCTTCCTCTATTTGTGTTCTGCTTGGGTTGATGATAAATTCACCATTAATTCTAGCAACACGAACTTCAGAAATGGGTGTTTCAAAAGGAAAGTCACTTAATTGTATTGCTGCTGACGCGGCTAAACCAGCTAAAGCATCTGGCATTACATCGTCATCAGATGACATTAACTGAATCATAACTTGTGTTTCAGCATGGTAATCTTTAGGAAAAAGAGGTCTTAAAACTCTATCTACTAAACGCATTGTTAGTACTTCTCCATCACTTGGTCTTGCTTCTCTTTTAAAGAAACCTCCAGGATAACGACCTGCTGCTGCAAATTTTTCTCTATAATCTACCGTTAATGGTAAAAAGTCAACGTTACTTGCGTTATAATTAGATACGGCTGTACATAATAGCATGGCATTTCCCATCTGTACAACAACCGAACCGTGCGCTTGTTTTGCTAATTTTCCTGTTTCTAAAGAAATGGTTCTTCCATCTCCTAAATCAATAATTTGTGTAAATACCTTCGGTATCATAAATAATGTTTTAATTAATTAAACAATTGGTTTTAGTTGTTGTGTTGTATACGAACCAATGAAAAGTTTAATGTATGCTTTTTTTAAGTGTGATAAATTTCAAAAAAAAGAGGCAATATTTGCCCCTTTATTTTAATTATTTTCTTAAACCTAACTCTTTAATTATATTACGATATCGAACAATATCGTTTTTAATTAAATAGTCAAGTAAATTTCTTCTTTTACCTACGAGTTTTACCAATGAACGCTCAGTATTAAAATCTTTACGATTTTTTTTAAGGTGTTCAGTTAAATGATTAATTCTAAAAGTAAATAAGGCAATTTGACCTTCAGCTGAACCAGTATTTGTTGCTGATTCTCCGTGTTTAGCAAAAATTTCTGCTTTTTTTTCTTTTGTTAAGTACATGCTAACATTAATTTTTATTAATAATTTTTATGTATGAATACTGTAAATATCAGTAAACAGCCCGCAAATATACTATTATTATTTTGATTAACAATTAACTATGCAAACAACTTAATTGTTATAAGCCAATTAAACCTTTTGCAATTGTGTGTGTCAAAGATACATTAAAAGTTAATTTTTTGTTAAACCATTAAAATAATAATCTTATGAAAATTTTAAATTTAAAACTGTTACTATTTTTTGTTGTTAGTAGTTTCTTTTTTACAAGTTGTAACAACAGTGATAACATTGATTTATCAGAACCAATATTAACAGAAGAAACAAATATCTTTGTAGAAGCAGACAATATTTCAGATGAAGTAAATAATGTAATTGATGATTTTTTTGTAGAAGAAAGTTTAGGAGCGCGTTCTGAAGATAATAACACAGGGGGAGTTCTAGGTTTAGGGTGTATGACTAGAGCCGTAGTTATTGAAGGAACTACAAAAACAGTTACGCTAGACTTTGGAGAAGGGTGCGAATTGCCAAATGGTACTGTTTTAAGCGGGAAAATTATTTTAATTCACGCTGTTGATACAGATGTTAAGTCGTTAACAATCAAGTATACATTTGAAAACTTTTACTTTAATGAGTTAAATATAGAAGGTGAAAATACAGTGGTTCGGGTTAGGGAAAATGAAAATGGAAACCCTCAATCTACATTAACAATTAATATGAAAATCACTTGGCCTGATGGTGAGTTTGCCTCACGAAGAGGAACTAAAATTAGAGAATGGATTGAAGGGTATAACACAAGAACTTTTGGAGATAATGTGTTTTTAATTACTGGTAATTGGACTACTACATTTAAAAATGGAACACTACTATCAGCAACTATTATTGAGCCTTTAAGACGTGAAATGGCTTGTAGATTTATTGTGAGTGGAGTAGTAGAATTACAAAAAAATGACAGAAATGGCTTTTTAAATTTTGGAGACGGTAGCTGTGATAATAAAGCGATTTTCACCAACGAAGAGGGTGAAGAATTTGAAATAATTTTAAGGGGGAAAATGTTTTAGTTTTTGAAAAGGAATAAAAAGAGTGAGCTGTAAAAGCTCACTTTTTTATTTTCTAATTGGTAGGTTTTGAATTAAATCTATATATAAATTTACTTCTTTTTTTAAATTTTTACGTTCTACAATTTTATCTAAAAATCCATGTTCCAATACAAATTCTGAACGTTGAAATCCAGGAGGTAATTCTTTACCTGTAGTATCTTTAACAACTCTAGGCCCTGCAAAAGCAACTAAAGCATTAGGCTCTGCAATATTTATATCGCCTAGCATAGCATAAGAAGCTGTTGTGCCACCAGTTGTTGGATCTGTACATAATGAAATATACGGTATGCCTGCTTCCGAAAGTTGAGCTAATTTGGCAGATGTTTTTACCAACTGCATTAAAGAGATAGCAGCTTCCATCATTCTAGCTCCACCTGATTTAGAAATCATTAAAAAAGGGATTTTATGTTTAATTGAATAATCAATTGCACGAGATATTTTCTCGCCTACAACACTACCCATTGAGCCTCCTATAAAACTAAAATCCATAGCAGCAATAACTAAGTCTTTTCCATAAGATTTGCCAACAGCAGTTCTAACAGCATCTTTTAGTTTTGTTTTTTCGTAGGCTTGCTTTAATCTATCCGTATATTTTTTGCTATCGGAGAATTTCAAAGGATCTTTTGAAACCATATTCTTATCAAATTCTTTAAACTTATTATCGTCGAAAAGAATTTCAAAATATTCAGCACTTCCAATTCTAACATGGTAACCATCTTCTGGGCTAACATAGAAGTTATGTTTTAATTCATCAGTATCTACAATTTTACCACTAGGGGTTTTGTACCATAATCCTTTAGGCACATCTCTTTTATCTTCAGTTGCAGTTTGAATTCCTTTATCTTTTCTTTTAAACCAAGATGACATAACTAGTTTGTTTTAGTTGAAAATGGAAATGTAAAATTACTAAAAAAAATAAAGAGGTAATCTAAAAAGAATACTTTTCATTCAGTTTGTAGAATTTTAATCTCTTAAAATATTGAAAATTAACCCAATAAGATTTTTAAATTAATGATTTCAAATATTTAAAAGCAACCTCTTTAACTTTACAATGTATTTACATTATTTAGGTCTTTAAATGCCTGAATTAAACGCTTTTTAAAGGTTATTTCACCCTCACGCAACCATTTTCTAGGGTCGTAATATTTTTTATTTGGTAAATCAGATCCTTCAGGATTTCCTATTTGAGTTTTTAAATAATCAATTTTAGTTACCATATAATCTCTAATTCCTTCGGTAAAAGCAAATTGCAAATCGGTATCAATATTCATTTTAATTACACCATATCCAATTGCTTCTCTAATTTCTTCAAGGGTTGAACCTGACCCACCGTGAAACACAAAATCTACCGGATTTTCTTCAGTATTGTATTTTTCTTGAATATATTTTTGAGAATTATCTAATATTTTTGGAGTTAGTTTAACATTACCAGGTTTATACACTCCATGAACATTTCCAAAAGAGGCAGCAATTGTAAAGCAATCACTTACTTTTTTAAGTTCTTCATAAGCATATGCAACTTCTTCTGGCTGCGTATATAATTTTGAGATATCAACGTCTGAATTATCAACACCATCTTCTTCTCCTCCAGTTATACCTAATTCAATTTCTAAAGTCATATCAATTTTGCTCATTCGTGCCAAGTAGTTTTTGCAAATTTCTATATTTTCTTTAAGAGGTTCCTCAGATAAGTCAATCATATGTGAACTGAAAAGAGGAACACCATTCTCTTTATAAAATTGTTCACCTGCATCCAATAATCCATCTATCCAAGGAAGCAATTTTTTCGCACAGTGGTCTGTGTGTAAAATTACAGGAATCCCATAGGCTTCAGCCAATGTGTGAATGTGTTTTGCTCCTGCAATAGCACCTACAATAGCCGCTTTTTGATTTTCATTAGACAATCCTTTTCCGGCATTAAATTGAGCCCCGCCATTTGATAATTGTATAATTACAGGGGCATTTAATTCTTTTGCTGTTTCTAAAACTGCATTTATAGTGTTTGAACCTGTAACATTAACTGCAGGGATTGCAAATTTTTTCGTTTTTGCAATTTTAAAAAGTTCTTGAACCTTTTTTCCTGTTACAACTCCTGGTTTAATTGTGTGACTCATAATATTTTAAATGTAATTAGTTTAATGGTTTTAAGATAACAAAATTAAGGAAATATACCTTTTAAATAAACGAATAGATAAAAAAAAACGAAAACGAAATAGTTGTACTTGTAATTTTTAAAATGGATAACTTATACCAAAATTAAAAACTGTTTTTTTGAAATTGTAATTAGTAAACCATTTATTTCCCTTAGGTAAATAGGGCTCATATGTTTTAAACCCTAAATCTAACCGTAATAAAATAAAACTTAAATCGTATCTAAAACCAAAACCAGAGCCAATAGCAATATCTTTTAATGAATTAACACCATTAAATTTTGCTTCTGATTCGGTTACGGATGAATTTGTAATGTCCCATATATTTCCAGCATCAACAAATAAAGCACCTTTTATGCTATTAATTATCTTAAAACGGTACTCTAAACTGCTAATAAATTTCAAATTACCAACATTAAATTCTAAACCATTTTTTGTTGAACCAGGACCTAAGTCATATATTCTCCATGCCCTTAAATCGTTTGGGCCACCAATAAAATAACTTCTACTAAATGGTATTGCAACAGAATTTCCGTAAGGGATAGCTATTCCTAAAAAACTTCTAAAAGCCAAGACATTTTCTAAAGATAAATTCCAAAATTTCTTAAATTCTAAATCTGTTCTAAAGTATTGAGCAATAGGTGTTTTAAAAAGTGTTTTTGTGTTATTTGCATCTTTATTTACGGCCAATAAATTTGTTAAATTACCAGATGATACAATACGAGCTCTAAAAAAAGAGAAATCAATGTCTTTATAGTTTTTACTGTTGTTATAAGTAAATGTATATGAAATAGATGGTACTAATACATCCTCGGTAATAATATTATAGCGTGTTTTTATATTTTGAGCTATTCTAAATTCAGTAGGGTTTGTACTTTCAAAATCAGCATTAATATTTGCATCAATAAAATCAATTACATTATTGGTGTTTAGAGTTTGATTAAAATAAGTATTGGCAATAGTTTGAATTTCTATTAATTCAGATTTGTAAATATTGAAATAAGAATTGGTGTTTAAATTTTTAATAAACTGTGCATTTAATAATTGAAAACTATGTTTTTTTGTTTTCGAAGATTGCCAAGAATAATCAATAATTCCAGTAAATTTTTGTTTGTCTAAGCCTATGTTTTTTTGTAAGCTAGTACCAATAGTAAATGTTGTTTTTGGCGATTTTCTTTTAGAAATTATTTTTTGAGTGCCAAAAGGCAGTAAAAACCGTGGTATTTCTAATGAAATGTCACTTCCTATTTCCCAAGCGTTTAATAGGCTAGTATTGTCTGCTGCATCTTTTGAGTCTAAAAAAGAACCTTGAATAGAGAATTTTAAAATTTCAGCTCCTTTAAAAATATTTCTGTTTAAAAATGATAGCTTTCCTGAAACTCCAAGTTGTCTAATATTTGAATGTGTAAGTTCAGTACTAAAACCTATTGAATATTTTTTTAAAGGGGTGAGGTAAATAGAAGCTTCTAACATATCGTTACTTAATTCTGTATATCTTATATCAACAGATTTGAAATTTTTTAAATTTCTGAGGTGATTACGAGTTAGTTGTCTAGTTTCATCTTTATAAATGGTGTTTGGGGTTATAAAAACTGAATTGAGTAATAGTTTAGGGTTATATTTTAGTTCCTTATGAGCTAAAAACAAATAGTTATTATAATTTATACTATCGTTAATTGTATTATCTTTTGTATTGTAAGAGTAATCGGTGTAAATATTTACATTTTTAATTTTTTGAATTTTGAACGGCACATTGGCAATGCTGTCATTAATTATTAAATCAATTGATGCCTTGTAATTTGATGAATCAGCTTCAAAGGTGATAGCATTTTTATTAAATCTAAAAACTCCTGAGTTTCTATATAAATTAGTAAGTCTATTTTGTTCATTTACAAATAAAGAAAGTTTAAATTGTTCCCCTTTTTTTATAAAAGAATTGTTTTTGTGAAGCTGATAAATAGAATCCAATATTTTAGATTCAATGGTTGTTATAATATGATCTATAGTGTAGGGCTTGTTAGTGTTAATATAATAATTTATTGTTGCTTTTTTATTTTTTAATAGCTGTTTTTTAAAGGCAACGTTAACCCTAAAAAAGCCTTCGTTATAGTAATGCTGCTTTAAATTATTAACAGTTTGTGTAGCTTTCTTTAGATCTAATATAACCGGAGCTTCACCGTTGTTTAGAAACCATTGATGTGTGTTGTATTTAAAATTTCTAATTCCACGTGCTTGTTTTTCTGAAAATACTTTTGCGGTAAAATGATACCAGTTGGGTTTCTTTTGTTTCCATTTTTCAAAATCTATTTCGAAATTTTTATTACCTATGTTGTAAAAATGAAGAGGAAAAGGAACTCCTAAAACTAACTGATTGGGGCGTTGAATAATATAATCGTTTATCTCATTGTCAATATTTTTTTTGTTATTGACAAAAATGGTATTTTTAGTTAGCAAGTATTTACCTTCCGGAACATACTTAATTGTATTACACGATGAAAAACTAAAAGTTATACTTAATAGAATTATTAATATTATAAAATTGTTTTTCAATAAATAAGAGTTTAAATTTGTTTCAAAAGTAAACCTTTTCAAGGTATTAACAAATTACATTTTTTTATAATTAAACATATGAGTTTAAGCAAAAACCAACTAAAATTAATAACGAGTTTACATCAAAAAAAGTACCGAACTGTACATAATTTATTTATTGCTGAAGGAACTAAAGTTGTAAATGAGTTTTTAAACTCTAATTTTGAATTAGAACAATTGTTTTGTATTGATATTTCAAACTATAAAGATGTTGAAAAAGTAACTCAAATTTCTGAAGGAGAACTAAAAAAAATAAGTTCATTAAAAAAACCAAATAATGTTTTGGGGTTATTTAAAATTCCTTTAGGAGATTCTTTTAAAAATAAGGGTTTAATTTTAGGGTTAGATGAGATTAATGACCCTGGAAATTTGGGGGTAATTATAAGGTTATGTGATTGGTTTGGGGTAGCCCAACTTATATGTTCATTAAAAACGGTTGACTGTTATAATTCAAAAGTTGTTCAAGCATCAATGGGTTCTTTAACAAGAGTTTCTATAATTTATACAAATTTAGAATTGTATTTAGGTAACGCAAACTTACCTAAGTATGCATCATTAATGGAAGGAGAAAATGTTTATAAAAGTATTTTCCCTAAAAATGCAATTTTAGTAATGGGAAATGAAGCCAATGGGATTAGTGATTCAGTTTTAAAGCATTTAACTAAATCCATAACAATTCCTAGATTTGGGAAATTACAGCAAACAGAAAGTTTAAATGTGGCAACTGCTACAGCAATTCTATTGAGTGAATTTAAACGCTAAGTAATTAATGGAAAGCAAATTTGATGAAAACACCTCTTGTACCAAAATAATCAATAGAGCCCGTCCATTGACTATTGGGGTTGGTATCCCTAACTAATTCATTATTTATAGCAAAAACACCTCTAATTGATGGTGAAAATATGAAGTAGGGTAGGTATAAATCTACGCCTACACCTATTTCATAAGTGAAATTATTTTTTTTAGCTCTAAATTCACCATCAAAATTATCATTTGTATTGTTTTGGTTGCTAGAAAAATTATAATCATAAGAAATTCCTCCAACAACGTACGACCTCATATTATTTAACCTATTTGTATTGAACTTAAGTAATAAGGGAATTCTTAAATATGTTCCATTAACTTTTCGAATACTATCTTTTGCTCCTCCTGTAATATGGGTAAAAGCTAATGTTTTTGTATTGCTTGAAAGCCCAGGCTCTAATCGTAAACTAATATTTTTATGCAATCTTAAGTCGCCAATTAACCCAACTTCAAATCCTATTGAAGGGCTAACCTCTATAAAGGAATTAGGAGTTTTATATGTTATTTTAAAATCTTTTTTGTTTAAACCTAAAAAATAACCCCAAAATATTTTTTGTTTATCCCAATTTTGCTTGTATTCAACAATATCTCTTTTTTGAGCTAACGTATGTCCAATAAAAAAGAAAACTAAAATTAGTGTGATAAAAAACCGTTTCATATATTACTTTTTTGCTATATATATTGAAGCAACCCCAAAAGTTTGAGGTTTATTTTCAATAGCTATAAACCCTATTTTTTGCAAAATATTGTTGAAAGCTTCTCCATAAGGAAAAGTAGCAGCCGAGTCGGATAAATATTTATAGGCCGATTTGTCTTTTGAAAATAATTTTCCAATTAAGGGCAATATTTTTGTTGCGTAAAAATAATATCCTTGTTTGTAAGGTGTTTTAGTTGGTACTGATGTTTCTAGCACTGCAAAAGTGCCTCCAGTTTTTAAAACACGGTATATTTCAGATAATCCTTTTTCTAAATTTTCAAAATTTCGAACACCAAAAGCTACTGTAATAGCATCAAATGAGTTTTCTTTAAAGGGAATTTTTTCAGAATCTCCAAATACCATTTCAATGGTATTGTCAAGGTTTAATTTTCTAATTTTTTTTCTTCCAACTTCTAGCATCCCTTCAGAAATATCTAGACCAATTATTTTTGAAGCCTTCGTTTGAGCTAAATTTATGGCTAAATCTCCAGTTCCTGTAGCAATGTCTAAAATTGAGTTTGGATTTGTTTTTCCAATAATTTCAACAACCTTTTTTCGCCATTTAATATCAATTCCAAAAGAAATCACACGATTTAAGCCATCATACTCTTTGGAAATGTTATCAAACATTTTTGCAACTTGTTCCTTTTTTCCAAGGTCTGAATCTTTATAAGGTTTTACTTTTTCGGTCATAAGTATTAATAATTTACAGCAACAACTTCACCTATTTTACCAGGGATTAATTGTTTTAGCATATTTTCTATACCATTTTTTAGTGTTATTGTTGATGATGGACAGCCACTACAAGCGCCTTGTAAAATAACATTTACTGTTTGTGTATTTTTATCATAAGATTGAAATAAAATATTCCCTCCGTCAGCTGCTACAGCAGGTTTTATATGTTCATCTAAAATACTTATAATTTGCTTAGAAACCTCATCGAGCTCAGAAGTTGTAGGAGTGCTTTTAAGCGGTTGTTTATTTTCTTGCTCAATGGTTGTTTTAGTAATTACATTTCCATCAGCAATAAATTGTTTAATAAAGCTTCTAAGTTCAATCATTATATCGCTCCACTCAACACTTTCAATTTTTGTAACTGACACATAATTTTCAGATATAAATACTTCTTTAACAAAAGGGAAATTAAATAGTGCTATTGCTAAAGGAGTGCCTTTGGCTTCTTTAACATTTTTAAACTCTAAATCTTTTACAACAAGCTTTTTGTTAGCCACAAATTTCATTACAGCAGGGTTTGGAGTAACTTCTGCGTATAGTTCTAAAGGTATTTTTTGTTGGTTATTTTTCTCAGAAATTAAAATACCACCAGTATTTAAAAATTTTTCAATTTGCTCTTTAACCTCATGTTGTACATCGGCCCATTCAACAATTGAAAAACGCTCTATTGCAATAAAATTTGCTGAAATAAATACGCGTTTTATAAAAGGTAAATAAAATAATTGTTGAGCTAAAGGAGAATCTTTGGCTTCATCAATATTATTAAATTGATAACTCCCTGAAATGAGTATCCTATCTGTTGTGAATTTTAGGATGGTATTATTAGTTGTACTTTCTATTTTTAAAGAAATTGTTTCCATTTTTTTAGTTATTTGTGCAAAAGTACTAAAACATCTTCTAGTATTTTCTAAAAATTAAAAAACGCCTCAATTTTGAAGCGTTTTTTAATTAAAAATAAAATGTATAATTAAATATTTAGTACCAGAGTAGCAGTAAACCTTGAAGTATTTGAGTCTAATTCAGTCGAATTTATCTGGTTATATTGAGGATAAAAATTATAGGATGCGGTGGTGTTATTATATTTTTGATATGAAAAATCTAATTTTCCTCCTTTAAATTTATATCCTGCGCCAAATGAAAACCCTTCGTAATTATCTGATTCTAAAGCGTTTTTATAAGGGCTTTTATTTATGTTATAACCACCTCTAACAGAAATGTCTTTAAAGCGCCACTCTGTACCAATACGCAATTCTCCTACACTTTCTAGATTAGTGCTAAACTCTTGATTTTCAGCAACAAATCTAGCATTGCTTAATTTTGTGTTACTGTAATTTTTGTAAATATAATCCACACTAATTAAGCCTTGTTTATCAAAAATATAGGCAAAACTTCCCGTTAATTTGCTTGGTGTTCTCAATTTATAATCAAAAGCATTTACCCCTGAATTTTCACTAAAAGTATTTAAATCGTTTTCAAAAATAGTAACATCATATTCTGAAAAGTCTTCAGAAAGTGTATACCAAACAGGTGATTGGTAAGCTAATCCAAAACGAATATTATTAGTTGGTTTAGATATAAAACCAATATTAAAAGAAAAACCGTCACCATAGGTAAATAATTCTTGAGTTTGCGATACGTCAAAGGTGTTTTCATTTCCATCGTTGTTGTATTCTTCAATAAGTACATTTTGATAATGTTCTATGCTGTATGTGCTAATTGAGGCTCCAACATATAAATTATCATTGTATTGTGAAGCAATAGTGAATGAGTATTTATTGTTTTTACCATCAATAAAATTTTCAAAATATTGTCCATCAGAATTTATGTACACAACAGGATCACTATCATAAAAATCAGAAATAGGAGCAAAACCACTATTGCCACTTGCAGTCCAAAAATTTTCAAAATTATTAATAGTACTGTAATTAAAAGCCAAAGCTACATTGCCCCAATTAGGGCTGTTGTTTTTGAACACAAAAACGCCACCAGCCTGTGATAAATTTGAGTAATCATTGTCTGTAAGTTCACTATTACCGTAAAAGTTAGCTGTAGTTTGAATATTTCGTATGTTTAATGAAATTGCAAATTCACTTTTTAAAAACACAGCAGCACCAGCAGGGTTTGTTTCAATAGAAGATAAATCGCCACCTAAAGCTCCAAAAGCTCCACTCATTGCATTATAACGCGCTGTACCATTTATTTTTTCTTGTGAAAATAGTACACCTATATCATTATAACTTAGGGTTTGCGCACTAGATATGTAGGTAATGCATAGCATTACAATTAAATACAATTTTCTCATAATATATTATTTTTTAATTACGTCTAGCGCCTCTACTTGATGAACTTCTTCCAGATGATCTAGATGATGAAGACCTAGAGACTCCTGAAGAAAAAGATCTTGAAGAACTTCTGTTTATTGAAGAGCTACTAGATTTTCTATTTGATGAGTAACTTTTTTTATTTGAATTAGAACTTTTTCTTATTGTATTCTTTTTTGAGGATTGTATAGGTGGACGTCTATTGTAAATAACATTCCTTGTGTTTTCACGATTGCTATATCTTCTATTTGAAGAAAATAACGGACTGTCATAAGCCATATTTCTTCTTCTAGAAGAGCGAGTGTTAATAGTTCTACCACCTCTAGGAGTTACATTGTAACTTCTTGTAGATCGTAGTCTGTTAATTCTGGAATTACTATTTCCATCAATAGATCGATTATTAACTCTTCTTGTATTTGAGTTATTTACATTTCTTCCGGTTGATCTTCTTGAAACGTTATTATTTCTAGTTATAGATGATGTACCATACCTTCTTGTATTGGTATTATAAGTTGTTCTTTTCCCATAACTATCATATCTTCTTAAGTAGTTGTAAGGGTAGTAGAAGTTACCATAAGGGAAAAAAGCACCATAGAGATATGAGTCTGCGAAATAGCCTCCGTAAAGTCCAAAACCACCAAAATATCCATGGCCGTAACCGTAATATCCATTGTAACCATAAAATCTATTCCAAGGAGAATAATAGTTGTTATATCCCCAAGGTGAATAAAAATTATTATAATAAGGGAAATAATCGAAATACAAAGAATTGTATCCATAAAAAGGATAACCATCATAGCCAGAATTTATATTTACATAAATGTCATTTGAATATTCCCACGGAGCATTGTAATTTACTTTTGGGTTTAAAGAATCATTTTCATATACAGTATCGTTGTAATAATACTCGTCAATATCAGTAAATGCATCTTCAGCAGTTAAATTTTGAAGATCTTCAAGTTGGCGAGTAAAATAATTTTCATCAAAATTAGAGTTGTTTTCAACAATTACTACATTATCCTCATTTTGGTTGTTTGTAGTATAAATACCATCATCATCATAATTGTAAGCACTTTGATAAGTACCACAAGAATATACACTTGCAATTAATACAAATAGCAAGCCAAGCTTTGAGCGTCTTAGGTTAATTATTTTTGAAACTTCCATAATCAGTTGTAGTTTTTATTGTTGAACAATATAAAAATAACTAGTTTTGTCGAAATTAGTATTTTTTATTATAAAAGGAGCAATATTTGTGCCAAACATTTAATTATGAGTAAGAAATTAACAAAGAGAGAAGATGACTATTCAAAATGGTATAACGAGCTAGTTGTAAGGGCTGATTTAGCTGAAAATTCGGGTGTGAGAGGTTGTATGGTTATTAAACCTTACGGATATGCAATTTGGGAGAAAATGCAAGCTGAATTGGATAAAAAATTTAAAGAAACTGGTCATGAAAATGCGTATTTCCCGTTATTTATTCCAAAATCATATTTAAGTAAAGAAGCTGCTCATGTAGATGGGTTTGCAAAAGAATGCGCTGTAGTAACGCATTACCGTCTTAAAAATGCGGAAGATGGAAGTGGATTAATTGTTGATCCTGAAGCTAAATTAGAAGAAGAATTAATTGTTAGACCAACATCTGAAACAATTATTTGGGATACTTATAAAAGATGGATTCAATCATATAGAGATTTGCCTTTGCTAATAAATCAGTGGGCAAATGTTGTGCGTTGGGAAATGCGTACACGTTTATTTTTACGTACTGCAGAATTTTTGTGGCAAGAAGGCCATACAGCTCATGCAACCAAAAATGAAGCAGTTGAAGAAGCAGAGTTAATATTAGATATCTATGCCAATTTTGCTGAAAACTTTATGGCAATGCCAGTTGTAAAAGGATTAAAAACAGAGAGTGAGCGTTTTGCAGGTGCTATTGAAACATATTGTATTGAAGGTTTAATGCAAGATGGAAAAGCATTACAAGCAGGAACATCACACTTTTTAGGTCAAAATTTCGCAAAAGCTTTTGATGTTCAGTTTACTTCAAAAGAAGGAAAAAAAGAATATGTTTGGGCTAGTTCTTGGGGCGTTTCAACACGTTTAATGGGAGCTTTAATTATGACTCATTCAGATGATTTAGGTTTAGTACTTCCTCCAAATTTAGCTCCAATTCAAGTTGTAATTATTCCTATTCATAGAAATGATGAACAGTTAGATGCCATTTCAATAAAAGTTAATGAAATTGTAAAAGAATTGAGAGCAAAAGGAGTTTCTGTAAAATTTGATAATAGAACAACCTACAAACCAGGCTGGAAGTTTGCTGAATATGAATTAAAAGGTGTGCCATTGAGAATTGCAATGGGTCCAAGAGATTTAGAAAATGGAACACTTGAAATAGCACGTAGAGATACCCTTAAGAAAGAAAATATTTCTCAAAGTGATGTAGTTAATTACGTTGAAGTAACATTGAAAGAAATACAAGAAAATTTATACAATAAGGCATTAAATTATAGAGAGAATCATATAACTGAAGTGAATTCATTTGAAGAGTTTAAAGAAGTTTTAGAGAAAAAAGGAGGGTTTATTTCTGCTCATTGGGATGGGACAGTTGAAACAGAAGAAAAAATTAAAGATTTAACAAAAGCAAGTATTCGATGCATTCCTTTAAATAATAGCGTTGAAGAAGGAAAATGCATTTTAACAGGTAATAAATCTACGCAAAGAGTATTATTTGCCAAAGCCTATTAATTTTTTTTTAAAAAGTTTTGCAGAACAAAAAATAGTTGTATTTTTGCATCCGCATTAACGAAATAGAATCGTTAATTTATATATAATGGTCCGTTCGTCTAGGGGTTAGGACGCCAGGTTTTCATCCTGGTAACAGGGGTTCGATTCCCCTACGGACTACAAAATTTAATAAAAATTTAGAAATGGCAAATCATAAGTCAGCATTAAAGAGAATTAGAAGTAATCGCGTTAAGCAAATAAGAAATAAATATCAGCATAAAACAACACGTAATGCTGTTAGAAATTTGCGAGCATCAACTGAGAAAAAAGAAGCTGAAGAGATGTTTCCAAAAGTAGTGGCGATGCTTGATAAATTGGCTAAAAGTAATATTATCCATAAAAATAAAGCAAGTAACATAAAATCTAAGTTAGCAAAGCACGTAGCAACGCTATAATTTTTTATTAAATAAAATATTTTAAAGCATCCTTATCTAAAGGATGTTTTTTTGTTTGGTAAAATTTAAATTTTATCTCATAATTTTACCATTCATAAGATCGGTTGGCATCTAATCGTATAAAAATAAAGAGTAGCACTGTAAACCCCCAAAGTGCGGAACCTCCATAGCTAAAAAAAGGTAAAGGAATTCCTATTGTTGGTAATAATCCAATAACCATTCCAATATTTATAGCAAAATGGGTAAAGAATATGGCTGCAATACTATAACCATATACTCTGCTAAATTTAGACTTTTGACGTTCTGCAACATGGATTATCCGTAGTATAAAAAAGATAAATATAAGTATCACAAAAACGCTGCCTAAAAATCCCCATTCTTCACCTACTATAGTAAATATATAATCAGTTTGTTGCTCGGGCACAAAATCTCCTTGAGTTCGTTCGCCCTCCAAAAAACCTTTTCCTGTTAATCCGCCTGATGCTATTGTTATAACAGATTGATTTGTATTGTAACCAATACTCTTAATATCTTGTGTTTTACCTAATAAAATATTAAATCTATTTCTATGACGTTGTTCAAAAACGTGATTAAACACAAAATCTACACTAAAAATAAAAAAAATAGATATTAGATAGATACTCAAAACTTTAATCCACCCCTTTTTTAAAGCTTTTTGTCTATAAAAATAAATAAGTATTATTATAAAAAATATTGTTACTCCTATAATAGTATTTAAATAGCCAAAAAAGAGTGTTATTATAAATAAAATCACGAGCGTAAACCCTCCAGTAATATAATAAATAGGCAATCCTTCTCTATATAAAACAAAAAGAAAAGCTGTATAGACTATCGCTGACCCTGGGTCTGGTTGAAGAACAATTAAAAAAGCAGGGAAAAATAAAATAAGTGATGCCTGTAATTGAGTGTTCCATTTTTTTAAATTAAACTGTTTATCACTTACTAATTTAGCTATGGCTAATGCGGTTGCAGCTTTTGCAAATTCTGAAGGTTGAAGGCTAAACCCACCAAGATTATACCAGGAAGTGGCACCGTTAATATTTTTCCCAAAAACAAAAAGTCCTATTAATAATACTAAACTACTGAGATAAATAATAGAAGCATATCTTTCATAAAATTTTGCATCAAACATTAATATTAAAAGAATTATAGGAAAACTTAAGATAATCCAAATAAGTTGTTTACCATATTCAGTAGAGAAGTTTATTAGACTGAGATGATTATCTGTAATAGTGGCAGCATAAATATTAATCCACCCCAAAAAAATTAAAATGAAGTAGAAGAGGATTAGAGACCAATCAATTCCATAAAAGATATTGTTTTTTTTAATTCTCAATGGTTGTATTTTCTATTAATTGTTTATTGTATTCTTCTTGTAAACTTCCATTTAACATTCTCGTTTCTACCCAAGGCTTTGTAATTTTACCCGTTAAATATTTCTCAATCATTAAACTAGCAATTGGGCCAGCCCATCTTGAACCCCAATATCCATTTTCAATAAATACAGCAATGGCAATTTTAGGGTTGTCTTTTGGTGCAAATGCAATAAAAACAGAATGATCTTGACCATGTGAATTTTGAGATGTTCCTGTTTTACCACAAATTTCAATACCTTTAACTCTAGATGATCTTGCAGTACCATTAGGATTCTCAAATACGTCAAATAAGCCTTCAATTACAGGATTAAAATATTGTTTGTCAATTGTTGTATATTTTGGTTTGGTAAATTTTTCGTCTAGTTTTTCTCCTTTGATTTTTTTAACTATATGTGGTGTGAAATAGAAACCTCTATTGGCGATAGCAGCTGTCATATTTGCTAGTTGAATGGGTGTAGTTAATATTTCACCTTGGCCAATGGCATTAGATATTGTTGTAACAGCTCTCCATTTTCCATTTGGATAATACCTATTGTAGTAATTCCCATCTGGAATCAACCCTTTTTGCCCAACAGATAAATCATTATTTAGAAAATTCCCCAAGCCAAAACTTTTTGCATGTTTACTCCAAACACTCATTCCTTCGAAAGGAGTAGGGTATTTTTCTATAACTTTTCGATAGGCATTAGAAAAATAACTATTACAGGAGCGGTATATTGCTTTATTTAAATTAACAGGACTTCCATGTGTTCCACAATGACATTTCATAAATGCTTCTTTTCTAGATCCGTATCTATATCCTCCAAAACATCTAAAGGTAGTATTAGTATCTAAAACGTGCTCCTGTAATGCTGCTAATGCTGAAATAATTTTAAAGGGTGATCCTGGAGGGTATTGAGCTTGTAAACCTCTGTCTAGTAGTGGCTTATTTATGGTGTCTAAATAAAGTTTTGTAAAGTTTTTTGAACGCTCTCTGCCAACCATTAAATTAGGATTATAAGTTGGAGAGGAAACCATTGCTAATATTTCTCCGGTTGATGGTTCTATAGCAACAACTCCTCCACGTTTATTTGCTATTAGAGCTTCTCCGTACTGTTGTAATTTAGAGTCTATTGTTAATGTTAAATCTTTTCCGGGGATAGGTAGTGTGTCATAAACTCCATTTTTGTACGGTCCTATTTCTTTGTTGTACCTATTGCGTTGTATATATTTCACCCCTTTTGTTCCGCGTAAATATGCTTCATAGGTTTTTTCTACACCAGCAGTTCCTATTAATTCACCTAATTGGTAATATGGGTTTTTACGAATCATACGTTCATTTACTTCACTAATATAACCTAATACATTTGGAGCAGAATTTATAGGGTATTCTCTTAAAGATCTTTTTTGAATATAAAACCCTTCAAATTTGTACATTTTTTCCTGTAAATAAGCAAAATCATTTTTAGAAAGTTCAGCTAAAAAAATTGAAGGAATTCTCGTTGAGTAGTTCCTGGCTTTATTCATTTTTTTTATAAAATCATTTTTAGTAATTTTCAATAAAGAACAAAACTCTAGGGTGTCAAGAGGTTTAACTTCTCTTGGTATAACCATAATGTTATAAGAATGTTGATTTGCAACTAGCAAAACACCATTTCGGTCATAAATATAACCTCTTTCAGGATAATTATAAGTAATTTTAACTGCCGAATTGTTTAGTGCAGAAATAGTATATGAGTTGTCTAATAGTTGTAAATAAAAAAGACGCAAAATATAAATTATTCCAATAAAAATAATTATAAAAGACAATAAACCAGTTCTTTTCATTTATTTCTTTTTAGTAAATAAAACAATACCTAATACACTTAAAGTTATGGTAAAAATACTTGTAACAATAGTATTATAAAATACAGATAAAAAAGCATTAAAACTAAAATATTCTAAACTAAATACTATAAAGTGGTGTATTAGTGTTAAAGTTGTAATGTATAAAAATGTTTTACTAAAGGGTATTGATCTAAGATTAAAAAGAAGAAAATCAAAATCAGATTTTCTCAAAATTGTTTTAAGTATAGGAAGTCTTACAAAGGCAATAAATAATGTTGCTGCAGCATTAACACCTCCTGAATCTGAAAAAAAATCGACTGAAAGACCTAATAAAAAACTACCAATTAAAAGTAAACTTTTATTTTTTCTAAAAGGGAATAGGAATACCCATATAATGTAAATAAAGGGATTGATATAGCTAAATAAGTTAATATGATTTAAAACTAATACTTGTAAAAGTACTAAACCAATAAAACGAATACTATTTAAGCCTATTGAATTATTCATTATCAACTTGTTGTTCTAGATTTTTTTGTTCAATTTTTTGAAGATTTTTTATTACCTCAACATATCCAATAGCACTCATATCATTAAACAACAATACATTTATTTTCTGATATTGATTATTTTCAAATGTAAAATCTTTTATAATTCCTACATTAATACCTTCAGGGAATATAACTGATTTTCCACCTGTTACAACGGTATCTCCAATTTTAAGTATAGCTTGTCTAGGGATATCAACAATTTGTGTGATGTTATAATCTTCTCCATTCCAAATTAAAGTGCCAAAGTGGTTGCTGTTTTTTAAATGTACATTAATTTTAGAATTTTCATTTAAAATAGAAATAACAGTTGAATAATTGGAGGATGTATTTTCAATTACACCAATTATACCTTTGTTGTTTATTACACCTAAATCAGAGATTAAACCGTGCTTAGTTCCTTTGTTTAGAGTTAAGGTATTATTTCTTTTTGTATAATTATTATTTATAATTTTAGCGCTGTAGTATTGATATTTTTGAAAATATTTTAAAGAATCAATTACCGTAAAAATTTCTTCAGTAGGATGATCTATTTGTTTTTGTTCTAGTAAATTTTTTAATCTTACATTTTCTTCACTTAAAATCTTATTTTCAGATTTTAAAAGAAAATACTCATTTATAGAATTAACTTTATTATAAATTCCTCCACTAATAAAATTTGCAGAATTGACAAATTTACTTGTGTGATAAGAATGATGTTGTACAGTAAAAATTATAGCTAAAATTTCCAGCAATAAGAACAGCAGAAAGTATCTGAATTTTTTAATAAAATAAATTATTTGCTGCATATATTAACGATAGAAAGTTAAACTATTTCATCAATACATTTTTGTATTTTTCAAGATCTTTTAAAGCAATTCCGGTACCTCTAACAACCGCTCTTAAGGGGTCTTCAGCAACATAAACAGGTAAGTCGGTTTTTCTAGATAAACGTTTGTCTAAACCTCTAAGCATAGAACCTCCACCGGCTAAATAAATACCTGTATTATAAATGTCTGCTGCTAATTCAGGAGGTGTTTTTGAAAGCGTTTCCATTACTGCATCTTCAATACGTAAAATAGATTTATCTAAAGCTTTTGAAATTTCTCTAAAAGAAATTTGGATTTGCTTAGGTTTACCACTTAACAAATCACGTCCTTGTACTAGCATATCTTCAGGAGGGGTTTCTAAATCTTCAGTAGCAGCTCCAACTTGAATTTTTATTTTTTCAGCAGTTCTTTCACCAACATATAGATTGTGTTGCGTTCTCATATAATAGGCTATGTCAGAAGTAAAAACATCTCCGGCAACTTTAACAGATTTATCACAAACAATACCTCCTAAAGCAATTACGGCAATTTCAGTTGTACCTCCTCCTATATCAATTATCATATTTCCTTTTGGTTGCATTATATCAATCCCAATACCTATAGAGGCAGCCATTGGTTCATGGATTAAATAAATTTCTTTTGCATTCATATGTTCTGCAGAATCTATAACTGCACGTTTTTCAACTTCCGTGATTCCTGAAGGAATACAAATAACCATACGTAATGATGGAGTGAAGAATCTTTTTTTGATACTTGGAATATTTTTGATAAATTCCTTTATCATTTGTTCCGAAGCTTCAAAATCGGCAATTACTCCATCTTTTAATGGCCTAATTGTTTTTATGTTTTCATGAGTTTTTCCTTGCATTAAGCTTGCGGCTCTGCCAGTTGCAATTATTTTACCGGTAGTTCTATCTCTTGCAACAATTGATGGGGCATCAACAATTACTTTACCATCATGAATAATAAGTGTATTTGCAGTACCTAAATCAATGGCAATGTCTTCGGTCATAAAATCGAAAAAGCCCATATATATTAATTATTTTAAATTTTAAAATCGGAATCTCACAAAGTTACTAAAATTAGTGTTTAAAATGACGTGTTCCTGTAAATATCATTGACATTGCGTGTTCGTTACAATAATCAATTGATAATTGATCTTTAATTGAGCCTCCAGGTTGAATTATTGCTTTAATTCCAGCATTATCTGCAATTTCAACACAATCTGGAAATGGGAAAAACGCATCACTTGCCATTACAGCTCCATTTAAATTAAATTTAAAGTGATTGGCTTTAGTAATAGATTGATTTAAAGCATCAACACGGCTAGTTTGACCAGTGCCACTTGAAATTAACTGTTTGTTTTTCACCAAAACAATTGTATTTGATTTGGTATGTTTACATATCTTAGACGCAAAAAATAAATCTTCCATTTCTTTACTTGTAGGTTCTTTTAAAGTAGAAGTTTTGGTAACGCTAATATCATCTGTTTTGTTGTCCTTATCTTGGAAAAGAATGCCATTAAGTGCAGTTCTATATTGAGTCTTTGGTAATTCAATATTTTTTTGAACTAAAATAATTCTGTTTTTCTTACCTTTTAATATTTTTAAAGCTTCACTGTTAAAGCTTGGAGCAATTACAACTTCGCAAAAAAGTTTATGTATTTCATTAGCGGTTTCAACATCAATTTCTTTGTTTGAAATTAAAACACCACCAAAAGCAGAAATAGGATCGCCTGCTAAAGCATCTAAATAAGCTTGTATAAGCGTATCTCTTTGAGCTAAACCACAGGCATTATTGTGTTTTAAAATGGCAAAAGTAGGAGTGTCATTTTTAAATTCTTGAATTAAATTTACAGCAGCATCAACATCTAATAGGTTATTGTAAGAGAGTTCTTTACCATGAAGTTTTTCAAATAAAGCATCTAAATCACCAAAAAAGTACCCTTTTTGATGAGGGTTTTCTCCATAGCGTAGTGTTGAAACTGTATCAAAACTTTCTCTAAAAGCGAGTTTTTCTTTATTCAAATAATTAAAAATAGCACTATCATAATGACTAGAAACAGCAAATGCTTTTGCTGCAAATTTTTTGCGTTGTTCTAGTGTTGTTTCACCATTAGTTTCAGTAATTATTTGCAAGAAATTATGATATTGATTTATTGAAGAAACGCAAATAACATCTTTAAAATTTTTTGCTGCAGCTCTAATTAGTGAAATACCGCCAATATCAATTTTTTCGATAATGTCTTCTTTAGAAGCACCACTTTTAACTGTTTTTTCAAACGGATATAAATCAACAATTACAATATCAATTTCAGGAATTTCATATTCTTTTAATTGTGATAAATCATCTTCATTGTTGCGTCTGGATAATATTCCTCCAAAAACTTTTGGGTGTAGTGTTTTTACTCTACCTCCTAAAATAGAAGGATATGAAGTTAAATCTTCAACAGGAACAACATGAATGCCTAGATTTTTAATAAATTTTTCAGTCCCTCCAGTTGAGTATATTGTAATGTTGAGCTCTGCTAGTTTCTTAACAAGAGGGGCTAAGCCGTCTTTGTGAAAAACTGAAATAAGTGCAGATTTAGCTTTTTTAGTAGTGTTCATAAGCAGTGTTGTTGGTGTTAGGCAAAGCTAATAATTATCAACAGTAAAGCAATATTAAATTGGTATTAATTTTATTTAGTATTTTTAATTTTCCCATAAAAACTATTGACCATTTCGCTATAGTTTTCAGAAGTGTGTTTAGGTTGAGATTTACGTAGTATTTTATTTAAAAAAGGGATCTTTTTTAATAAGTTTTTATTTTTAACACTATTTTTTTGTTGAGTTTTTTGCATTTGTTGGGATGTATTTTATTAAAAATTAATCAAATAAAACGTATCTAATTCACAGCAATATTTTTCAAAACAAATATAACACTATTTTAAAATAGAAGAGCTACTTTTTCACATACAAATTCAAGTAATAATTCATCATCTTTTGTAAATGGATTAACAGTATGGGAATCAATATCAATTTGACCAATATTTTCTCCATTTACTAAAATTGGAATTACAATTTCACTTTTTACCTTAAAACCACAAGAAATATAATTTTGCTGCGCTTTTACATCTGGAACTATAAAATTTTGATTACTAATAGCAACTTGACCGCAAATACCTTTTCCAAACGGAATTAATGTATGCTCAGTAGGTTCTCCGGAATATTCAGCTAGTTTTAATTCTTTTTTGTCACCGTTTTTAAAATAAAAACCAACCCAATCATAATAATTAATTTCTTGCTTTAAATAATTACAAATAGATTGAAGTTTAGCAGAAGTGGTATTATCTCCTTCAATAATTAATGTTATGGATTTTTTTAATTGAGGAATGTTCATATAAATTTGTAGTTTTATGCAAAATTAAAATTCTTTTTTGTGCAAAGTAATAAAACAGTAATATTCTTTTTAATTAAATTTTTTGGAGTGTATTTTCTGTTGTTTTTAATATATTCAGTTTATTTAAGTAAAAATCAAAAAACGGAAGGTGTTTTTGCTTGTGCTCCCATAACTAATACAGTTGCAAAACAAACTCAATTTTTAGTAAATAATATGGGGTATAGTGCTAAAATTGAACAAAATACAAATGAAGTTTCAATAAATTTATTTATAAATAATAAGTTGGTAGCTCGTGTAATTGAAGGATGCAATGCATTAAGTATTATTATTTTGTTTATTTCCTTTATTGTTGCTTTTGCAAGTAACTTTAAAGCAACTTTTTTATTTATTGTTATAGGAAGTTTACTCATATATTTTGCCAATATTTTTAGAATTGCTATTATAGCAATTGCATTGTATAAATATCCTGAATATCAATATTTTTTGCATGATATTTTATTCCCAGTACTAATTTATGGTATCACGTTTTTACTTTGGTTTGTATGGGTGCAAAAATTTTCAAAATTGAAAAAGTGAAAAAAAAGATTCAAATATTATTAATTGTATTTTTATTTTTATTACTAATTGCTGTTCGAGTTTTTATACAACCTTATTTCTACGATCCTTTAATTGAGTATTTTAAAAATGATTATTTACATGCGGCAATTCCAAATCTAGATTTTTCTAAATTTTTTCTCAATGTGTTTTATAGGTATACTTTAAATGCTATAATTTCATTAGCAATTATATACCTTTTCTTCAATAAGTTAAAAATTATATTTTTTTCAATTAAATTTTATATAATTGCTTTTGTGATTTTTAGCTTGGTACTTTTTGTATTTCTGAGATTAGATTTTGATTATAAATGGATATTTTATACTAGAAGGTTTTTAATTCAGCCTCTATTTGTGTTTTTATTATTGCCTGCATTTTATTATCAACAATTAAAAGAATAAAATATTTTTATTACTTTAGGCAGCTAATTAATAAATTAAAAATTATGAAAAAAACACTTTTTATAGTTGTTGTAATTTTTTCATTTTCACTTTTATTTACGGCTTGTAAAGGAGATAAAAAGGAAGGTGTTAAAGAGGTAAAAGCAACTGAAGAAATGAAAATTGAAGGCCATGAAAATCATGACCACGAAACTAAAAAAATGGCTTCAAAGGTTGTATATCAATGTCGAATGGATTGCGAAAAAGGGAAAACATATGATAAAGAAGGGAATTGCCCTGTTTGTAATATGCCTTTAAAAGCAAAAATGGTTAGTCCTGAAGAGGTGACAGAATAAAAAGAAACAAAAATATAAAACCTATTATATTTAAAGCGGTTTTATATTTTTGTTACAATAAATTCAGTTCGCCTGTTTATTGCATGTTCAGCGTCAGAGCATTTTACATTATTTTTACATTTATTAAGTAATTTAGTTTCTCCAAAACCAGTAGCTTTTATTCTGGTTGAATCAATTCCTTTTGAAATTAAATAATCTTTTGTTGCATTAGCTCTTTTTATGGATAGTTGTAGATTATAATCATCAGGGCCTCTGCTATCTGTATAATAATTTATTTCTATTTTAATAGAAGGGTTCTGGTTCATATTATATATCACTTTATTTAGTTCAAGCTTAATTTCATTATTAATTTTAAATTCATCCAACCCAAATATTATTGGTTTGGTCTCAATATATTTAATACCATTTTTCTCTTTAAAAGGTATTATAGGTTCTATGCTAAGGTCTAAATTGTAATCTAAATTATTTTTAACTGACAGTAAAATGTTTTGTTTTGTTTTCGTGTAATTTAATTTTGTTACAAAAACAGTGTAAGGTTTACCGCATTTTGCATTAAAATAAAAAGCTCCTATAGAGTCTGTTAACGTTTGTTTAATTTGTTTAGTGTTAAATTTTAGTAAAATAGAAGTGTTTGGGATGGGGTTATTTGTAATATTTTCTCTAACCACTCCTTTAATATAATTTTCACAGGTGAGAGGTTCAATGTCAATATTTAAGTTTAAAATTTGATTATTATGAGTATCAGTTTTAAGTTGAAATGATTCTAAATAATTATTCTTAAAAACAGAAAGTTTATACGTTGAAGAGCAATTTAATTTAAATGTATAAACCCCATCTTTCCCAACGGTATATGAACTAATTACATTGTTATTTTGATACAGAGAAATTGAGGTATTTGGAAGTGGTTTTTTTGTTGTCTTATCTCTAATAATTCCGGTAATTGTTTGATTGCAATCCTTTTTTTCTAAATTGAAAGTAATGCTATTGGTTGTGTTTCTAACTTTATTAATTGATAATTTTATAGAATTTGATTTATATTGTTTGTGTTCTGTTACAATTTCATACTTAGAAGCACAATTAACATTTAATGAAAATTTCCCATTCGCATTCGTTGAAGTTTTTAATACTTCATTACCTCTTTCAATTAAAAGAACTTGAGAGTTAGCTATGGGGAGTTTTGTTAACTTATCTAAAACAATTCCATTTACAGTTTGGCTACAATCTAACAAATTAAGCTCAATAGTTTTATTGAGTGTAATACTTCCTGTGTCTTCTGTTTTAAAATTAATTATAGAAGTAAAGTATTTACGGTTATTTGCAATAATTTTATAGCTAGAATTACAATTTAAACCAAACGAAAAAGTACCATTACCATCGGTAATTATTTTCTTTATTTTTTTACTTCCTTCAAACAAAGTAATTTGAGTGTTAATTAAGCGAGCCTTTGTTTTTTTACTTATAACCATTCCATTTACAACCTGTTTACACAAGTTTTCTCCTAAATAAATATCATGTTTTGTGCAAATTTTATCTAAAGAGGAGGTTTTGAAGTTAATTGATTTTATAAAATTTCCATCTTTAAAAACGCTTAACTCATAGTTTAAATTACAGTTTACTTTAAATGAGTATGAACCATTTTTATTAGTTTGAAATGATTTAATTTTAGTATTTTGATAATATAATGAAACCGTACTGTTTGGTATAATTTTATGTGTATTTCTATCTAAAACAACTCCTGAAATTTGTTGGTAACAATCATTCCTTTTTAAAAATAAATCTTTTTTCAAATGAAAATAATTAGGTTGTTTATTTTCAATATAATCAGTCAAAAAATAATAAGAATCATTAAAATAGTATGGTTTACTTGCTATAATTTTATAGTTTGTAACACATTGGAATTTAATAAAGTAACTGCCATCATTTTTAATTTTGAAGGTTTCAACCTCAACATTGTTGATATAGAGTTTTAAGATGGCACTTATAGGTTTTTTAGTTTCTTTATCAAAAATATTACCACTTATTGTTTGAATACATTCAGGCTCTAAAACAAAATCATGAACAATTATTTTATTGTTTTGTGATGTTGTTTTAAATTCGTAAATATCATTTATAAAGTTTAATTTATGAGCTTTAATGTAATAATTGGTGTTGCACTTAATTTTAAAATTAAAAACACCATTTACTCCAACTTTAAAACTTTTATTTTCTTCTCCATTTAAGTAAAGAGTTACAGTGGTATTATTGATGATTTCTCTTGATAATTTATTGCTTATTTTTCCTGTTATTGTTTGATGACATTCTTCCTCTACTTCAAATGTGCGAGATTGAAAAGTAATTGTATCTACTTTGTTGTTGAGTTTTTTTTCTAAAGTAATTTGAGTATAATTTAAATTATTAGCACATAAGGCTGTAATTTGTTTCACTTCACGTTTAGCGTACAAATTTACAATCAAAATAAAATACACAGCTAATTCTAAAGGCTTCATTTTGCAATACTATTTTAACTATTTCAAAATTATGCTAATAAAAAATAATTATAATAATTCTGTTTGGGGCTTTAATTTTAAACCATAATTTAAAGGGGCAAAAATATAAATAGAGAGGATTATGTACATAAATATATAATCTATTTTTACAAGAATCAAATTTTTTATTGTAAAAACTATTGATTGTTAGTTTTGTAAACTAAATGGTAAGGAAGATTCAGTTAAAGCGACTTACTGTATACTAAAAAGTGTGCTTAATGAATTTAAAAACAATTGTATTCCTGTTAGCATTTATTTTACCATTTAATTTAATAAAAGCACAGACTTGCTGTTCAGGGGGTATTCCACTTTCAAACAATATTGGTATGGCTATTTTAGAAACAGGTACAACTCAAATAGGTGTAAATTATGATTATAACAATCTAAACACTTTAAATAATGGTTCAAATAAGCTTGATGATGATTCTAGATTGAGAATTACACATTCTATATTGGTAAATGCTAGCTATGCTATAACGGATAATTTTTCTATTGAAGGGTTATTTACTTGGGTAAATCAAAGAAGAAAAATAACCCAGTTTGGAAATGAAAATTTAGATCAAACTTCGGGAATTGGTGATGGCCTTTTGCTAATTAAATATAATTTTTCAGATATATTAAAAAATAAAGTAGCTATAAATATTGGTATTGGTACTAAAATACCTTTTGGATCATCAACACAAAAAAATAATCAAGGAATTATTTTAAATGCTGATTTACAACCGGGAAGTAATGCTTGGGACATTGTTTATTGGTCTTCATTTTTATCAAGTTTTAACTTTAGACCTACTTTTAATATTTCATCTAGGTTTATTTATAGAAGTACAGGAACAAATAGCTCGTATTTTGGTGATAGTACCTATAAATTTGGAAATGAATTTCAGGCTTTTATTGGATTTTCAGATCAGTTTTTATTTTTAAAAACAATGTTGTATCCAAGCGTAACATTTAAATATAGAAATGCTATTCAAGATAAAATAGGTGGGTTTAATCTAGAAAATACAGGTGGAAATTGGCTTTTTATTATTCCAAATATTTCAATAAATATAGGGACTAATATTGTTTTTTACACTAGAGCTGAGTTGCCAATTTACAGTAATATTGATGGCACCCAATTAACGCCAACATACAGGTTAACTTCAGGTATTTTATTTACAATAAGACCTCCAAAACAATTAATAAATTTAAATTAACTAATTATGGTAAAACAGGTATTTTATTTTTCAGTTTTAATGCTATTTCTTATTTCTTGCGGAGGAAATAATAATATTTTAGGTTCAGATTCAACAGATTTAAACAATAATGATAATACATTTGATGGCAACACCTCAAGAGATTGGTTAATTCCTGTTTCTGAAGTTAAAGATGGAGGCCCTGGAAAAGATGGAATACCTTCAATAGATACTCCAAAGTTTATAGATGCAAATGATGCAAACGCCAATTTTTTAAAGGATGAAGATTTAGTTATTGGAATTGTAAAAAATGGCGAAATTAGGGCTTATCCTCATAAAATTCTCGATTGGCACGAGATTGTGAATGATAATTTTAATGATGATTTTATTACAATCAATTATTGCCCTTTAACAGGCACAGCATTTGGTTGGAATAGTTTTGCTGATGGTGCTAAATCTACATTTGGTGTTTCGGGTTTATTATACAATACCAATTTAATTTTATATGATAGAAGTACTAGTAGTTATTGGTCTCAATTAAAGTTAAAATGTGTAAATGGTATTTTAATTGGTGATGAGCCATTATTAGAAAATGTGGTTGAAACTAATTGGAAAACTTGGAAGGCATTATATCCAAACACAAAGGTTCTAAGTATAGATACTGGATTTTCGAGAGATTATAATAACTACCCATACGGTGATTATAAAACTAATAATGATTTTTTTCTTTTTACAGCATCACCTTCAAATGATGCTTTGCCAAATAAAGAAAGGGTATATGCAATTTTAGATAATGATATTTCAAAAGTATATCAATTTCAAAAATTTAGTGGAGGAAAGGTAATAAAAGAGGTGTTTAATGGTAAAGAATATTTAGTAGTGGGAAATGAAAATTTAATTTATTCTTTTGAGTTAAATTTAAGTCAGTCTAATTTAAATTATCAATATGACTTTAATAATTCAGAAATTTTTTTTAAAGATAATGAGGGTAACAAATGGTCTATTTTTGGAGAAGCTTTAGAAGGTCCTAGAGTGGGAGAAAAATTAAAAATTTCAAAATCTGTTGTAAGTTTTTGGTTTGCTATTGCCGCTTTTTATCCAAATCCTGAGATATATACAGAATAAAATACCTTGCTTGTGTTTATATTTTAAAAGTTTTCTAAAAAAAATCCGATGTAATTTACATCGGATTTTTATTGAATTTATATTTACATCATTCCTGGCATTCCACCACCCATTGGAGGCATTCCACCACCAGCAGGAGTATCTTCTTTGACATCAACTAATGTACAAGCTGTGGTTAAAATCATACCAGCAACTGAAGCGGCATTTTCAAGTGCAATTCTAGTAACTTTGGTAGGGTCAATAATACCAGCTTTTAACATTTTAGTATATTCACCTGTTTTAGCATTATAACCAAAATCGCCCTTACCTTCTATAACTTTTGCCACTACAACGGAACCTTCACCTCCAGCATTTTCAACAATTTGACGAAGTGGTTCTTCAATGGCTCTATCTAAAATTTTAATTCCAGTTGCTTCATCTAAACTATCTGTAGTAATTGTTTTTAAAACTTCTTTTGTTCTCACTAAAGCAACACCACCACCAGCTACAATACCTTCTTCAACTGCTGCACGTGTAGCATGTAGTGCGTCATCAACTCTATCTTTCTTTTCTTTCATTTCTATTTCACTTGCTGCACCAACATATAAAACGGCAACTCCTCCAGCTAATTTAGCCAAGCGTTCTTGCAATTTTTCTTTATCGTATTCTGAAGTTGTAGTTTCAATTTGTGCTTTAATTTGTGTTACTCTTGCTTTAATGTCATCAGTATTACCAGCGCCATTTACAATTGTAGTATTGTCTTTGTCAATAGTAACTCTTTCAGCAGTACCCAACATTTCTAATGTGGTTTTTTCTAATGTTAATCCTCTTTCTTCTGCAATAACAGTTCCTCCTGTTAAAATTGCAATATCTTCTAACATTTCTTTTCTTCTATCTCCAAAACCAGGAGCTTTAACTGCTGCAATTTTAAGTGCTCCACGTAATTTATTCATTACTAGAGTTGCTAAAGCCTCACCTTCAACATCTTCAGCAATTACTAATAAAGGTTTTCCGCTTTGAGCAACTGGCTCTAAAATTGGTAATAAATCTTTAAGATTTGTTATTTTCTTTTCAAACAGAAGAATGTAAGGGTTTTCTAAATCGGTTAACATTTTGTCAGCGTTGGTAACAAAATAAGGAGATAGATAACCTCTATCAAATTGCATTCCTTCAACAATATCAACATAGGTTGAAGTTCCTTTAGCTTCTTCAACAGTAATTACACCTTCTTTTCCTACTTTTAGAAATGCTTCAGCAATTAAATCACCAACAACTTCATCATTATTAGATGAAATTGAAGCTACTTGTTTTATTTTACTTGATTTATTTCCAACTTCTTCAGATTGTTCTTGTAAATTTTTAACAATGGCTTTAACAGCTTTATCAATACCTCTTTTTAAATCTAAAGGATTAGCTCCTGCAGCAACATTTTTTAGTCCTTCTTTCACAATTGCTTGTGCTAAAACAGTTGCAGTTGTGGTACCGTCACCAGCCAAATCATTTGTTCTTGAAGCTACTTCTTTTACCATTTGAGCTCCCATATTTTCAAGGGTGTCTTCTAGCTCAATTTCCTTTGCAACGGTAACACCGTCTTTAGTAATTATTGGGCCTCCAAATGATTTTCCAATTACTACATTTCTTCCTTTTGGTCCTAAAGTTACTTTAACTGCATTTGCTAACGCATCAACTCCACGTTTTAAACCATCACGTGCTTCTATATCAAAAATTATATCTTTTGCCATTTTTCTTTTCTTTAAAATTTAAACAATTGCTAAAATATCAGCTTCTCTCATAATTAAATATTCAGTACCTTCTAAAACTAATTCAGTACCCGCATATTTCCCAAATAAAACAGTATCACCAACTTTTACAGTCATTGGTTCGTCTTTTGTTCCGTTACCAATTGCAATAACAGTTCCTTCTTGTTGTTTTTCTTTTGCTGAATCAGGAATTATTAATCCTGAAGCTGTTGTTGTTTCTGCTTCAACAGGTTTTACTAAAACTCTATCAGCTAATGGTTTGATATTAATTTTACTCATTTGTAATTAGTTTAAAATTTATTAATTCTGTGAATTAAGCTTACCAAAAGTATGCCAATTCAGTAAAACTGACAAATGTACTTTTTAATTGAATTTAGAATAAAAAAAATGCCAACGTGTCATTTTCGTTGGCATTTTTAGTTGTGATTTTTATGAATTTCTATTGAGCTGAATCTTTCAATGTTGTACTAGTTGCAGGCTGTTGTGCAGGAATATCTTGAATTTCTCTATTCTCAATAGTATTTTGAATTTCTGAACTTGTATCAGCTTTACCCGTTATTGGAGCTGCAAAATTTGACAATAAAATTAATGCTAATAGAACAATAGATAAAGTCCAAGTACTTTTATCTAAAAAGTTAGTGGTGTTTTGAACTCCACCTAAAGATTGAGTTCCTGTACCTCCAAAAGAAGAAGATAACCCTCCACCTTTAGGGTTTTGTACCATAATAATTAAAATTAGCAAAAATGCTACTATCATAATTAGAACTAAAAATAATGTGTATGTCATGACTTATTACTTTGTAAAATTTTTATTGCTTTAATTCGGTCTGCAAAGAAACCACTTTTTTCTGGATATTTCAAACTTAAGATGTGATATGCTTTAATGGCATTTTCATACTTTTTTTGTTCTAAATACACTTTAGCTAAAGTTTCGGTCATTAAGCTATCATTTGCAGTTGAACTTTCAGGTGAAATATCAATGTTCTTTGCTGTTTTGTCAATTGCTTTTATTTTAGGATTGATTTTGATAAATGTATCTATAATATTAGATTTAGTTGTCTTTTTTTCTTCTCTAGTAATTGGCTTTTGTGTAATTAACTGCATCCACTCATTAAATGAATGGGGTTCAGTGCTATTAAATTGTATGGGCTTTCCTATTTCTAATACTTGAGTTCCTTCAATTGTTTCTTTTTCAGTATTCAAATTTTCGCTTAGAACGGTATTTGTTATTTTTTTATGTAGAATTTTAATATTTTCTTGCGGTTTAATTTCAGAGGTGTTTTTTTTTGTAAAAATTGGAGATGTAATAAAGTTAAAAAGTACTTCTCTATCAATAGTATATGCGGCAGTTTTTTTTAGTGATGTATTGTATTTGTAGCTATTGGTTTTATTTAACCCTTTTAACAAAAGGGATCTTGCCGATTGAAAGTAAGGGAATTCAGATATTATTTCCTCTAATTTCAACGTTTTAGAAGTATCAATATTTTCTGGGTTTTGTAGTATAAGTGTAAAATCGGTACTATTCATCATGTTACCATTTAGCTACAGAAGCATTAAAAATATCTTGTGTAATTCTTTCTAGTATTTCATTAAGAGCTTCATCTAATAAGCCGCCAGTTAGTTGTGCGTTTGCGTCAAAATCATAAAAATGAGAAAAAGTTTGTTCAAAATTATCTTCTTCAACTTTATTGTTGTAAAAACGAACATTTACAGTCACTGTTAATCTGTTTTGAGCAGCTGTTTGTTGTGCTGTTGCGGTCATAGGATTAATTTTATACCCAGTAATTTCTCCTTCAAATTGTAAATCACCGCCAGATTTTACTAAATCTAAATTTGTTTGCTGTAGAAATAAATCTTGAAGACGTATTGTAAACTCTTGACTTAGTACGGGTTCAATTAAAACTGCATTGTTTGGGAAATAATCTATTTGTACAGTTTTTACATCTGGATGTAAATTTGTTCCTGTAAACGAGTAAATACCACAACTTTGAATGGTAATTACAAACAGCATTAATAATATGTAATTATTTTTTTTCATTTAAATGTATTAAACTTTTTTATAGAAATAAGTAAAAATCAAATTCAAAGTTACTTATTAATAAGTTATAAATTGTATTGTTTTATTTTACGATATAATGTTCTTTCTGAAATACCTAACTCTTTTGAAGCTAACTTTCGTTTACCATTGTTGCGCTCAAGTGATTTTTTTATCAATTCAATTTCTTTTTCTTGAATTGATAAACTTTCATCAGCATCAATAGTTTCAGCAAATTCATAGTTATTGTCTTTATTATCATCATCATCATCATCATACCTTTCGTTAATTCTAACAACTTCAACTTGATTTTCATCTTGTTGGTTTAAGGTGTTTTCTTCTTTGTATATTTTTTTAATTAGATTTTTATTGTCCTCCTGAACTTTATTTGTATCACCACTTTCCATTAAGTCAAGTGTTAGTTTCTTTAAATCGTTAATATCATTTCGCATATCAAATAAAATTTTATACATAATATCTCGTTCATTTGCGAAATTGTCATTTGAATTTTTGTGTTCAATAACCGAAGGTAAATTGCTTCCCTTACTTGGAAGGTATTGCAACAATTTTTCTGCTGTAATTTCTCTTTGTTCTTCAACTACAGATATTTGTTCGGCAATGTTACGTAATTGGCGAATATTTCCTGGGAAATTATAATTTTCTAAAACTTTTACAGCATTTTCAGTAAGTCTAACTGTAGGCATTTTATATTTTTGAGCAAAGTCTGCAGCAAATTTTCTAAATAATAAATGAATATCACCTAACCGATCACGTAAAGGAGGCAAATGTATTTCAATAGTGCTTAACCGATAGTATAAATCTTCTCTAAATTTACCTTTGTTTATAGCTTGTTGCATATTTAAATTTGTGGCAGCAACAATACGAATATTTGTTTTTTGTACTTGAGATGAACCAACTTTAATAAATTCACCATTTTCTAGTACACGTAATAATCTAACTTGTGTGGTTAATGGTAATTCACCAACTTCATCTAAAAAAATGGTACCGCCATCAGCTACCTCAAAATAACCTTTTCGTGCAGTTGATGCACCTGTGAATGAACCTTTTTCATGTCCAAAAAGTTCACTATCTATAGTCCCTTCAGGAATAGCACCACAATTAATAGCAATATATTTTGCGTGTTTTCTGTGAGATAAATGATGAATAATTTTAGGAATACTTTCTTTACCAACGCCACTTTCTCCAGTAACTAAAACAGAGATATCTGTTGGAGCAACTCTAATAGCTTTTTCCAAAGCTCTATTGAGATGAATATCATTTCCAATTATTTCAAAACGTTGTTTTATTACTTGTAGAGATTCCATAGTGTTAAATTCTTTTTCCAATGAGCGTTGCAGATGTACAATCTTCGATAAAAACGGTTACAAAATCGCCAATTTTTTCATTTCCTTTTGGGAAAACAGCAACGGCATTTTGTGAATTTCTACCTTTCCAATGGTTGTTAGATTTTTTTGATGTTCCTTCAATTAATATTTCTACAGTTTTTCCAATAAATTTTTCTAAACGATACAAACTGTGTTTTTGTTGCAATAAAATTATTTCGGCCAATCTTTTCTTTTTTGTTGAAAGAGGAACGTTGTCTTCCATTTTTTTTGCTGCAGGAGTTCCAGGTCGTTCAGAATAAGCAAACATAAAACCAAAGTCGTATTTTACATACTCCATTAAACTCAATGTTTCTTTATGTTCTTCTTCAGTTTCGCCACAAAACCCAGTCATTAAGTCTTGAGATAAAGCACATTCTGGAATTATTTTTCTAATGTTATCTATTAATTCTATATATTCTTCACGGGAGTGTTGACGATTCATTCTATTCAATACTGTTGTACTTCCTGATTGTACAGGTAAGTGAATATATTTACATATATTTTTGTGTTTTGCCATGGTATGAATTACATTTAATTTCATATCCTGTGGATTTGAAGTTGAAAAACGAATACGCATCTTTGGAAACGAAGTAGCAACCATGTTTAATAATTGGGCAAAATCTACAGCGGTAGTTTGTGCAATTTCAGAGGCTTTTTTAAAATCTTTTTTTAAACCTCCTCCATACCAAAGGTAGCTATCTACATTCTGACCTAAAAGAGTTATTTCTCTATAATTTTTACTATAAAGTTCTTTAATTTCTTCTAAAATGCTTTTAGGGTTTCGGCTTCGTTCACGTCCACGAGTAAAAGGAACAACACAAAATGTGCACATATTGTCACAACCTCTAGTGATTGAAACAAAAGCAGAAACACCATTACTATTTAATCGAACTGGAGAAATATCAGCATAGGTTTCGTCTTTAGATAAGATAACATTTACAGCATCTCTTCCTTCACTTATTTCTTTTAATAAATTAGGTAAATCTCTATATGCATCAGGACCTACAACTAAATCAACTATTTTTTCTTCTTCTAAAAATTTCTCTTTTAATCGTTCGGCCATACAGCCTAAAACACCTACTTTCATAGTAGGGTTTATTTTTTAATGGCATTGTATTTTTCTAAGCGCTTGCGAACGGTTTGTTCTGCTTTTTCTCTAATGGAGCAAGTGTTTACTAAAACTAAATCGGCTTCTTCTAATAAATGGGTAGTGTTATACCCTTGTTCTGAAAGAATTGAAGCAACTATTTCACTGTCATTCAAATTCATTTGACAGCCATAACTTTCTATATATAACTTTTTAGAGTTACCTTCCTTTTGTTGAGTTAAAAGTGCTTGCCCTTGTTTTTTTTCTTCTATTATTTTTTCGCTACTCATATATCCTTATTATTCGTATGCAAATATAAATAGTTTTTCCGAAAGGATGACAAATTGGCAGAATTTTAACAAAGAATTTGTAATTTATTAATTAGGTTAAATTGGAAATAGCCCATTTTAACAAACTGTTGTTTTCTTTAGGAAGAAGTAGTTTTTTTGAAATATTGTATCTATGATTTCTAACCGTTTTAGATGAAATGTTTAAAGTTTCTCCTATCTCAATACTATTATATCCATTTGCTATTTGTTGGGTAATTTTTATTTCGGTAGGGCTAAGTTTGCTGAGTGAAACACTTGTTTTATGAGAATTTAAATTTATTAAATTTAATGCTAAATGAACTGCAATTGTTAGTTGTTTTTTGCTAAAGGGTTTTAAAATATAGTTTAATGGAGCAACTTTTTTTATACTAGAAATAGTTTTAAAATCATTAAAAGCAGTCACAAAAATTACTTCAACAAAAGGATTTGTTTTTTTTAGTTGAGTTACAAAATCATTTCCGTTTTTTGGAGTACACAAATTAATATCACATAAAACCAATTGGGGATCCCAAGTACTTGTTATTATTTTTGCCTGTTTGTAGGTGTTAGCAATTTTTGTATTTCTAAAACCTTCTTCTTCTAAAATTTCATAAATATCTTGAGCAATAACAAATTCATCCTCTAATACAAGTATTTTAAATGTATTTATAGTTGAATTCATTTTTTTAGTTTGAGGTAAATATATAATTTATTTCATAAATGGTAAAACAAATTTATAAGAGGTTCCTTTAGTAGAATTTAAAGTTATTTCACCATTTAATTGTTGTGTCATTCCTTTAATTAGTTGAATGCCTAATGAATTTTTTGATTGTTTTGATGAATCAAATCCAATACCATTATCAGTTATTTCTATATAGTAGTAATTGTTTTTGCTATAAAATACAATAGTTATTTTGGGGTTATAAATTTCTTTTGTAAAAGCATATTTAAATGAGTTTGAAATAACTTCAGTAGTAATAAGTCCAATTGTTACTGCCTGGTCATTAAGAACATTAAGAGAGTTTATTTTTTTGTCAATTGAAACTTCTTTTTTATAAAGATTATTGAGGTAATTTATAAGGTCAGTCAAATAACTTTTAATATTAATGTCTTTAAAAGAATCATTTTTGTATAAATGTTCATGAACTAGAGACATAGATTTTACTTTATTCTTTCCTGATTCTAAAATATCTTTAGATTCAGGGTTTTTAATTCTTCTTTCTTGTAAGTTGAAAAGGCTATAAATTATCTGTAAATTATTTTTCACTCTGTGATGAATTTCAGCAAGTAATTCATTTTTGTGTTTCAGTGCTATTGAGAGCTCTATTGTTTTTTGTTTAACCTCTATGTTAAGTTTTTTGGTGTATTCTTTTTGTAAAATTTTCTTTTCTTGTTTGATCATTTTATAATGATAACCTAATGCAATTGAAAATAAAATAATTTCACCGAGATAACTTAAAAAAGTTATTTTAACGGTAAACCAGTTTATGGGAATTAAATCCAATGATCTTAAAAAATTAGAAAAAATGCCAAGAAGATATACAATCCATGCAATTGTAAAAATTATGGCTACTTTATTCCCTTTAAACCAATAAATAATCCCTGTTGAAAATAAAGCAATTGTATAAATTGAAACTAAAATTATTACAATTACTGAAAACACATAAAAGTTAAAAATAAAGATGGTTGGAATTAAAATTAAGCTAAAGTAACTGATGTATTTGAGTAAATAGTAATTCCAACGACTATCCTTTTTATTTAACCCAAGAATTGAAATACTAAAAAGTGTTATAAAAAAAACACCTAAATAAATTGAAATAAAAAACAAGTAAAAAGACATGTCTGGGTTATTTGGAAAAAGATAAAAAGATGCATGTCCATTTAAAAAACCCTGTACAAGTAAGGTAGCAAAAGTACTTAATGAAAAATATAAGTAACTTAAATTTTTTAGAATAAAATATAAAAAGAAGTTATAAAGAATAAAGGTTAATAAAACACCATATAAAATACCCATTGATAATAAATCAATATTATTTTCAGAGTAAAAGTTTCTTTCAGGTTTTAATTCAACGGGTATATCTGTTGCAATTCTACTTTGAATCTTTAAATAATAAGTGTGTTTCAAAGTGTCTTTAAGAGAAATAGGAATTACTATATTTACAAATTGTTCAGAAGCCTTATTTTTTGGAATTTTAAATCCGTAAATTTTTGAATACCATTGTTTATTTTGATAACTATTGAAAATAATTGAATCGGTTAAAGGTCCTTTTAAAATTAATTTCCATTTGTTTTGTGTTGTTGCTTCTTTTTTTTGTACTGTAATTTTTACCCATAAAGTTGAAGAAATTAAATTAAAATTAATAGTGTTCTTGGTTGTTTTTATGAAATTTACATCCAAAATTTGCTCTAAAGATTTGGAACCTGATAAATCTTTAAATTCGGCAATACTTAAGTTAACATTATCTGCTATTTTATTTTGTGAATATGATGAATAAAAAATTAGTACCGATAAATAAAATAAAAATTTTGATGTATTTTTAAAAAAAAACAAATTCATTAAATAACTTTAGGATAAGTTTATAACTGTCAGGTAAATATACAATTTTTTAAATGAGGCGTACGCCTCATTTTATTATTGAAATTGACATTATATATTTGGAGTTGTACATTTTATTAAACCTAACATTAAAAACCCTATGGTTCCTTTTTCTTTTTAGAGATAGTATTGTTGGTAGATAATTATAATTTTGTAAATGCTTATGAAACACCTTTACTTTTTGTTAATATTTTTAATAAATATTACAATTCATGCTCAAAAAATACAGCGATCAACTTTTTCAAGTAGTGGAAATTCAATACAAGTTACAGTACTAAATAAGGAATATTATGTTAGTCAAAGTATTGGACAAAAAAGTATAATTGGCTCACTTAAAAATAGCAACTATACTATTAGACAAGGGTTTCAGCAGTATCTTCTAATTGCTGGTAAACCAAATCAAACAGTTTTAAAATTTAGTGCTTCGGTTTATCCAAATCCAGTAGATAAAAGTATCAAAATTGTTCTCAATGAAGAATTAACAACAAATTTAGTCATTACAATTTATGATATTTTAGGAAGACTTCAATATCAAAACGCTAAAAAACACCCCTCAAAATTTGATTTAGATTTGTCTTTTTTGTCTACAGGAACTTATTTTATGACTTTAATTGCAAATGGTAAAAACCAACAATATAAATTAATTAAAAACTAACTTAAATGAAACCAAAAATTATTATATTTTCTATTTTCTTAACCGTGTGCTTTCAAGCTTTTTCACAACAATTAGTTATAGAAATTGGAAAATCAATTACTAACTTTGACTATAAAAATTCTCAAGGAAATGAATTAGATAATTTGCAGTCAACCAATCAAAGTTACATGTATGTTGGTTATAGAACAAACATATTTAAAGATTTTATTTTTGCATCTTTAGGTACTAATTATAGTACTTATGGGTCAATAGGTAGTGACAATGTTTTAAATAATTATTTTGAATGGGAAACATCTTATTTAGGTCTTAATGTAGGTTTAGATTTTAGGGTTTTTAAAATTAAAAAAGTTAATTTTTATGTAAAAAGCACGTTTTCTTCAGAGTTTATTATTCAGGGAACTCAACAACTTAATAATACGGTATATGATTTGGTTGGAGCAGATGATTTTGACCAAACGAATTACTTTTTTAGAGTAGGAACTTTTGTAGATTATTCAATATCTAAACAGATGACGTTATTTTTTCAATATATGGGAGGAAAAAGTAAGCAACTACGCAGTTCAGTTTCAAATATAGATCAAGAAAAATTAAGATTAGTCTCTCACAACTTTGGTTTTGGGTTATTCATCAATTTAAAATCATAATTAAAAAAACATATTATCATGAGGAAATTTTACTTTATAATTATAATATTTTTTATTGGAGTTTCACTGTATGCTCAAACAGATGCGATTAGTTATCAGGCGGTTATATTAAATCCGCAAAAGCAAGAATTACCAGGGGTAAATGCTGAGGAAAATATATTTCCTAACAAAACTATTAAAATGAGGTTTACAATAATTGATTCTAATGGTTCGGCAACTTATCAAGAAACACAAACAACAACAACAGATGCTTATGGAATAGTTAACTTGTTTATTGGAGAAGGATCTCAAACTTCAACACAAAGTTTTGATGAAATTAATTGGGATGGTACTTCTAAAAAATTAAAAGTTGAAATAGATTTTAATGGAGGAAATAGTTTTGTGAATTTGGGGACTCAAAATCTTACATTTACACCTTATGCATATCACAGAGATATTATAGCGTCAGGTAATTTAACCATTGATGGCAAAACAATCTTAAAAGATGATTTAAGTATTGAAGGAGCAACTGTTTTAAATGATAATTTAACAGTAAAAGGAGAAACCACATTAGATGATAAAGTATCTGTTAATGGCGTTACAAATTTGAATGATGATGTGACAATAGATGGAATCACAAATTTAAGTAAAGACTTAAACGTAAACAATGGAAGTACTACGAATCTTTCAGGTGATTTGGCTGTAGATGGGGAAACAACTTTTAAAAACGGACTAAATATAAATGGAACAACTGTGTTAAATGATAATTTGACCGTAAAAGGTGAAACTAATTTAGAATATAATATGTCAGTTACCGGAGAATCAACATTTGATGGAAAAGTAGCTTTAAAAGGAGCTATGGATGTAGACGGACAAACGAATCTTCGCAATAATTTAACCGTTGATGGAGATGCATTTTTAAATCAAAATATGTCAGTTGTAGGTATTTCAACATTTGATGGAAAAGTAGCTTTAAAAGGAGCTATGGATGTAGACGGGCAAACAAGTCTTCGTAACAATTTAACCGTTGATGGTGATGTGCTTTTAAATCAAAATATGTCAGTTGTAGGTATTTCAATATTTGATGGAAAAGTTGCTTTAAAAGGAGCTATGGATGTAGACGGGCAAACAAATCTTCGCAATAATTTAACCGTTGATGGTGATGCAATTTTAAATCAAAATATATCAGTTGTAGGCACTTCAACATTAGAGGGGAAAGTTGCTTTAAAAGGAGCTATGGATGTAGATGGGCAAACAAACCTTCGCAATAATTTAACCGTTGATGGAGATGCATTTTTAAATCAAAGTATGACAGTTGTAGGTACTTCAACATTAGAGGGGAAAGTTGCTTTAAAAGGAGATGTGGATGTAGATGGACAAATGAATCTTCATAATAATTTAATAGTAGAAGGAGTTACCAACCTAAAGGGAACATTTAGTGTTGTTGATGGGAAAGTAACAAGTCTATCAGGGTATCTGTTCGTAGATGGTGTAACAAATTTAAAAAGTGATTTAAATGTTATTAATGGAAGTCAAACAAACCTTACAGGAAATTTAAATGTGGGAGGAAATATCTTGTTGGAAAAGGATCTGACAGTTAAGGGAGCTGCAACTTTCGAATCTGATTTAACTATGAAAAAATTGGTAGTTAGTGGAGAAGGAGGAGCTTATGGTGATCATGTTGCATTATTTGAAAATACAAGTACTTCTAATACAGCCGATGGAATTGCTATAAGAATCCATGGGAATGCAAGTGGTAAATTAGGCTTTAGAAATCGTTTTATAACCTTTTACGGAAGTGCAAATGGAGGGAGTTATATGGCGGGTCGTATAGAAAGTTATGATTTGTTAGCAGGGGATTTATGGGAGTCTTTTCCTATACCAGATTTTGCTAATTTGATTGATGTTTTTGACTTTACGCAAGTATTAGAGTGGACTCCGCCATCTTTAACTTTTAATCCAGGCTCTTTACCTTCATTAAATGGTGGACAATTGCCTTGGGTTAATTGGAATAATGGATCATCACCAAGTCTCTCAGTTAATTGGGAGGAATTGAGCTATTCTTGGAATAACGGAGACTTACCAAGTCTCACTTTTAATCCGGGTTCTTTTCCTACCCTAAATTCAGGAGCTTTACCATCAGGTTCATTAGATATAGGATCTTTAAATCTTAACTTTGATAACTTTTTTAATCCAACAGCAGGTACTAATGCTTTAGATGATATTAGTGCAATGGTAGCTTGGGGGGTTCGAAACGGAGATCCTGGGTTTATGCCAACGGGTCCTTGGGGAATTGCGTTAGTTCCATTAGTGTTAGCGGCAAAACAAGCAGCACGAGATCAAGGGGTAATTTATGGGTCTAAAGGAGCAGATTATGCAGAGTGGTTAGAAAAAGAAAACCCAAAAGAAAAATATATGTTTGGAGAAGTAGTGGGTGTAAAAGGTGGTAAAATATCTAGAAATACTACTAATGCAGACCAAGTTATGTCAATTTCATTAGCACCAATTGTTCTGGGAAATATGCCTGATGAAGATAGAAAAGATGCTTTTGAAAAAGTAGGCTTTATGGGGCAAGTACCTGTACTAACTTTAGGTGATGTTAAGATAGGTGATTATATTGTAGCTTCAGGGTATAATGATGGGTACGCTAAAGCAATTTCTGAAAAAGATATTACGTTAAAAGATTTCAAAAATATTATTGGAAGAGCTTGGACAGGTTCAGAAGGGAAAAAAGCAAGTTTAATTAATGTTTCAGTTGGGTTAAAAACAAATGAATGGGTTGAAATAATGAAACAACAAGAAAATAGATTAGATAAACTTGAGTTAAAAATTAAAAAGTTAGAAAACCTTATAAATAATATGAATACGCTATAGTTAAGAAAATAATAGCAAAGAGAATTTATTTAATTTTTGTTAATTAAGTTTAAGGCCGTTTAAATGTGATGTTTAAGCGGTTTTTTCTACGAATAAAGCATTTTTAAATGGATAGAAAATAAACTTTAGAAATACTTATTTTTAAAAGTTAAATCCATATTAAATAAATTCTATATACTTTTGCAATCCTAAAAACACTATTTAAAATATATTCATTTATTAAAATGGACGATAAATTATAGCGTTTTAATAATTATATAAAAAAATATGGCTAAAAATTTAGTAATAGTAGAGTCACCAGCAAAAGCAAAAACCATTGAGAATTTTTTAGGTAAAGATTTTCAAGTAGAATCTAGCTTTGGACATATAGCAGATTTGCCTTCAAAAGAGATTGGAATAGATGTGGAAGGTGATTTTAAACCAAAATATAAAGTGCCAACTGATAAAAAAGCAATTGTTAAAAAGTTAAAAGACTTAGCTAAAAAAGCGGATACAGTTTGGTTAGCTTCAGATGAGGATCGTGAAGGAGAAGCTATTGCATGGCATTTGTATGAACAACTAAAACTAAAAGATACTCACACAAAACGTATTGTTTTTCATGAGATAACTAAAAAAGCTATTCTAAAAGCTGTTGAAAATCCGCGCGGAATTGACTATAACTTAGTAAATGCACAACAGGCAAGAAGAGTTTTAGATAGGTTAGTAGGTTATGAGCTTTCACCAGTATTATGGAGAAAAATTAAAGGAGGACTATCTGCCGGCAGGGTTCAATCTGTTGCTGTGCGATTAATTGTAGAAAAAGAACGAGAGATAAAAAGTTTTAAACCAAAAGCATCATATAAGGTTGTTGCTGAGTTTGTAACTGAAGAAGGAAAGAAATTTAAAGCCACATTACCCAAAAATTTCAGTACCAAAGAAGAAGCAAATTCATTTTTAAATTCTTGTATTGGCGCAAAATTTAAGGTAGATGATTTACAAAAGAAACCTGCTAAAAAATCACCAGCTGCACCATTTACAACTTCAACATTACAACAAGAAGCTTCAAGAAAATTATATTTCCCTGTTGCTAAAACAATGATGATTGCTCAACGGTTATACGAAGCAGGTTTAATAACCTATATGAGAACAGATAGCGTAAATTTATCTGAAGATGCAAAAACAGCGGCAAAACAAGAGATAGTTTCATTGTATGGAGAAGCATACAGTAAACAAAGAAATTTTAGCAATAAATCTAAAGGCGCTCAAGAAGCTCACGAAGCAATTAGACCTACTAATATGAATATTCAGTCGGCTTCAGTAGATTATGATCAAGACAGGCTATATAGTTTAATTTGGAAAAGAACCATTGCATCTCAAATGAGTGATGCCCAATTGGAACGAACAAATGTTAAAATTTCAAATTCAAATAATTCAAAAAATTTCACAGCAAATGGTGAAATGATAAAGTTTGAAGGATTCTTGAAAGTTTATTTAGAAGGAACAGATAATGAAGATGAGGAACAAGAAGGAATGTTACCCAAAATGAATATTGGAGAAATTTTAACTACTGCATATATAACTGCAACAGAAAGATACACGAAGGCTCCGTATAGATATACCGAAGCTTCTTTAGTAAAAAGGTTAGAGGAACTTGGAATTGGTCGTCCATCAACATATGCACCAACTATTTCAACTATTCAAAAAAGAGAATACGTAGAAAAAGGAAGCATTGAAGGAACTGATAGAAGCTATATGCAATTAACACTTAAAAATGATAAAGTAATAGCTAAAGAACTAACTGAAAAAGTGGGGTCAGATAAAGGTAAATTAACACCTACTGACATAGGAAATATAGTGAATGATTTTTTAGTTGAAAATTTTTCAAATATTTTAGATTTCGGTTTTACAGCCAAAGTAGAATCTGTATTTGATGAAATTGCAGAAGGGAAAGAAGATTGGATTTCTATGATTAAAGATTTTTACAATAAATTTCATCCAATAGTTGAAGATGTTGCTGCCAATGCTGAGCGTGCAAAAGGAGAACGCTTGTTAGGCGTTGATCCCGTTAGCGGTAAAAATGTGTATGCACGTTTAGGAAGGTTTGGAGCAATGGTTCAAATAGGAGAAGCTACAGACGAAGAAAAACCTAAATTTGCTAGTTTACAAGGTAATCAAACCTTATCATCTATCACATATGAAGAAGCAATGGATTTGTTTAAACTTCCAAAAACTATTGGAGGTTACGAAGATACTGAAGTAATTGTTGCCAACGGTCGTTTTGGTCCCTATATTAGGTATGGATCTCTGTTTGTTTCAATACCTAAAGATGAAAACCCAATGTCAATAGATATAAATAGAGCCATTGAGTTAATTCAGGAAAAACAAAAAGCGGATGCTCCAATTGCAGAATACGAAAATTTACCAGTTCAAAAAGGAGTTGGTCGTTTTGGACCATTTTTAAAATGGAATGGAGTTTATATCAATGTGAATAAAAAGTACGATTTTGATAATTTAACGAAAGAAGATATAGTTGAATTAATTGAACAAAAAAAGCGTAAAGATATTGAAAAAGTACTGCATAATTGGGAGGAAGAAGGAATTAGAGTTGAAAAGGCACGTTGGGGTAGATCTAATATTATAAAAGGAAAAATTAAAATTGAATTACCAAAAACAGTTGATGCAACTAAACTAACCCTAGAAGAGGTTAAAGATATTATTGCTAAAAAATCACCTAAAAAGAAAACAACAAAGCGTAAAACTACCAAGAAATAATTTTTTTGATTATCTTGCAATTGAAAAAGATTGAATTTAACCCCCAAAAATGAATTTTGATTATCTTACTCCTGTAAATGAAACAATGTTGGCTTATGCCAAAATGTTATCTGATTTGTCTTTTGGGCAAAGTATGGATATCTACACTACACAAAACAAATTCCCCAATCTTACCAATAAAAAAATAGCAATAATTGGTGTTGAGGAAAGAAGAGCTTCTGTTAAAAATTATAGTGACGATTTTAATTTAAATGAAATTAGAAAAGAACTTTATAAACTATATCCTGGTAATTGGCCAATGAATGTTGTTGATTTAGGAAATATTTCACCAGGAAACACTATTGAAGATACCTATTTTGCTTTAGGTGAATTGCTGTCTTATTTAATAAAAAATAAAATTATTCCAATAATCATTGGAGGAGGTCAAGATTTAACGTATGCTAACTATAGAGCTTATGATAAGTTAGAACAGACAGTAAATATTGTAGCCGTTGATAATAAATTTGATTTGGGAACTATTGAAGATGAGTTAACATCACAATCTTATTTAAGTAAAATTGTAATGAATCAACCAAATAATTTATTCAATTATAGTAATATAGGATACCAAACGTATTTTAATTCTCAAGATGAATTAGATTTATTAGAGAAACTCTATTTTGAAGCATATAGACTTGGGGAAGTATCAAATTCAATTCAACTAGTAGAACCTATTTTGCGTGATGCAGATATAGTTAGTATTGATTTGTCTTCGATAAAAAGAGCCGATGCTCCTGCAAATAATAATGCCACACCCAATGGTTTTACAGGAACTGAAATTTGTGCTATTTCTCGTTATGCAGGTATTAGTGATAAAGTAACCTCGTTTGGTATTTATGAATATAATCCTAAATTAGATAGTAACAATCAAACAGCACAATTAATCTCACAAATGATATGGTATTTTATTGAAGGCGTAAATTATAGAGCAAATGATTATCCCTTTGGTTTAAAAGATAATTACAAAAAATATATTGTTCCAATTGAAGATCAAGTACTAAATTTTCATAAGAGTAATAAAAGTGGACGCTGGTGGATGGAAATTAATTTAAATGAAAATAATAAATCTAAGAGACATGCGTTAATACCTTGTACATATCAAGATTATGTTAGTGCCACAAATCAAGAAATACCTGATAGATGGATAAAAACGCTAAAAAAATTAGTGTAAAAAAGGTTGTTTAAATATAATAAAAGCAGTTTTTTATTGTTTTAAACACATTAAAAAGAAAATATTGGTTTTTAAAATAATTAGTAATAGGTTTGCCTAAATAGATGAAGAAAATTATTATGAAGAAAATATCATTGTATATTTTAGTAGCTCTTTTGGTGTATAGCTGCGGCTCTAACGATCAAGGAGAGTTAGTAGGAGTTAGGTCAAAAAGCACTTGGCATACAAAAAAACCACTTGGAATGGTTTTAATTCCAGGAGGTTCTTTTACAATGGGAAAAGAAGATGAAGATGTAGCAGCATCTTTAAATACACCAACCAGAACAGTTACGGTTAGACCATATTACATGGATGAAACTGAAATTACAAATGCTGAATATAAAGAGTTTGTATATTGGGTTAGAGATTCTATTGTGAGAACACAATTGGCTTTATTATCAGAATTAATGTCTGAAGACGCCAATAAGGTGCTAGAGAATTATCAGTTTAAAAATGTTGATACCACCAAAATGACTCCATACCAAAAATATATGATGAATAATTACGGGAGTTTAGGAGATGTGAATTCCCCATTACAAGGAAGAGCCTTAAACTGGGATGAAGATTTGATTTGGGATCCAAATGATTTTCCAGATGAGTATTACTCTGAAGTAATGGACACAATGTATGTACCAATTGAAGATAGTTTTGATGGAAAAAGAATTTTAGACACCAAAAAACTTAAATATAAATACTCTTGGTTAGATAGAAGTTCTGCGGCAAGAAAAAAAGGAGCAAGAAAAGATTTTATAAAACAGGAAATTGTTGAAATTTATCCTGATACTACTGTATGGGTAAAAGATTTTAATTACTCTTACAATGATCCTATGCATCAAGATTATTTTTATCACCAAGCTTATAATGAATATCCTGTAGTTGGAGTAACTTGGAGTCAGGCAAAAGCATTTTGTAGTTGGAGAACAAAAAAGAAAAATGATTTTTTACACTCAAGAAAAAACCCAAGTTCAGTACCTGCTTTTAGACTAGCTACTGAAGCTGAGTGGGAATATGCTGCACGAGGAGGTTTAGAATATTCAACATACCCTTGGGGTGGCCCATATACCACAACTGATAGAGGGTGTTTTTTAGCAAATTTTAAACCTAGTAGAGGAAATTATGCAGTTGATGGAGCCTTATATACAGTAGAAGCAAAATCATATAACCCAAATGATTATGGGTTGTACAATATGGCGGGTAATGTTTCCGAATGGACGAACACTGCTTATAGTGAAGCATCATATTATATTAGCTCAACAATGAATCCGAATGTTGAAATGCCAAAAAATCACAGAAAAATAATTAGAGGAGGTTCATGGAAAGATGTTGCCTACTTTTTACAAGTGAGCACACGTGATTATGAGTATGCCGACTCAGCTAGAAGCTATATTGGATTTAGAACTGTGCAAGATTTTCTTGGAACTAACATAAATGGAGAATAAAAATAAACCCTAACCCTAACCGAAAACTTTAAAACTTAAATTATGGCACAAAGTAGAAACACAAAAAAATTATTTAATTATGCTTATGGGATTGGAGCAGCAATAGTAATTTTAGGAGCATTATTCAAAATTCAGCACTGGTCAGGTGGTGGAACAATGCTTTCAATAGGTATGATTGTTGAAGCAGCTGTATTCTTTGTTTCAGCGTTTGATTCAGTTGATGAAGATTTAGATTGGTCTTTAGTGTACCCAGAATTAGGAACTGGAAATGCAAAAGATAAAGATAGAAATGAAGCTAGAGAATCACAAAGTTTGCTATCTCAAAAATTAGATGATATGCTTAAAGATGCCAAATTAGATGCCAGTTTAATGTCAAGTTTAAGTGAAAGCATTCAAAATTTTAAAGGGGCAGCAGAAAATATTGCACCTGCAGTAGATTCAATTGCAGCAACAAATAAATATAGTGAACAACTTTCGTTGGCTGCTGCACAAATGGAATCATTAAATAGTTTATACAAGTTACAACTTGATAGCACTAGCAGACAAGCTGAAATTAACGAACAGGTTACCATAAATGCAGGTAAATTAAAAGAGCAAATGGAATCTTTGACTACCAACTTATCCTCACTAAATGATGTGTACGGAGGTATGTTATCTGCAATGTCAAATAAGAACTAATTAGTTGAAAAACTATTATATTAACCAAAAAACTAATTAGAATGGCTTCAGGTAAACTCTCACCAAGGCAGAAAATGATTAACCTTATGTACTTAATTTTCATTGCAATGTTAGCAATGCAAATGTCTAAAGAAGTACTTTCTGCTTTTGGTTATATGAATGAAAAGTTGACGGAAAATAACGTTACTACTTCAGCAAAAAATGCTGCTACTCTTCAAAATTTGTCAACGAAGGCTCAAGAACAACCAGAAAAATACGCTAGTTTGTTCACTGTGGCAAAAAAGGTAGATGAACTTTCTAAAAATTTCAATAATTATCTAGCTGATAAAAAAGAATTTTTCTTGTCTAAAGTTGATGATCCTACCAATTACGAAACAATGGATAATGCCAACATTGTGAACGAATACTTTTTTAAAGGAGATAAATTTACTGCAGAAGGACAAGAGTTTTTAGACCAAATTAATAATTATAGAAACGCTATAGTTAAACTATTAGGAGATAATAATCCACTGACAAAAAATGTAAATAAGAGATTTGACACATCAGATCAAGATACAGAAGATGGTAAACAGCCTTGGTTAAAAAACAGGTATGAAGGTTTTCCTTTAATATCTACAATAACCAATTTAACTTCTTTACAAACTGATATTGTAACTACACAATCTGAAATTTATGGAAGCCTTTTGGGTGGACAATTAGAAAGCGATGTTTCTATGTCTAACTATAAAACAATTTTAATTCCAGAAAAATCAGCCTTCTTTCAAGGTGAAAATTTCAAAGGAAAAATAGTATTAGGTAGATATGATGCTTCTTTAAAACCTTCAGAAGTTGTTGTGAATGGAAAAAATATCACAAAATTAGAAGACGGAGGAGCAATATTGGATTTCCCAGCAGGAGCGGTTGGTGAACGAGAGATTAAAGGAAAATTTGTTTTCATTGAAAATGGAAAACCTGTAGAAATACCAATTTCAAGCTCTTATGCAGTTATACCAAAACCAAATAGTGCTGTTATTTCAGCCGATAAAATGAATGTTGTGTATAGGGGAGTGCCAAATCCTATGACAATTTCTATTCCTGGAATACCTGATAATTTAGTTAAAGCTAAGGGTATTGGGTTAAATAAGGTTAGCGGATCTGGAAAGTATGTTATGACACCCAAATCTGGAAGAGAAGTGAAAATTAGTGTTTCAGGAAAATTGCCAAACGGACAAACAATAACGACATCACAAAATTTTAGAATTAAAGATATTCCTTCTCCAAGAGGCTCAGTTAGAAAAGAAATGGGGTATGTGAAAATGCCTAAAACAACTTTAGCTAAAGTTACTGTTGGTGCTGAATTACCAGATTTTGATTTTGATTTAAAATTAAAAACCTCAGGTTTTACAGTAAAGGTACCTGGACAATCAGCAGTTGTTGTTAAAGGTAATAGAATGAGTGCGCAAGCATTAAAAGCAATTTCAAAAGCAAAAAGGGGTGATGTAATTGCAATATTTGATATAAAATCATCGTTAGTAGGAAATAATTCTTATAAGATTAAAAATGCTGCGGCAGTTAGTATAGAAATACAATAAAATAATTTTAAATGAAGAATAAGAAAAATATTGGAATTTTTATTTTGGCATTTGTGCTTTTCAATGCTACATACGCACAGTCAAATTTATTGAATGCGAAAAAACCTTCTGATATTGGGAAAAAGACACCTGAGCAATTAGCGGTTGATAATGATAAACCATTAGAATATGGTTATATAGACGATAGAGATATTTTGTGGTCTAAAGTAGTATGGGAATATATAGATTTAAATGAGAAAATTAATTTGCCTATGTATTACCCTGTAGATACTACAAATGTTTCAAGAAGTAGGCGCTCATTATTTGATACGCTTTTAAGAGGTATTAAAAGTGGTCAAATTACCGAAGTTTATGATGATTCATATTTCACTGCAAAAATGACAAAATCTGAAATAAATGCAAAACTCTTTAGAATTGATACTACAGATGTTGGTTTTGATGAATTGAATGCAGGAAGCACAAATATTGAAGAATATATTGATAAAATTAACCTAACCTCTCAAGATATTGAAGGTTTTAAAATAAAAGGACTTTGGTATTTTGACAAAAGACAAGGAGAATTAAAATATCGTTTGCTAGCATTAGCACCTGTTGCTCCTGATGTACAAACAATGGGTAGAGATGATATGGATATTTCAGAACAATTAGCGTTGTTTTGGGTTTGGTTTCCTGATGCAAGAAATACACTTCATGAGATGAAGGTTTTTAATCAAAAAAACTCGGCATATCCAATTTCATTTGACCATTTATTAAATGCAAGAAGGTTTAACTCAATTATATATAGAGAAGAAAATATTTATGGAGATAGAGATGTAGCTGAATATGTAAAAGGAAATGCGTTGTTTCAAGTAATGGAGTCTAATAAAATAAAAGATGAAATTAGAAACAAAGAATTAGATATGTGGAACTACTAAATTACCAAATTGTAAAATAAAAACTCTTGCTAATTGCAGGAGTTTTTTGTTTTATATAAAATGATTTTATGCAGGTAGATTATATTATTGTAGGTTTTGGTTTGGCTGGATTAGCCTTTACTGAAGAATTAGAAAAACATAAAAAATCATTTGTTGTATATGAAGATAACTCTCAAAATTCTTCAATTGTTGCAGGAGGTATGTATAACCCTGTAATTTTAAAACGGTTTACACCTGTATGGGATGCTGTTGGCCAACTAAAAATAGCAATGCCATTTTATCAATCTTTAGAAAAAAAATTCAATAAAAAGTATAACTACTCCACAAATATTTACAGAATATTTAAATCAATTGAAGAACAAAATAATTGGTTTATTGCTTGTGATAAACCATTGCTTACTAACTTTATGGTTCCCAAAATAATAGATGCTAAAATTGAAGGAGTTGTTGCAAACTACGGCTATGGAAAATTAATAAATACGGGTAGAATAGACACCAGCTCACTACTTCAAGATTACCGGCAATATTTGTTGAAGAAAAAAACAATCAAATATGAAAGTTTTAACTACACGGAATTAAAAATTGGTAAAAAAATCATTGAATATAAAAATGTGAAAGCATTAAAGGTTGTATTTTGTGAGGGTTTTGGTATGGTTAAAAATCCTTTTTTTAATTACCTTCCAATGCAAGAAGCCAAAGGAGAATTGATAACCATATATGCTCCTGAATTACATATAGATTTTTTAATAAAAGCAGCAGTATTTGTTCTTCCTTTAGGCGATAATTATTATAAAATAGGGGCTACTTTTAATTGGAAGGATAAAACAAAAGAACCTACGCAAAACGGAAAGCAAGAGCTGATAACGAAATTGAATTCCTTTATAACTGTTCCTTATACTATTGTTGACCATACAGCTGGTATTAGACCAACAGTTAAAGATAGAAGACCCTTGGCTGGAAAACACCCAAAGTATCAAAATTTAGCTATTTTAAATGGTCTCGGAACACGTGGGGTTATGATTGCTCCAACTATTGCCAATAAGCTTTATAATCATTTGGAAAACAAATTTGAATTAGATAAAGAAATTTCTATTGCTCGTTTTGGGTAATTTTATGTGTATCTTTTTGATATTTTATAAATAGATTAATCCAAATAATTCGTGAAAGCCTAATAGTAATAGGAACTGTTAACACTAAAACAATTACAATAGGAATGAAAATTTGAATTAAATTTAAATTAGAAAACAAGGTTGCAATTGTAAATGTAACTATTGAGAGGCCAACAGTAAGCGCATAATTAACATACATTGCCCCATAAAAAAAAGAAGGTTCTATAGTGTATTTTAACCCACAATTAGAACATTTTTCATGCATTTGAAAGGCTTTATGAAGTTTTAAAATATTTTTTTCTTTCATAAAATCACCTTCATGACATTTAGGGCATTTGTTAAAAAAAATACTGTATAGTTTGGTTCCTTTTTTTATCATTTCTTATCAAAAAACAAAATTAAAAACTTTAATTGAGTGGCAAACTTTTTTATAGTAAGTTTGCAATGTTTTTATTAAAAAACAAATTTACATTAAATTATAAAATAGGAATGCTTAACGTACATAATTTAACAGTTTCATTTGCAGGATCTGATTTATTTTCAGGAATTACCTTTAAGTTAAATAAAGGAGATAGAATAGGATTGATAGGGAAAAATGGTGCAGGAAAATCTACCCTTTTAAAGGTAATTTCTAAAGATATAGAAAGCACAAGTGGCACTATGGCATTTGATAAGGATGTGCGTATTGGTTTTTTACGTCAGGATATAGATTTTGAGGAAGGGCGAACAATTTTAGAAGAAGCTTACCAGGCTTTTGAAGAAATTAAAAGACTAGAAATTAAATTAGAAAAAATAAATCAAGAATTAGTAGAAAGAACCGATTATGAAAGTGAATACTATCATGATTTAATGGTAGATTTAAATGAATGTACGCATAGATATGAACTGTTGGGAGGTTATAATTATAAAGGAAATACTGAAAAAATTCTTCAAGGGCTTGGCTTTCAAAGGGAAGATTTTGATAAACTGACTAATACTTTTTCTGGTGGATGGAGAATGCGTATTGAATTAGCTAAATTATTATTACAAAACAATGATATTTTATTATTAGATGAACCAACCAACCATTTAGATATTGAATCTATTATTTGGTTAGAAAATTTTTTAAAAAATTACTCAGGAGCTATTATGTTAGTTTCGCATGATAAAATGTTTTTAAATAATGTTACCAACAGAACTATTGAAATTTCTTTAGGAAAAATATACGATTATAAAAAACCGTATTCTCAATTTTTATTGTTACGTGGTGAGATAAAAGAAAAACAATTACAAGCACAAAAAAACCAAGAGAAAGAAATAAAAGCCACTCAAATATTAATTGATAAATTTAGAGCTAAAGCCAACAAAGCATCTATGGCACAATCTCTAATAAAAAAATTGGATAAGGTAGAGCGTATAGAAGTAGATACAGATGATAACGCTGTAATGAATGTTCGCTTTCAAGTTTCAAAAGATCCTGGGAAAATTGTTATTGAAGCCGAAAATTTATCTAAAAGTTATGGTGACAAACACGTATTAGAAAATGTAAACCTATTAATTGAACGAAATAGTAAAATTGCCTTTGTTGGGCAAAACGGACAAGGGAAATCTACTTTGGCAAAAATTATTGTAGGCGAAATAGCTTATGGAGGGCATTTAAAATTGGGACATAATGTAGAAATTGGATATTTTGCTCAAAATCAATCTGAGTACCTTGAACCAGAAAAAACGGTTTTAGAAATTATGGAAGATGCATCTACAGATGCAAACCGCGTTAGGGTAAGAGATATGTTGGGAGCCTTTTTGTTTGGAGGGGATGCAGTAGATAAAAAAGCTAAAATGCTTTCGGGAGGAGAAAGAAATAGATTGGCTTTGTGTAAATTATTATTATCACCTTTTAACGTGTTAATAATGGATGAGCCAACTAACCATTTAGATATCGCCTCTAAAAATGTACTTAAAAGTGCATTGAAAAAATTTAAAGGAACTTTAATTTTAGTATCGCATGACCGTGAATTTTTACAAGGTTTAGCAACTACTGTTTATGGTTTTAAAGATAAGGAAATTAAAGAATATTTAGGAGACATAAATTATTTCTTGGAACAACACCAAATAGAAAATTTACGTGAAGCAGAAAAAAGAACTATTGTTGTAAAAAAGAAAGGTACTACTAAAAACGAAAAGGTTCAAACAAGAAAAATTGAAGATAAAGAGCTTAAAAAGCTAAAAAATAAATTAACCAAAATTGAAACGCAAATTGATGAATTAGAAATAGAAATTTCTGAAATGGATGTAGCATTAGCTGAAGATTATGAAATAACTTCAACAAAACCCAACTTTTTTGAAATTTATAAAACTAAAAAACATACAATAGAAAAGCTAATGGAAGAATGGACCTTACTTGAGGAGAAATTAGAGTCCAATTAAACCAATAAAAAATTTGTTTTTAGAAACTAAAAATAGTAGCATTCAACAAGTTCATTTTTCAGAAATTGAAAATAGTCAAGTTTCTGTTTTCATAAAAAGAGAAGATGAATTACACCCCTTTATTTCAGGAAATAAATATCGAAAGCTAAAATACAATTTAGAAGAAGCAAAAAAACAGCATAAAACTACATTACTTACTTTTGGAGGTGCATATTCTAATCATATTGCTGCTACTGCAGCAGCAGGTTTTGAGTATAATTTTAAAACCATTGGAATTATTAGAGGAGATGAATTGGCAAATAATTCACAAGAAATAATTCAAAACAATCCAACATTAAAATTTGCTTTAGAACATCAAATGCAATTCCATTTTGTTTCCAGAAAGGAATATAGAAATAAAACATTAAAAGAATTTATAGCCAATTTACAGCGGCAATTTGGTGATTTTTATCTAGTTCCAGAAGGAGGAACAAATCATTTGGCAGTAAAAGGATGTGAAGAAATTTTAACTAGTAATGATGATAAATTTGATATAATATGCTCAGCGGTTGGTACTGGAGGTACTATTTCAGGAATTATTAATTCACTAAAAAAAAATCAAAAAGCAATTGGGTTTCCAGCCTTAAAAGGAGATTTTCTTCAAAATGAAATTAAAAAGTATGTACTTAAAAATAACAATTGGATTTTAAATACTGCATATCATTTTGGAGGATATGCAAAAGTTTCTGAAGAATTAATTATATTTATAAATAAATTTAAAAATGAAACACTCATACCTTTAGATCCGGTTTATACAGGTAAAATGATGTTTGGGATTGTAGATTTGATTAAAAAAAATTATTTTAAACAAGGAACTAAGATTTTAGCAATCCATACTGGTGGTTTACAAGGAATTGATGGCATGAATGTAGTTCTTAGTAAGAAAAAATTACCGCTAATTAGAAAATAAAATGAAACGTAATTATATCATTATTGGGTTATTAAGTGTTGGCTTGCTATTTGGCTGTAAATCAAAGAAAAAAATAGTAAATTCTTCTATAAAAAAAAACAATAGAGAGGTAATAGCTCCTGAAAATAGTGAAATAGTGACTACAAAACGGGCAATAAATACTTCTTTTAATTACTCAACCCAAGCGTATATTAAAAAGTATAAAGATATTGCTATGGAAGAAATGCGTGTTTATAATATCCCTGCTAGTATTACATTGGCACAAGGAATATTAGAGTCATCAAGTGGAAATAGTTTGTTAACTAAAAAATCTAACAATCATTTCGGGATTAAATGTCATAAAGGCTGGAAAGGTAAAAAAGTGTATCATGATGATGATGAAAAAGGGGAATGTTTTAGAGTTTATAAAAACCCTAACAATTCTTTTAAAGACCATTCAAAATTTTTAGCTACTCGAAATAGATATGCAAAATTGTTTAAGCTTAAAAAAAACGATTATGTAAAATGGGCAAAAGGATTAAGCACAGCAGGTTACGCAACAGATAGAAGGTACCCTGCTAAACTAATCGCAATTATTGAAAAGTATAATTTGCATAAATATGATACAGAAGTTTTAGGAAAGCCCTTCAAAAAATTAAAAGTAAAAAAGGCATCTAATCATGTTGTGTCTAAAGGAGATACGTTGTATTCAATTTCAAAAAAGTATGGCTTAACAGTTGATGAACTTAAAAAACTTAACGGACTTACTTCCAATAACATTACAGTAGGTTATACATTAATTTTGAAATAGAACATTTTTCAATTTTTTGACTTCGCTATATTCGTGTTTTTTTATTAAAAAATAAATAATTAAGAATTCTTTTTATTTAAAAACATTATATTTGATAAAATAGTCCTTAATCTCTTAAAATCAGTATTTTATGAGTAGTATTAAAAGAACAGGAATAAACATTATTATATGTGTTTTTATTGTTTTTTGTGTTCATGGTCAATACACATTGTATTCGCAAAATAAATTATATCAAGCTAAAAAAAATACTCCACTTAAAGAAATTTCAGGGACAGTTTCAAGTTTAGGTATTTTATTAAAGGATGTAAATGTGGTTGTTAAAAACACCAATCGAGGTGCTAAAACTAACAATAAAGGATTTTATGTTATTAAAGCAAAAGAGGGAGAGATATTAAAATTCACTTTTGTAGGTATGATACCTTTAGAGATAATTATTGAAGATATAACAGAAGTTTTAAATATTGAAATGAATGCTATTGTAAATAATTTAAAGGAAGTTACTGTTAATAATAAAAGAAAGAGAAAAGATAAATCAGGGTTAATGGGGAGACCTGATGTACTTACAACAACTTTTGGTAATATTAACACAGAAAAAGTAGGGTACTCAATTAATTATATAAATGGTGCTAACTTAAATTTAGCTGCAATAGACCTTTGGACAGCAATAAGATATAAAATGCCAAAACTGAGTAGAGGTATCTCCTTTTCTTTGAATACTCATCCCATTTGGGATATTGATGGTGTTATTTATGAAACTATTAACGGTCGCCCTCTTCCACCAATGGATTTAGTAAACGTAAAGGATGTATATGTAATTAGATCGTTAGCGGGAACAGTTAAATATGGAGCTGCTGGATCAAACGGAGTTATTGTAGTGCGAACTAAAAGTAGTACGTTTGATGATAAGCCCATAGCTTCAAAAACAAAATTATATTCGAATAAGAAGTACTACAAAGAAGATGCTGTTACTTTCAAAAATTTTGGAATAACTCAACCAGATTATTTTGAGGCTTTTGATTCAATTTTAAACCTACAGCAAGCATATTTAGAATACCAGAGGTTGCAGCCTTCATACAAGAACCAATTTGAATTTTATTTTGATATGGCCAACTATTTTCAACAAATTTATAAGGATGAAAAAGGTAGTTTAAAAATACTTTCAAAAATTGACACCCAATTTGAAAGAAATCCAGAAGTACTCAAAGTTTTGGCATATACCTATCAAAAGAGAGGATTAGACCAGAAAGCTTTAAAAGTTTATAAAAAAATAATTAAACTCAGACCTAGTTATGCACAATCATTTCGAGACCTTGCTAATGCTTACACAAATCTTAATCAATACCAAAATGCATGGAAAATGTATATGAATTATTTTTATAGAGGAAATAATATAGAAAATGAGGGAATAGGACAAATTATTTACAGTGAAATGGAAGCGTTGTTTGTACAACACAAAAAACAGGCTAACATAAAAGAACTCTTTTTAGTGAGAGATTCAGCAAATATTACGAAAGATGTTCGTATGGTTTTTGAATGGAATACTTCTGAAGCAGAGTTTGATATAGAGTTTGTAAATCCTCAAAAACAAGTGTATAATTTTAAGCACACTCTTTTAGAAAATAACAGCCGTATAAAACATGAAAAAACGCAGGGTTATTCATCGGAAACATTTTTTATTGAAAAATTAAATAAAGGAAATTGGTTTATTAATTTTACATATTATGGGAATAAAAAACACGTTTCAACATATTTAAAATTAGCTGTTTATTACAATTGGGGAAAGCCAAATCAAACAAAAGATATACATCTATTCAAGCTTAAAGATAAAAATATAAAATGGCAATTACTAGCTCTAAATAATGATTTTCTGTTACGGTAAGAAAAGACACTATCCTAAAAAGTGTGTAAGTTAAAAATAAATTAGTTTGGTTATTATTTAGAAAGGGCTCACTTCTAGGTGAGCCCAAGTTGTTGATTGATACTATACTCTTTTTAAGATTGTCTTTTAAATTTTTGTTGACCTTTTCTTTGAGGGTTATTGCAGCCTTGTTTAGACATCATTTTTCCTTTTCTCATCGTTTGCCATTTACTAAATTGCTCTTGATTAAGAATTTTTTGCATAGCTATTTTATGTTGTTGCATTCTATCTAAACGGCTACTTTGTAATTGAAATAATTCATCAGAACTTAGTGTTTTTCCATTTAGTTTTCTTTCTAGCATAGATTTTCTCATGGCTTGGCGAACCATTGCCTGATTTTTTTGTAAGTTAACAATGGCAGTTTGTTGCTCTTGACTTAAGTTCAATAGCATAGTCATTCTCTTTGTTTGCAAGGTTGCAATTTGTTCAGGTGTAAAGTTTTGATTAGCTCTTTTGCCATTGCCTTGTGCGTTTATTGAATTGGATAAGGCAATTATAATTACTAATAATCCTACTAATTTTTTCATAATATATTCTGTTTTAATTGTTTTTATAATACTAAGACATTTAAAGAGTTACAAGGTTTAAATTGTTAACAATCATTAACACTCGTTAACATTTCACCTGAAATTTTAGTTAATTTTAAATTGATTTATTTACTGTATTTTTGCAACTTATGATAAATAAGCTTTCAGATTGGTTGCCAACCACAAATAAAGAAGTGAAACTAAGAGGATGGGATTATTTAGATGTTATTCTATTTAGTGGAGATGCCTATGTAGATCATCCAGCTTTTGGACCGGCCGTAATTGGTAGAATTTTAGAAAGTTATGGTTTAAAGGTGGCTATTGTACCTCAACCAAGCGTGCATGATAATTTGCAAGATTTCTCAAAATTAGGAACACCAAGATTATTTTTTGGAGTAACTGCTGGTGAAATGGACTCCATGGTGAGCAATTATACCGCAAGTAAAAAACGTAGAGATAAAGATGCATACACACCAAATGGAGATAAAGGTTTTAGACCAGATTATGCCAGTATAGTTTATTCTAACATTTTAAAGGAAAAATTTCCTGATACACCAGTTTTAATAGGAGGAATTGAAGCCTCGCTTCGCAGAGTAACACATTATGATTATTGGAGCGATTCTTTAAAACCAACGATTTTAACCGATTCTAAAGCAGACTTGTTAGTGTACGGAATGGGAGAACAGCCACTGAGAGAAATAGTTAATCTATTGCAAAAAGGAGTGCCTTTTTCATCATTAAAAACAATTAATCAAACAGCTTTTCTTCAACAAAAAGAAGAGAAAATTCCTAAAAATAAACATTGGAAAGATGTAACTATAAACTCACATGAAGTTTGCTTAAAGAGTAAAAAATTATTTGCAGCAAATTTTAAAATTATTGAGCAAGAATCAAATAAAATAGCGGGGAGCAGAATTTTACAAAAGGTAGGAGATACTACTTTGGTAATAAACCCTCCTTATGCAACAATGACAGAAAAGGAAATAGATGCTTCTTTCGATTTACCTTTTACACGTTTACCACACCCAAAATATAACAAGCGAGGGGCAATTCCAGCGTTTGAAATGATAAAATTTTCTATAAATATTCACCGTGGTTGTTTTGGTGGTTGTAGTTTTTGCACTATTTCTGCACATCAAGGTAAATTTATTGCAAGTAGAAGCCAAGAATCTATTTTAAAAGAAGTTGATAAAGTTGCCAACATGCCCGATTTTAAAGGGTATTTGTCTGATATTGGTGGGCCTTCAGCAAATATGTACAAAATGAAAGGTAAAGTGCAAGAAATTTGTGATAAATGTGTTGCGCCTTCTTGTATTTCACCTATGGTTTGTTATAATTTAGACACTTCACATAAACCCTTAACAGAACTTTATAAAGCAGTTGATAAACACCCAAAGGTTAAAAAATCATTTATTGGCAGCGGAATTAGATATGATTTATTGGTGCCTGAATTTAATAAAAAGGCAAATGTAACTGAATTAGATGAATATACAGAAGAAGTAATTACAAATCATGTTTCAGGGAGATTAAAAGTAGCTCCAGAGCATACTTCAGATAATGTTTTGAAACTTATGAGGAAACCATCTTTTAAATATTTCCATAAATTTAAAGAACGTTTTGATAAAATAAATATTCGAAAAAAGTTAAATCTACAGTTAATACCTTATTTTATTTCAAGTCACCCAGCTTGTGAATTAGAAGATATGGCAAATTTGGCTGCTGAAACAAAAGATTTAGGATTTCAATTAGAGCAAGTACAAGGTTTTACACCTACACCAATGACTGTTGCTACGGTAATTTATTATAGTGGATACCATCCATATACACTTAAACCCACAAAAACACCTATTTCAAAAAAAGAAAAGGAAGAACAACATCGATTTTTCTTTTGGTATAAAAAAGAAAACCAACAATGGATAAGAAATACGCTAACCAAAGTTGGAAGAAGTGATTTACTTCAAAAATTAATTCCTTCAAATAATTCCTGGAGAAAAAATAAAGATACCAAAACCAAAGATACATTTGATGATACTGTAACTTTTATTTCAAGAAAGAAAAAAAAGTTCAATAGGAAAAACGTAAAAAATAATTGATTAACTACAATTAAGACTACAAATTAAAGTGTTAAATTTGATTTTAGTTATTAACCATATACATATTATGAGAAAAATACTTTTGTTTTTTTTGATGATTTCTTCAACATTAATAGCTCAAAATACTGTTAAAGTTGATTTAAGTAGTCCAAATGCTACAATATATACACATCTTTATTTTTTACAACCAGACTCCTATGAGCCTGAAAAAGCAGCAGCATCTATTTACGGTTATGAAGGAGAAGAAGCACAAGATATAGCTCTAAAATTAAAGAAAATTTTAGATGGAAAAGGACTAAAAGTAGATTTTAGCAAAGTGCCTACTGATAAAAATTATTCGGATACTATAGGATATAAAATAGGGCATAGATATGTGCTATTTCCGTATCAGATACCACAAATATATGTCGAAAAAATAGGAGAAAAATGGTACTATTCTAAAGAAACGGCAAGTCAAGTTAATACGTTATATAGAAGTATATATCCTTGGTATAGTGAAAAATTGCAGCAAGTAATTCCAAACTTTGGGCATTATAAACTTTTTAAAATTGAATTATGGCAGTATTTAGGCTTACTATTGCTTATAACAATTTGCGTGTTTTTATTTTTTGTGCTACGTAAAATAATATACTATACTCTTCGGAAACTGCAATTTAAAATTTTAAAGAAGTCCAATAAGAATATAAATTTGGCATTGAAAAAATTAACAAGGCCAATTGTATTGTTAATTTTAATTTGGCTTTTAAAAAAGATAGTACCTTCATTTTTACTTGATTTAGACATAAATGCTGCTCTATTTTTAGCTTTAAACATAATGACAACTGTTTTTTGGATTTATGTATTTTTAAAATTGGTAAAAGTATTTATGAGTATTTATGCAGATTTTGCGGAATCTACACATAATAAACTTGATGATCAATTAGTTCCAATATTGCAAAATTTTTTAACAGGAGTTGTCATTTTCTTAGGAATACTGAAATTACTAACCTTATTTGGTGTTGATCCTGCAGCCGTAATAGCAGGTGCTTCAATTGGGGGTATTGCAGTAGCTTTAGCATCACAAGATACCGTGAAAAATTTGATTGGGACTATTATGATTTTTGTAGATAAACCTTTTCATATTGGGGATTGGATTGAAGCAGGAGAAGTAGTTGGAACAGTTGAAACTGTTGGTTTTAGATCTACAACTGTTAGAGCTGCTGACACATCCGTTTATCAAATACCAAATAGTACTTTGTCTGAAATGGTTGTTAACAATAAAGGATTACGCGCATACCGTAGATATACAACTAATTTAGGATTGCGTTATGATACACCGCCAGAGTTAGTAGAAGCCTTTGTAAAAGGTGTTCGAAAAATTATTGAGTTACACCCTGATACTAGAGAAGAAGCTTTTAATGTTGAGTTTACAGGCTTTGGAGATTCGGCTTTATTGATATTGGTGAATGTTTATTTTACGGCATTAGATTGGAGTGTTGAACAAGCGGCAAAACATAGTTTACACCTTTCAATATTAAAATTCGCAAAAGAATTAGGAGTCGATTTTGCATTTCCTTCTACAACTGTTATGATAGAACAATTTCCTGAAAAAAAAGGATTAGCACTTAACTACGATGTTGAGAATAAAAGAATTCAACAAATAATTGATAATTTAAAATAGATTTGATGAGCATAGTTAATAATTTAAAGAGGCTGTCTGAAAAGTGTCATTCTGAATGTAAATGAAGAATCTCCTTGAAATTAAACACTTATATATCAAGATGTTGAGATTTTTCACTTTGTTCAAAATGACAAGTATAATTGTTTTTCAGACAGCCTCTTTAAATTTGCTTTTATCTAGGGTTTAAAATGGTATCAATACGTTTTACAATATCTTGTAAGTGATATTTTCTAAGTTTATTTGTTGTTGCGTTGGCAGCTCTTTTAGCATCTCTTTTAATGCTGTTTAATTCTCCACGAACTATAGGAATGATGTCAGACTGTTTTACGGTGACAGTTGTTCTTTTAACATAACTTGCATAACTACCAGAACTCTTTATTTTTTTAATATCTTCAGCTTTCATGATGTTTGCCAATTTTTCAATATAGGCTCTTTGCAAATTTCTTCGGTAGGTATCAATTTTTTTTCCTGTACGTAATTCAGACCATATATTATTACGTAAATCATCCATCATTGAAACTAAGGTATAAGCATTTGAGCCATTTAGAGTCTCATTTTCAATCATTCTCGTCATTCTACCTAAATTGAGAATGTTATTTAAAGTTTTTACTTGAATGGCTCTGATACGTTCGGTAATACCTGAATATTCAGTTCTTTCAATAATATTTTTATCAATCAACCAAGTTGGTGTTTCAAATAATTGGGTGTTTACAAATTTCAAACAATTTTTTTGATGTTCTTTATCAACATAAGTATATACAGCACCTTCTTGATCGTACGTTTTGTAGTTTTCATATACGCCTCCAATGTTTGAAGAAACATGACCCATGTACCTATTAAATTGTGAAATTACATGACCATACATTGTTTTCAAATCATCATAATTTTTACCCTTTTCAGCAGTCCAATTAATTAAATTAGGAACAATACGTTTTAAATTTGCAATACCATATTTACTAGCTTTAATTGCATCATCACCTAAATCTTCAGTTTGAGAGCTGGGGTCTACAACACTTCCTGCTTGTTGATGCCCAAAACGATATAAGGGATCTCCGTCATGTTCTAAAATCCAATTATCCAATGTTTCTTTTTCATCTTTTGCAGTTTTGGCATCTAAAATAGGGCGATATCCCCAACGAATTGCATATTTATCATAAACACCTATGTTTGGCATTAACGCAACTCCCTTATCTCCAGGTTGAGCAACATAATTAAAACGAGCATAATCCATAATTGCAGGAGCTGTACCATGTTTTTTTGTAAATGTTGCTGAGCGTAAAGAATCTACAGGGTAGGCAGAACTACTTCCCATATTGTGTGGTAAACCTAATGTATGACCAACTTCGTGAGAGGAAACAAATTGTATAAGTTCACCCATAACATTGTCTTTAAATTCTGTGGTTTGTGCTTCAGGGTTTATTGCTGCTGTTTGAACAAAAAACCAACCTTTTAATAAGCTCATAACGTTGTGATACCAATTAATATCAGATTCTAAAATCTCACCAGAACGTGGGTCACTAACGTGAGGTCCGTTTGCATTAGGTATAGGTGAAGCTAAATACCGAACTACTGAATAGCGAATATCTTCAGGACTCCACTCTGGATCTTCTTCTTTTGTAGGAGGATCTTTTGCAATTATTGCATTTTTAAATCCGGCTGCTTCAAAAGCAACTTGCCAGTTTTCAATACCTTGTTTTATATGTTTTCTCCATTTTTTTGGAGTGGCTCTATCTATATAATAAACAATTTGTTTTTTTGGTTCAACCAATTCTCCACGTTTAAACTTTTCAATATCTTCTTTTTTAACTTCCAATCGCCATCTATCTAAAAAAGTAATTTTATCACTTTTTTGAGCTTCAGAACCGTAATCTGTTTGGCTCGTAGTAAACCAACCTACTCTTTCATCAAAAATTCTACGCTTCATAGGTTCTTTAGGCAACAATATCATAGAACTACTCATTTCTACAGAAACAATTCCTGTACTTGAGTTTGTAGGAGGAGCACTAGCAGCGTATGTTTTTACATGATGTACTTCAATATTTTTAGGGTAACTTTTTATACTTTCAATAAAAGATTTTTTAGTATCTAATTTTGTTATTTTATAACTTTTTCTAACAGGTGAAGGCAAGCCTAATGCTTTTACATCTGTAGAAAATAATTCAGTGGCATCAATTACAGTAGCTGTTTTTTCATTGTTATAAGCTTTAATAGGAAATGAAAACAATACAGGTTCAAAGTTTGAATTAACAACAGCCTCATGAACAGGGAGTTCTTTATCGGCAACAGTATTATAGGATACAACTCTCAATAAGACAGTTTTCCCTTTTTTTTGCCAACGTAAAACTTGTGTGTTTGTTTTTTGCCCTCCAAAACTCCTGTTATTTGAAGTGTTTTTAGCAATACGAGTTACCATTAAAAATTCTCTCTCAAAAAGTGAATCGGGTATTTCATACAAATACGTATCATCTATTGTATGAATTTTAAATAAACCATCATCGGTTTTAGCTTCTTTGGTTACAGCCTTATTGTAAGGCTGAATGGCGTTCTTTTTTGGTTTAGGTGGTGGTGTAGGAGTTACAGCTACATCTTTTTTCCTTTTTCTCTTTTTTTGTGCTTCTACAGTTGAAGAAAAACCAATAACTAACATTAAAGTTAGTAAATTGACTAAAATTTTTTTTGGCATAAATTAACGTTTATTTAATAATGAGCAATAAAAAATCGAATATATTAAACAACTCTGTAAAACTTCTTAAATATTTGTTAAAGAATATATGTTACAAGAAGCTAATTGTTTTTTCTTTTTTTCAACTGTTTCTTAATCTTTCTGATGGCAGATTCAATAGGTTTCTCAGGTTCAATAACATTGTATTTTCCCCAGAAATTTGGATCTGAAAACCCAGAAGATTTATCGCTCATTATAATAGAAGATCTAAGTCTGTTTTTAGGTTTAATTAATTTTTTAGTGATGTTGTTTTTCCAATCTGTTATTGCCATTTCCATAGTTGTATAGTAAATGGTATTAAATAATCGTTTATCCCAATTAATTTTAAACCCAAGTTGAATTCTACTGTAGCCATAATACCATTTCCCGTTTTTCTCACGATAATCAATTTGATAAGTCGCTTCTACGGGGTATACTTTAGCTCCTTTTGGTTTTTTAACAATAAAAATTCTACTTGCTTTTTCTTTGTCCTCAAGATTTAGTTTAAACTTGGCATTGGTTAAGGCTAGTGATTGTGCATCTATGTATAATTTACCATAAAATAAAGGAGTTTTTACGTATTCTTTTTGTTTAAAATTGATTACGTAAATAGGCCTATTATCAATTTTTGTAGATTTATCAAAGGTAAAATCGTAGAGCTCTATCATATCTTTACTAAAAAATAAATCAGGATTTTTCATAACATCAATGTATATTGAATTGTATGGACCTCCTTTAAGTTTAAAAGCAATGGTATCTAATCTTGAATAATCGGTACTTTTACGAGATTTGTACAGCTTTAAAATATCTTTTTTAGTATTAGTGTAAGGTTGTTTATTAATTTCTACAACTGCTTCTGATAGTGAAACATAACTTCTTCTCTTTTTGATAGTTTCTCTATAAAAAGCAGTCATTGTTGTTAGTTTGTCAAAATAGTTCTCCTTTTTTCTTTTTAAAACTTCTAAAATTAAAGATTGAGCATCTTTTACAACAATTTTAATTTCAGAAAGCTCTTCAATATATGTTTCAAGTTTTATGGTAGTTTTAGTTTTGAAATCAGATAAATTTAAAACTTTACTTGTGTATCCTAAGAATGAAATAGTTACATCGGAATTAGTATACTTTTTTGGTACTTTTAATAAAAATTCACCTTGTGTATTTGTAACGGTACTTATATTTGTCCCATTTACGGTTAGTGAAGCAAAAACTAATGCTTTTTTAGTTTTACTATCAACAACTTTACCTTTGTATTTTTTAAAGCTTAAAGTATCTTTTATAATTTTATTAGAGGCAAAACTTTTATTTTGAAACCCAAAACCAAACAGCAATAACAGAAGCGTGGTAGCTAGTAAATTTTGACTTAGTGTAATTGCTTGTTTTAACATGGCCTACAAGTTTAAATTAAACATTTAGTAAGAGACACAATATAACAATTAATTTTATAAAATTAGGCTAGAGGGTTATGAAATTGTACTGTAAATAAGTAAATTAACTTTTTTTTAAGAGTATTTTGTATCCGTATTGATAATGTGAAAAGTACACTTAAATTTTTTTTGAAGATTGTTAGATATTAAGCCAATATGTTAGCTTAACATTAAATGAACGAGTTCTTGGAGTAAAAACATTTTCAGTAAAGTAGTTATCGTTATAAACTACAAACAAATCTGAAAGAGGTGCAAAACGCCATTGTAATCTAGTATTTACACTAAAATTATTTCTTTGACTGTTGTACTGAATAAAAGTAGCCCAAAATAATTTTTTATTGAAGGTAATATCCATTTTTGGACCAATGAGCCAAATTGAAGCATTTGGGTATGGATTAGGTAAAACTATTTTATTGTAATTTAACTGAATTGAACTGGTAAAATAAGGTTGTAATCTTAAAGTTAATTGGGTTTGTATTGAGTATTTCTCACCATTGTAAAATTTACCTACTGACGGTTTTAAATTATAAGAGAATTTTTTTCTCCTGTCTGATCTAAAAGACACATTAATACTTGTGTAATAATAATTTTTATTGTTGGGAAGTGGAATAGCTCCATCGGTTCCTGTTGGATCAAAACTATAATATAAATGTGTATACCTGTTGAGCATTTCAAATTGTAATTCAGAGGTATTCAAAAAACTTGCTTGCCAAGCACTAATAATTGTATAATCAGAATTTTCAAAATTGAACTGAGGCTTCCATAAAAATATTGGCATAATTGAAAAACTGTGTTTTTGAACTTTTCCTTTTTCAGGCCAAAAAACACGTTCTAATCTAGGTGATATTTTAAAGATGTCTGTTCTATTAATAAAACCAAGATCTGAACGGAAATTATCACCAACATAAACGCCACTTAAACGTATTTTAAATAATCTACTGTTAAACTCTGTTGAAACGCCTGCAGAAACATCTTTACTATTTACATTGGGTGAAAATGACTTGTGAAAAAAGTATTTTCCAACCCAGCTATTATCAGAAGATGCTAATCTATAATCAATACCTAAAACTCTATTATATTTATCTTTATCTTCTAAAAAATCATAATTTTTTGTAGCTTGTTTATTAATAAACATAACACTTAAATTAGATCGGCTAAATAATTTTTGTTGTATGGTTATTACGGTATTATTTGTAGTAGGGATATTATTCTTAAGATCTTCAGCAGTTTGCATATTTAATATTCCCAAGCGGATATTATTATTTAGTTTCCCACTTAACCTTACACCTCCAATAATATCATTTTCTATATTATTACCTTCTTTATCTGTAGCAATACCAATACGTCTTGAGAAAAAAGGATTGGCATCTCTATTATTTCCAAAATCTCCAAAAAGATCGCTGTTTTCAATAAAAAATTGTCTTCGTTCTGGTAGAGAAATTTCAAAACGAGTTAAATTTGTTACCTGCTCATCAACCTCAACTTGTGAAAAATCAGGATTTAATGTAATGTCTAAATTCATGCTATTTCCAATAGTAAATTTAGCATCACCGCCAATTTTAAAATCGTTTATAGATTTACCCGTTTCATAATCTTTAGATACAATGGTATTAACAAAAGGTATTATGGAAATAGGAGATCTAGATTTACCTAATGGCTTCTCAAATATCATATCACCCATATATGCTAAACTAAAAATATACTGATTTTGAGGAATGTTCATCCATGTGCTTTGCTCATTATCTTGTGTATCAAAGTGATAACTGTTAAACCTCCATTTCGTTTCTCCTTCTCGGTATTTAAATGCTGAAAGAGGAATCATCCATTCTACAGTATAATGATCTTTGTGAATTTTAGTTTCACCAATCCATTTGGTATCCCAATTTGTATTAAAACCTCTAAGTTCAGTTCCTCCACCAGAAATTAGAGCTTCTCTACGTACACCATAAGGATTTGTACCAAAGAAAAAAGCATTAGTACCATCATTAAATGTGTCAAAAAGTAAACTTATATTATCATTTCCTGAAGCTCTAAAATCACGACGTAAAGAAGGAATTATATAATCTTCACCTTTCGCATTTACCCTCATTCCTATGTATAAGTTTTTATCATCAAATAGCATTTTAATTTCTGTTTGCTGTTTAGCTTGAATGGAGTCCGTAGGAAAGTACTGCCAGAAATTTTTTGCTGGTGCTGCTTTGCTCCAAGCAGCTTCATCTAAAACAGCGTCAATAGTAATAGGTTCATGAATATATTTTACATGTATTACTTTAGTTTTAGTTTGTGAAAAACTTATAAAAACATTCAGTAGTGCAACAAAAATAATTAGTTTTCTCAAGGTGAAATGGTTAAGTGATTTCAAAAATAGAATAATAATCTAATTTTTTGCTGTGTTTTATGTGATTTTTATTTTAGAATAAAATATGTAGGTGGTATTTATTAAATTAGAGTGATAGTTTAATTGAATAGGTTATATTACGTAAGGTTTATTTGTGAAGACACAAAAAAGAGGCTGTCTAAAAAGTGTCATTCTGAATGTAAATGAAGAATCTCCTTGAAATTAAACACTTATATATCTAGATGTTGAGATTTTTCACTTTGTTCAAAATGACAAGTATAATTACTTTTCAGACAGCCTCTTATATGATGAGATTCTGAATCAAGTTCAGAATGACGTTTTTTTTAAATTATGTTAGTTCAACAAATAAGCCGTTATCTGTATTGTTAACTTTTGCTAAACCATTTTTAGTTAAGCCCTTTAAGGTTTTATCCCATTTTTTATTGCTTAAACCACTTTGAGTTTTTAGGTCGTTCAATAAAGCTGGTGAATTTGTCTCTATCATTTTTAGCAGTGCTTTCTCTTCATCATTCAATTCAACAGAAGGTGCTTTTTTCTCTGGTTTCATTTGAGGAAAGAAGAGCACTTCTTGTATAGAACTGTTGTTGGTCATAAACATTACCAATCTATCAATTCCAATTCCAATACCTGATGTTGGAGGCATTCCATACTCTAAGGCACGAATAAAGTCTTGATCAATAAACATGGCTTCATCATCTCCTTTGGCAGATAATTTTAATTGATCTTCAAAACGTTCACGTTGGTCTATTGGGTCATTTAATTCAGAATATGCATTTGCTAATTCGCTTCCATTCACCATTAATTCAAAACGCTCCGTTAAATCTGAGTTTGTACGGTGTTCTTTTGTTAACGGACTCATTTCCTTAGGGTAATCTGTTATAAAAGTTGGTTGAATGTATAGGTGTTCACATTTTTCTCCAAATAGTTCATCAATTAATTTTCCAACACCCATTGTTTCATCAACTTCAACGCCAACTTTTTCACAAACTTCTTTTAATTCCTTTTCTCCCATACCCGCAACATCATAACCTGTGTGAGTTTTAATAGCTTCTAAAATTGGAACTCTTGGGTATGGTGCTTTAAAACTTACAGTGTTCTCTCCAATTTGAACTTCAGTAGTACCATTTGAGTCAATTGCTACTTTTTCTAATAGTTCTTCTGTCATACGCATCATCCAATTATAATCTTTGTATGCAACATACAATTCCATAATTGTAAATTCAGGATTGTGTGTTCTATCCATTCCTTCATTTCTGAAGTCTTTTGAAAATTCATAAACAGCATCAAATCCTCCTACAATTAATCGTTTTAAATACAATTCGTTGGCAATACGTAAATACAAAGGAATGTCAAGCGCATTGTGATGGGTCATAAATGGCCTAGCAGCAGCTCCTCCAGGAATTGGTTGTAAAATGGGTGTTTCAACTTCTAAATACCCTTTGTTATTTAAAAATTCACGAATTGAATTGGTTATTTTTGTGCGTTTAATAAAAGTTTCTTTTACATGGTCATTTACAATTAAATCTACATAACGTTGGCGGTAGCGTTGTTCAGCATCAGAAAAGGCATCATGTATTTTTCCATCAGCATCTGTTTTCACTACAGGCAGTGGTCGTAAACTTTTTGAAAGTAGGGTAAGCTCTTTTACTTTTACAGAAACTTCACCAACATTAGTTTTGAAAACGGTTCCTTTAATACCAATAATATCACCCATATCCAATAATTTTTTGAATACTGTATTGTACATAGTTGGATTTTCTTCGGAAGAAATTTCATCACGATTTACATAGATTTGCATTTTGCCACTTGCATCTTTTAATTCAGCAAAAGAAGCCTTTCCCATAATTCTACGGCTCATCATTCTTCCGGCCAACACAACTTCTTTCCCCTCAAAATCATCAAAATTTGATATAATATTGTGAATGGTTGCAGTTGTTTTAAATTCTTCTGCAGGATAAGGGTTAATACCTAGTTCACGTAGTTTTTGTAAGGATTCTCTTCTAACTATTTCAAGTGCTGATAATTGCATGCGGTGTTTTTTGTAGTTTATTTATAATAACAGTTTGCAAAGATACAATCAATTCAGAAAAATAAGTAATTTCAAAAGAAAAAGTGTTTACAATTTGAATATGAATTATAATTTATATATTTGTAGACCGCATTTTGGTGCGGCTTAGTTGTGTTGTTTGACGTTATTAAACGTCAAGGTTTTTTAAAACCAATGGAAAGCTTCCCGTATTCGGGACGCTTTTTTTGTTTTAAGCCAATTTATTTTATTCAGTAAAGGTAAAAAACAACGATTTATATTCCCAAAATATGGAAACAAACAAGCCTGTAAAAATTGTTGCAGCAATAAATTTCAAAAAAGAGGAGGTTAAAAAACCAATAAAAGAGCCAAAAGCTGCTTTTAAAGCCTTATTAGAATTTTTTTCTTGTATCATTTCTCCAATATAAGCACCAGCAAAGGGGCCAATTATAATTCCAAAAGGGCCTAAAAATAGAATTCCAATAATTAATCCTACCATTGTACCTATAACCCCATACCTTGTGCCTCCAAATTTTTTAGTACCCATTGCTGGAATAAAATAATCTATAATCCATATTACAACTGCAATACTAAGTGTAATACCTAAAAAAGTCCAATTCATGGGTACAATACTTGTTAAATGTAATAGTAGTAAACCAAACCAACTTGTTAGAGGACCAGGTAGTACTGGTAAAAATGAGCCAATAATACCTAATAAAGCAAATAGAAACCCTATAATTAAGAGAAAAATGTCCATACGCTAATTTAGCATTTCGAATGCTATTTAAAAAATATTAGCTATTAATTTTTATAATTAATAACTAAAAAATTAGTTTAAACTAAATATTTAGTTATATTTGTATTATAAAACTAAAAACTTAGTTGAAAAATGAACAAACAATTAACAAAAGCAGAAGAGCAATTAATGCAAGTTTTGTGGGAATTGAATGAAGCATCTGTTCAGGAAATTATTAACAAGCTGCCCAATCCTAAACCTGCTTACAATACGGTTTCTACAATAATAAGAATTTTAGAAACTAAAAATTTTGTATCTCATAAAGCAAAAGGAAGAGGTTATATTTATTTTCCTTTGATTCAAAAAACTGATTATAGCAATCAGAGTTTACACAAATTGGTTGACAGTTATTTTGGGGGTTCTTTTAAAAATATGGTGTCATTTTTTGTTGATAAAAATGATGTTGATTTAAAAGAACTAGAAACAATTTTAGAAGCTATAAACGAAAAAAAATCAAATAAATGATAAACTATATACTACAAGTAATCCTTTTTCAGGCGTTGTTTTTAGCGGTATACGATTTGTTTTTACAAAAGGAAACATTTTTTAAGTGGAATCGGTTTTACTTATTGAGTACACCTGTTTTATCTTTCATACTGCCATTATTAAAGTTTAAAAGTATCCAAGAAACAATTCCTCAAGAATATATTGTTCAATTACCAACAGTATTTTTGAATCCGCAAGCGGTTATTGAACAAACTGTTCAAAGTGGTTCTACACTAAATTATATATCAATAATATTTTTTGTTGGACTTTCTTTTTTTGCGTTATTGTTTTTAATTAAACTGACTAAAATATTACAATTAATTATAACTAATAAAGTAATTAAAAAACAACATTACTCTTTAGTTGTGCTGGAAAAGAAACAATCTGCTTTCTCATTTTTCAATTATATATTTATAAATGAGCATCTTTTAAAAAGTGAAGATTTACAAATAATTAAACACGAATTAATACACTGTAAACAAAATCATACACTTGATTTATTGTTTTTTGAAATCTTAAAAATAGTATTATGGTTCAATCCATTAGTTTATGTGTATCAAAAGCGAATTACCTTATTACACGAATATATTTCTGATGCTGAGGTAGTGTTAGAAACCAATAAAAAAATGTATTTCAATAAGTTGTTGTCTGAAACTTTTAATGTTGAAAATATTTCGTTTATCAATCAATTTTTTAAACATTCATTAATTAAAAAAAGAATAGTTATGATTACAAAAGAAAAATCAAAAAGAATGAAACAGTTAAAGTATTTATTAATAGTGCCTTTGTTGTTGGGTATGCTTGTTTATGTGTCATGCTCTAATGATTCTCAAATGGATATTGAACAGGTTGAGAAAGTTTTAAATAAAGAGAACAGTATTTCAGAAGGAAAGTATTTTGAAGGTGAAAATGGGTTTAAAATGTTTCTAGGCACACATTTAGTGGGAGAAGTAGTTTCTATCGAGGAATATACAGAAAAAGAGAAGGCTGTTTTTAATAAATTTAAGAATATTGAAAAACCTAAGCTTGATATAAGTATTATAATAAATGAAAATGGGGACAGGGTTTATTTCGCTAAAACCAAATATTTTTCTAATGTGAATAATAAAAAAATTAATGATGATGGGTCGATTCCTTTTGCAGTAATAGATGAAGTACCCATATACCCAGGTTGTGTAGGAACTAAGGATGAGTTGCGAACTTGTTTGCAAGAAAAAATAACACAAGCTATAAGTGAAAATTTCAATGTAAATTTAGCTACAGAGTTAAATCTTGAATCTGGAGTAAAAAGAATTTTTGTGATGTTTAAAATTGATAAAAATGGAAATATTGCTGATATAAAGGCAAGAGCTCCACATAAAGCATTACAAGAGGAAGCAATTAGAGTTGTAAATTTATTACCAAAAATGGTATCTGGTAAACATCATGGGGAAAATGTAGGTGTGAAGTATAGTTTACCTATTGCCTTTAAAGTTGAATAATTAAATAGTATTTGTGAAAAAGATTATAGTTACATTAATAATAGTATTGCTAGCACTAAAAACCGAAGCACAGCCTTCGGTTTTTACCATTGTAGATAGTTTATTACTTAAAGGAAATTAGCAAGAGACTTTAGTTAAGTTAGAAAATGAATACAACAAAACAGTTAAGATTTATGATAAATTGGCTCAATTTTATTTAATACAGTCTATTATGTATGGAAGAGCTGATTTGGATAAACAATTTCTTCTATCAGGTATAATAGCCAAAGAAGAATTTAATGTAAAGGTTGCAATTAAATTTTTTAAAGAGTCTGTTAAATACAATAGAAATAACCACAAAGCACTATTTCAATTGGCGTTAACTTCTGATACATATTATAAGGATAAAAAAATAGCGTTTAAACATTATCAAAATTTTATTCAAAGGTTTGAAGGTGAAAACAAAAAATTGACTTTATATGCAAAAAATAGAATTAAAGAGATAAAAAAAGAATACTTTATTAAAGGTGAAATTGTTGAGTAACATAAAATGTTGTATTTTCACTTGTGGAAATAAATACATATGTTAAAACAATTAGTTGCTTTATTATTTTTGATGTCATTATTGGTATCGTGTTCTTATTTTGAAAAAAAATTAGAAAGAAAACCTATACAAGAAGTAGATACTATTGTTGATTTTAGTACTGTTGACGCTTTTCCATTATTTCCTAATTGTAAAGATATTCCATCACGAAGGAAGCAGCAAATTTGTTTTCAACTAGAGATGTCACAGTATATTTATGCATTTTTAAAACAATTTAAACTAAATGCCAAAGAAAAGGTGAATGATACCGTATTGGTAAAATTAAAAGTCAATATTTTAGGTGAAACAAGCCTTTCAAGTATTCAAATTTCTAAAGAAACAAAAGAATTACTTCCAAATTTAGATAGCTTAATAAAGACAAGTTTACAGAGTTTACCAACATTACAGCCTGCAATAAAACGAAATATGCCGGTTACTACAGAATTTACGTTGCCAATAATATTAAAAAATTAAAATTAATTATTTAACATTTTCCACAAGGTATCTTTTAGTTCAACTAAACCTTGTTGTGCAATAGATGAAATAAAAATAGTTTCAATTCCTTTAGGTAAATCACTTTTAATTTCGTCTTTCAATTCATCATCTAACATATCCGATTTTGAGATCGCTAATAGCCTACTTTTATCTAAAAGTTCAGGATTGTGTTTTTTGAGTTCATTTAGTAAAATAGCATATTCTTTTTGAATATCATCTGAATCAGCAGGTATTAAAAACAGTAAGGTTGAATTTCTTTCAATATGACGTAAAAATCGGTGTCCAAGTCCTTTTCCTTCAGCTGCACCTTCAATTATACCGGGAATATCAGCCATTACGAATGTTTGAAAATCTCTATATTTCACAATTCCTAAATTAGGTTTTAGAGTTGTAAATGCATAGTCTGCAATTTTAGGTTTTGCAGCGGTAAGTACTGAAAGTAGTGTAGATTTTCCGGCATTTGGGAATCCAACCAAGCCAACATCAGCCAATAATTTTAATTCTAATTGAAACCATCCTTCTTTACCATCAATTCCAGGTTGTGCATATCGTGGCGTTTGATTTGTAGCCGATCTAAAGTTCCAGTTTCCAAGGCCACCCATTCCACCTTCTAATAAAATTTGTTCAGTGTTTTCAGTAGTAATTTCAAAAAGTATTTCTTGAGTTTCACTATCCCTAACAATAGTTCCTAAAGGAACATCAATATAAACATCTCCACCATCTTTTCCTGTACTTCGTGATTTACTACCATGGCCTCCATGTTCAGCTCTAAAATGCTTGTTAAATTTCAAGTGATATAAGGTCCATAAATTGGGGTTGGCTCGTAAAATTACGTGTCCACCACGTCCACCATCCCCACCATCTGGGCCTCCTTTGGTAATGTATTTTTCTCTATGTAAATGCACAGAGCCTCCACCACCTTTTCCAGAACAGGCATAAATTTTTGTATAATCAACAAAATTCCCTTCAGTCATTAGTAATAATATTAAATATTAAGTTAGAGAATATTAATATAATAAAAAATATTCTTATAAGTTATCAATTATTTTGGATAATCGTAAAGTAATTTCATGAATAGTTCCCACTCCATTAATTCCAAAATATTTATTTTGGGCTTGATAGTAATCTTTTAAAATTTCAGTTTTTGTACTGTATTCGTTAAAACGATTACGAATTTTTGCTTCATCTTGGTCATCAGGTCTTCCACTAGTTTTACCTCGTTCTAATAAGCGTTCAACCAAAATATTTTCTGGAACTTCAAGGGCTACCATTCCATTAACTATTTCGCCTTTTTCAGCTAAAAACTTGTCAAGCGCTCTTGCCTGTAATTCTGTTCTTGGAAAGCCATCAAAAATAAATCCATTAGAACCAATATTTTTTTCAACTTCAGCTTTTAGCATTTTTATGGTAACTTCATCAGGTACCAAATTTCCTTTATCCATATACCATTGGGCAAGTTTTCCTAGCTTTGTTTTATTTTTAATATGATGCCTAAAAACATCTCCTGTTGAAATATGAACAAGATTATATTTTTCTTTTAACAATTTAGCTTGAGTCCCTTTTCCTACGCCTGGAGGTCCAAATAAAACAATATTTTTTAGTTTTGGGTTAGCTGTAAGTTGGTATATATCTGAAAGGTTTCTCCCTATGCCATTGTAGTCTAAACCATAACCAACTATAAATTTATTGGGTATTGAAATGCCAATATAATCTACAGGTAAATCTTTTTTAAATACGTCTGGTTTAAAGAATAAAGTAGCAATTTTGAGTTGTTTCACTTTTTTATTTCTAAAAATTTTATAGATTTCTTGAAGTGTATTTCCCGTATCAATAATATCTTCTAAAATTACAACTGTTCTTCCTTCTAAATTTTCATTTAAGCCAACTAATTCTTTAATATTACCGGTAGAATTTGTTCCTTCATAAGAGGATAATTTAACAAATGAAACTTCACAATTACCTGTATATTTTCTCACAAAATCAGCAACAAACATAAAACTTCCATTTAGAATACCTATAAATAATGGGTTTTCATCTTTGCAATCTTCATAAACTTGTTTTACTAGTTGTTCTATTGCTTCTGTTATTTTTTTTTCAGAAATATATGTTTTAAAATATTTATCGTGTAGTTTAATAATACTCATGGGCATCAATTTATTACAAATTTAAGAATCAATAAAGAATAATAGATTTTATTTTGAATTTATTTGCTAATTTGAAATACAAAAACCGTTTTGACAATTCAAAACGGTTTTTGATAGTTAGGTTATATATTTTTAGTTCTTTTTGTTTAATTTTTTTACAGAATCATACAATATTGGAGAGGCAATAAAAAGAGATGAATATGTACCAACAATAATACCTATAATTAATGCGAACATAAATCCTTTTATAGAATCTCCTCCAAATAAGAATATGGCAAATAACACTACCAATGTTGTTAATGAGGTATTTATTGTTCTTCCTAATGTTGTACTTAAGGCTTTGTCAATTACTTTTGAAAATTTCCAAGTAGTGTGAGTATTTGCAAATTCACGAATTCTATCAAAAACAATAACGGTATCATTAATTGAGTACCCTAAAACAGTTAAAATAGCGGCAATAAAAGATTGTCCAATTTCCATGTCAAAAGGTAAAATCTTGTTAAATATAGAGAAAATTCCAATTACAATTAATACATCATGGAACAATGCTGCAACAGCACCTAGGCTGTATTGCCACTTTCTAAATCTAAATAGGATGTATAAGAATATAACTAATAAGGAACCTAGAATAGCCCAGCCCGCAGCAGTTTTAATATCATCAGCAATTGTTGGTTCTACTTTAATAGAACTTAAAATACCAGTTGTTTTTACACCACCATAACCTGGCTTAAATGCCTCTAATGTTACATCTGCTGGAATGTACTTTTTTAATCCTTTATACAACAAACTTTGTACTTCATTATCAACATGATTTCCTTCTTCATCTATTTTATATTTCGTAGTAATTTTTAATTGGTTTGAGGCTCCGTATGTTTTTACTTCTGGTGCACTTCCAAAAACATCTTTCAAACTTTCAGAGACATCTGTTGCACTCATAGGCTTTTCAAACTTTACAACATAAGATCTACCTCCAACAAAATCAACACCATAATTTAACCCTTTTGTAAATAACGAACTTAACCCTATAATGATAAAAATACTTGAAATTATATACGCAATTTTACGTTTTTTCAAGAATTCAACATCAATATTTGTAAACCAATTTTTAGTAATATTTGTATTGAAGGTGAATTTTTTTCCTTTTGCAGCGTACCAATCAATTAATAGTCTAGTAATAAATACGGCTGAAAATAGTGAAGTTGCAATACCAACCATTAATGTATATGCAAAACCTTTAACAGGGCCGGTACCAAATACGTATAGAATAATACCCGTAAGCATTGTTGTTATATTTGCATCAACAATTGCAGACAATGCACCTTTAAAGCTAAACCCGTATGATATAGCTGCTTTAAGTGCTTTTCCTTTATTTAATTCTTCTTTAATTCTTTCAAAAATAATTACGTTTGCATCAACAGACATACCTATTGTTAAAATAATACCTGCAATACCTGGTAAGGTTAATACAGCACCAAATGCTGTTAAAATACCAAAAATGAATAAAAGGTTGGTTGCTAAAGCAATATCGGCAATTGCACCTGCTTTACCATAGTAGAAAATCATCCAAAGTAAAATTAATAATAGAGCCAATCCAAAAGAACTCATACTACTATCAATTGCTTTTTGCCCCAGTGATGGCCCAACAATTGCTTTTTGTATAATATGTGCAGCAGCTGGTAATTTACCAGCTTTTAAAACATTTGCAATGTCTTGTGCTTCACTAACAGTCATGCTTCCACCAGAAATGGAAGTTCTACCTGTTGTAATTGGTGTATTAACTCTTGGAGCAGTATAAACGTAATCATCTAATACAACGGCTACAAATTTACCAACATTCTCGGTAGTCATTTTACCCCATTGTTTTGAGCCAATTGCATTCATTGTCATACTAACTTCGGGCTTTCCTGTTTGCCCGTATTCCTGACTAGCATCATCAATTACATCACCTTCAATAGGGGCAACATCTTCTCGGTTAGATTTTATACCATATAATGAGATTCTATCTACATTTTCATTTGTTGTAAAATCGGTCGAAGCAAAAGGTTTTGCATCCCAAAGAAATTTAATATATTTCATTTCATTAGGCAATTGAGCTCTAACACTTTTCATTGCTAAATAAGCATTTACCTTGGCAGTATCTGATACTTTAGCATTTCCTATAACTGATGATATTTGATCCTCGGATTGAGGAATGCTAGGTGTAAATACAGAAAATAAATTAGCTGTTTTTTTGGTGGCTAAAGAATCAGACACCTCTCCTAATAAGTCTTCTAAATTATCATTTTTAACTAAAGTGGTATCTGCTTTTGTTTGCTCTTTTAAAAAGTTCTCAATAACATTGTTTGCTGCAAAAAAGAAATTAGCAGTTTCTTGGTTTGAATAAACTTCCCAAAATTGTAATTCAGCAGTGCTTTGTAGTAATCTTTCAACTCGATCAATATCTTTAGCTCCAGGTAATTCTATTAAAATACGACCAGAATTCCCAATACGTTGAATATTTGGTTGTGTAACACCAAATTTATCTATACGACTACGTAAAACTTCAAAGGCGGTATTTATTGAACCAGTAACTTCATCTTCAATAATTGGTTTTACTTCTTCATCAGTAAGTTTAAAATTAATTTTTTCGCGTAATGATTTATTTCCAAAAATACTTGGATCACTTAATTTAACAGTACCGTTACTTGCTTTTTCAAATTCATTATAAAATAAATCTAAAAAAGTTTTATCACTATTTTTTTGGGCTTCTGTAGCTTTAGCTAAAGCTTCATTAAACACAGGGTTTTTAGAATTGTTAGATAAGCCAATTAAAATATCTTTAACAGATACTTGTAATATGGCATTAATACCTCCTTTAAGGTCTAAACCTAAATTTAATTCCTTATTTTTGATATCATTATAGGTAAATTTTGCAAAACCTAAATCAATAATTGGTTTATTTGCTATAGAATCTAAATAGTATCCCTCTAATTTCGCTATTTCCTTACCATCATTAGATTTAGATTCAGCATATGTTTTTGCTTTGTCTTCAACGCCATTTGTAAACCAAGTGAATGATAATTGATATAAACTCACTAATCCGAATAGAATAGCAAATAACTTTATAAGTCCTTTGTTTTGCATCTTAATTTTTTTTATAATAATTCATTTGTAATAAACGTGCAAATATATAATTTCAAACAGGAACTAACAATTCTTTTTTTGTTTTTATACTTATAAATTAATACATGGTCAATTATTTAAATTCTGAAGTATGAATTTTATATATTTGTATCCTAAATTTTTTTAAAAATGAAACATTTATCTGATATAGAAATAGCACAAGGAAAAGAGCTTATACATATTAAAGAAATAGGGGCGAAATTAGGAATTAAAGAAGATGATTTAGAGTTGTATGGAAAATACAAAGCTAAGCTACCTTTACATTTAATTGATGAAGAAAAAATTAAACTAAATAATTTAGTTTTAGTTACAGCAATTACTCCAACGCCAGCAGGAGAGGGAAAAACAACAGTTTCTATAGGGTTAACAGAAGGGTTAAACAAAATAGGAAAACAAGCAACAGCGGTCTTGAGAGAGCCGTCATTAGGGCCTGTTTTTGGAATTAAAGGAGGTGCAGCTGGAGGTGGGTATTCTCAAGTAGTTCCAATGGAAGACATTAACTTACATTTTACAGGTGATTTTAATGCAATTGAAAAAGCAAATAATTTACTTTCAGCTTTAATTGATAATAATTTACAAAGTAAGTGTTGTAATTTTAATTTAGATCCTAGAGCAATTTTTTGGAAACGTGTTATTGATATGAATGATAGGTCTTTGCGTAAAATAACTATTGGCTTAGGAGGTACCGCAAATGGTATTCCTAGAGAAGATGGTTTTAATATTACACCTGCTTCTGAAGTGATGGCTATTTTGTGTATGGCTACTAATTTTAAAGACTTAAAAGAGCGTTTGGGAGATATTTTTGTGGGATTTACATTTGATAAAAAACCAATTTTTGCACGTGATTTAAAAGCGGAAAACGCAATGGCAATTTTATTAAAAGATGCTATAAAACCTAATTTAGTACAAACTTTAGAAGAAAACCCAGCAATTATTCACGGAGGTCCATTTGCAAATATAGCTCAAGGAACGAATACAATTATTGCTACTAAAATGGGATTGTCATTATCTAATTACGTAATTACTGAAGCAGGTTTTGGAGCTGATTTAGGAGCTGAGAAATTTTTAAATATTAAATGTGTGGCTGCAGATTTAAATCCAAAAGCAGTAGTTTTAGTTGCTACAATTAGAGCTTTGCGCCATCATGGAGGAGCAAAAAAAGAAGAGTTAAACAACCCTAATATAGATTTTGTTAAAGCAGGTTTCTGTAACTTAGAAAAGCATATAGAAAATATTAGAAAATTTAATATAGAGCCTGTTGTAGCCATCAACACTTTTATAACTGATTCGCATAATGAAATTGAATTTATAATTGAGAAATGTGAAGAGTTAAATGTACAAGCAGTTGTTTCTAAAGGTTGGGAAAAAGGAGGTAATGGAACTAAAAAATTAGCTCAAGCCGTTGTAAATGTTGTTGAAGCAACAACAACTCAATTTAAACCAATTTATAACTGGAATTCTCCAGTAAAAGAAAAAATAGAAAAAATAGCCAAGGAAATTTATGGGGCAGATGCTGTAGATTTTGATAAAAAAGCAAAATTAAATTTAAAACGAATTGACCGGTTAGGATTTAATGATTTTGCAATTTGTATGGCTAAAACACAAAAATCTTTTTCAGATAATGAATTTTTGGTAGGAAGGCCAAAAGATTTTGTTGTGACGGTTCGTGAAATTGAAATTGCTGCTGGAGCTAGATTTATTATCCCAATATTAGGACAAATGATGCGTATGCCAGGATTGCCAGGTGTACCTGCTTCTGAAGGAATGACAATAGATGATGATGGTGTAATTTCTGGATTGTCTTAAAAATAGGAACATCAATTTAAAAAGCCTTGCTTTAAACAAGGCTTTTTAAATTGATGTTTAAATATGTTAACCTAATAGGCCATTTGTTTTTTTAACGGCTGCAGCACTTTCTTGTAATTTTGCTTTTTCAGCATCGGTTAATTCAAGTTCTACAATTTTTTCAATACCATTTCTACCTAAAATACAAGGAACACCTATTGAAATGTCATTTAACCCATATTCACCTTCTAGTAAGGCAGAGCAAGGGAACATTTTTTTAGAGTCTAAAGCAATAGCTTTAACTAATTCAGAAACAGCAGCTCCTGGAGCGTACCAAGCACTTGTTCCTAACATTTTTGTTAAAGTAGCTCCACCAACTTTAGTGTCTGCAGCAACCTGTTCTAATCTTTCTTCAGATAAAAATATAGAAACAGGTAAGCTATTTCTAACAGCAAAGCGAGTTAAAGGAATCATACCAGTATCGCTATGACCTCCAATTACCATTCCATTAACGTCAGATGCTGGACATTCTAAGGCTTCAGCTAAACGGTATTTAAAACGAGCACTGTCAAGTGCGCCTCCCATTCCAATAATTCTGTTTTTAGGAATCCCTAAAGATTTATGAGCTAAGTAAGCCATAGTGTCCATAGGGTTGCTTACTACTATAATAATAACATTTGGAGAGTGTTTAATTAAACTTTCAGCAACAGATTTTACAATACCTGCATTTATACCAATCAATTCTTCACGTGTCATTCCTGGTTTTCTTGGAATACCACTGGTTATAACAGCAATATCACTATTTGCTGTTTTAGAATAATCATTTGTTGAGCCAGTTATTTTAGTGTCAAAACCCATTAAAGATGCTGTTTGCATAAGGTCCATTGCTTTACCTTCAGCATAATTTTCTTTAATGTCAATGATTACTACTTCTGACGCGAAATTTTTTACGGCAATGTACTGTGCGCAACTTGCACCAACAGCACCTGCACCTACTACTGTAACTTTCATTATATTGTGTTGTTTATTTATAAATAATGTTAGTTTCAAAATTACAAATTTTTAAATCAAAAAGGTGTAATATTTATAACAAAAAAAGGATTGTTGAAAACAATCCTAAGATATAGTATATTTAATTTTTTTATCTAAAACTAAAAGCAATTCCAGCAGTAACGGTATTGTATTCTTTAATAGTATAATCTCCATAAAATTTAAAGAATCCTAAATTTAATCTCGCACCTAAAGTCCCACGAACTCCATTAGCATTGAAATCCATATTTATAGGATCTGTTACAGAATCTGTAACAGTGATATTCGTATTTTCCAATGTATACTCTAATTGGTAGGTTCCTTTTATTTTTAAGGTTGAAGTACCTTTATCGTATCCAACACCTCCATAAAGTGTTATTATTGGAAAATCTAATGATGCAATTGCTTGTACAGTATAGGTGCTTAAATTAAAACTAGCTTCTTGATTATTTCCAGCAAGCGTGCTAACATTTTGTAAATTATAGGTAGATGACATAGTTGTGTACCCTGCAAATAAGGCTACGTTTAATGGGAGTTTATCTAAAAGTCCTAAATATTGCATTAAATTATGTTTAATACCAACACCAAACATATTCCCTTCAACGTCAGTTGTATTGATTGAAGGTAAAAATCGAATACTTACGTCTGTACTAAAAGGCATTCCAATACTTGCTTGAATAACTGGTGAGGGTACGGCGTTTAAAGGTAAATCGCCTCCCACACCATCAGGCATATCAAAATCAGCAACTTTATAGCCATTAGCTTCAGGAATTCGAACACCAATTTTGCTGTTATTATTTGAACCCATAATTGTTTGAATATTACTATCTCCGCTTTCGAGTGTTAAATATTGATAGTCATTTGCATTAAAAGAGAATGCTCTAGAAGATTTAGGGACAATTGCAACATTTACATTGAAAGAGATATCAAATCCAAGTTTTTTATGTGTTTTTGCAGTTGAATACCATCCGTCATTCAAACTATAGGCCATCCCATTCATTATAGGTGACATATAATTTTGGAATAACAAGGAAGCATCATCACTAGCTAGTAATAGTATATCTAAATTTTGAGCCTTAATATTAAGGCTTAAGATAAAAAACAGAAAGAGGCTTAATTTTTTCATAAAAGGGGTTTAAAATTAAGTTAAAGATATAAATATACTGTTAATAATCAAAAAAACCACTTGAAAAAGTGGTTTTTTTTTAATTATATGTTATACTTATTATTAAGCATCAATATTTGCATATTTAGCATTTTTTTCTATAAACTCTCTACGTGGAGGTACTTCATCTCCCATTAACATAGAAAAAACTCTATCGGCTTCAGTTAAATTATCAATAAAAACCTGTCTTAAAGTTCTAAATTCGGGGTTCATAGTTGTATCCCAAAGTTGTGTGGCATTCATTTCACCAAGACCTTTGTAGCGTTGTATAGATGATCCACTACCCAATTTTAAAGAAATTAAATCACGTTGGTCATCACTCCAAGCGTATTCTTTTTTCTGGCCCTTTTTAACTAAATATAAAGGAGGAGTAGCTATAAAAATATGTCCATTTTCAATCAATTCTTTCATATATCTAAAAAAGAATGTGAGAATTAGTGTTGCAATATGGCTACCATCAACATCGGCATCACACATAATTACTATTTTATTGTAACGAAGTTTAGATAAGTTTAAAGCTCTTGGATCTTCTTCAGTTCCAATAGAAACACCTAAAGCAGTATACATATTTTTTATCTCTTCATTTTCAAAAACTTTATGTTGCATTGCTTTTTCAACATTTAAGATTTTACCTCTTAGTGGTAAAATAGCTTGAAAAGCTCTATCTCTCCCTTGTTTTGCTGTACCACCTGCAGAATCTCCCTCAACTAAAAAAATTTCACATTTTTCAGGGTCTGTTTCAGAACAATCACTTAATTTACCTGGTAAGCCTCCAATAGACATTACTGTTTTACGTTGAACCATTTCACGTGCTTTACGTGCAGCATGGCGGGCTGTTGCCGCTAAAATTACTTTTTGAACAATGATTTTGGCATCATTTGGATTTTCTTCCAAATAATTGGTTAGCATTTCTGATACTGATTGACTTACAGCAGAAGTTACTTCTCTATTTCCTAATTTTGTTTTTGTTTGTCCTTCAAATTGAGGTTCGGCAACTTTAACGGAAATAATTGCTGTTAAACCTTCACGAAAATCGTCTCCAGCAATATCAAATTTAAGTTTGTCTAACATGCCAGAAGATTCAGCATACTTTTTTAAAGTATTTGTTAAGCCTCGTCTAAAACCTGATAGGTGTGTACCTCCTTCGTGTGTATTGATATTGTTTACGTATGAGTGTAAATTTTCAGTATATGACGTGTTGTAAACCATAGCAACTTCAACAGGAACGCCATTTTTTTCACCTTCCATTGCTATAACGCTAGAGGTAAGTTGTTCTCTTGTGGCATCCAAGTATCTTATAAATTCAGGAAGCCCTTCATCACTATAATATTTTTCAGTAGGAAAATTACCTTCTTCATCTGTAGTTCTTTTATCAGTTAAGGTAAGAGCTACTCCTTTGTTAAGGAAAGAAAGTTCACGTAACCTTGTGGCTAGCGTATCAAAACTAAATTCAATTGTTTGAGTAAAAATACTGGTATCAGGTAAAAACGTAACCATTGTTCCTTTATCATTACTTTCTCCAATAATTTTGGTAGGGTATAACGCTTTTCCTCTCTCATATTCTTGTTCCCAAATTTTGCCATCTATATAAACAGTAGCCCTTAAATGTCTAGAAAGAGCATTTACAACAGAAACACCTACCCCGTGTAAACCACCAGATACTTTATAAGAATCTTTATCAAATTTACCACCCGCTCCAATTTTGGTCATTACAACTTCAAGTGCAGAAACACCTTCTTTTTTATGTATTCCTACAGGAATACCACGACCATTATCTTTAACGGATATTGAATTATTTTCATTAATTATAACATCAATTGTATCACAATGACCTGCCATAGCCTCATCAATGGAGTTGTCAACCACTTCATAAACTAAATGGTGCAAACCTCTTATGCTAACATCTCCAATATACATAGATGGACGCATACGTACATGTTCCATTCCTTCTAAAGCCTGAATACTATCGGCTGAATAATCATTTTTTTTAATTTCTTCGCTCATATTAAAAAGGGTATTATACTAATAAATATTAAGACAAATATAACAAAATAGAGGCTTAATTAAAATAGCCTTAAAGTTGTGAGAGCACAAGTTATTAACAAGTTGTTTATTTTTAAAAGTCTCTTAGAGGGTCTAAAAAACCTCTTAAAACAAATTTCAGAGATGAATGAATTTGGGAGATATTCAAAAATAAATAAAGTTGCTTAAAAGGATTTATTTAGTCTGGTTAAAACAATTTATTTATTGCTGTGAAGTTACATTTAATCGAATTAAAAATTAAAAAAGTATATTTAAGCACAATAAATAAAAATAAAAAGTTGTGATTAAAAAAATTTTAAGTTTACTATTGTTTGCAATAATTATTTCTTGCAACAGTACCAACCAAACTACAAAAATTGTAGATGTAAAAAAAGTAGCAGAAAAAGTTGAAAATTTAAACACTAGTTTAATTCCAGATGATCCATCAGTAATTAGAGGAACTTTAAGCAATGGTATAAAATACTATATTAAAAACAATGGAAAGCCTGAAGATAAAGTAGAATTAAGGTTAGTTGTTAACGCAGGTTCTATACTAGAAGATGATGACCAACAAGGTTTAGCGCATTTTATGGAGCATATGAATTTCAATGGAACTAAAAACTTTAAGAAAAATGAATTAGTAGACTATCTTCAGAGTATTGGAGTTAAGTTTGGAATGCATTTAAACGCATATACAAGTTTTGACGAAACGGTATATATATTACCTATTCCAAGTGATGATAAGGATAAATTAGAAAAAGGATTTCAAATTCTTGAAGATTGGGCTTTTAATGCTTTATTGACTGATGAAGAGATTAATAAAGAAAGAGGTGTAGTTCTAGAAGAATATAGGACTGGGTTAGGAGCAGAAAAAAGAATGATGAAAAACTATTTACCTAAGGTATTATATAATTCTAAGTATGCAAAACGGTTACCAATTGGTAAGAAAGAAATTTTAGAAAATTTTAAACCTGACGTATTAAGACGTTTTCATAAAGATTGGTACAGGCCAGATTTGATGGCTGTTATTGCGGTTGGAGATGTTGATGTAACTACTTTAGAAGCTAAAATAAAAGCGCATTTTGATAAGCCAAATAAAAATAAAAATCCAAGATACCGTGAAATTTTTGGAGACGAAAATCATAAAGAAACTTTTGTGGCAATAGTGTCTGATAAAGAAGCTATGTTTAGCCAAGTTGAGTTGATGTATAAAAATCCAAAGATTAAAACAACGGATAACACTATTAAAGGAGCTCAAAAAGAACTGTTAGAAGGGTTATTTGCCGAAATGATAAATAGTAGATTGGGAGAACTAAGAAATAATCCAAATCCACCTTTCGTGTATGGTTTTTCCTTTAATGGAGGAACTTATGTGAGAGGTAGAGAAGCGTATCAATCTATAGCAATGGCAAAAGGGACTGATTTTGTAGCAGCCTTAAAGGCATTGGTTGAAGAGAATGAGAGAGTTAAGCGGTATGGTTTTCAACAAGAAGAGTTTGAACGAGCAAAAAAAAGTATGTTGGCAAGAATTGAAAAGAGGTATCAAAATAGGGCTAAACAAGAGTCAAAAAGGTTAATAAACCCAATGATTGATAATTTTTTGGAAGGAGAATCTATGCCTAGTTTAGAATGGACATATAACTTTTTTAATAGTGAGCTTCCAAAAATAAAGCTTAGCGAGGTGAATGGATTGATAAAAGAATATTTACGAGACGATAATCGTGTTGTAAAACTAACAGGTAAAGAAAAAACAGTAACGGAAAAAGAAGTACTAGACTTATTAAACTTTGTAAAAACAGACACTACTATAAAACCTTATGAAGATTCAAAAGTACAAGAGTCTTTATTTACAAGTTTACCTAAGAAAGGAACAATTTTAAAAGAAGAAAAAAATGAAGAGTATGGTTTTTCTACGTTAACTTTAAGTAACGGGGCAAAAGTAATTTTCAAGAAAACAAACTTTAAAGATGATGAAGTATTGTTTAAGACCGAAAGCTACGGAGGAACATCCTTATTGAGCACAAAAGAATATTTAGAAGCGAATTTAGCTTTAAGAGGTTTGTCAGAAGCTGGTATAGCAGGGCTTAATAAAAATGATTTAAATAAATTTATGACAGGTAAAATTGTAAGGGTAAGACCTTTTATAAGTAAGTTTTTAGAAGGAATGAATGGTTCTTCAACTCCTAAAGATTTAGAAACATTGTTTCAGTTAATTCATCTTAATTTCACTCAATTAAATAAAGATAAAGAAGCGTATAATTCGTATGTTTCTAAACAAAAAGGATTTTTAGGTAATCTACTAGCAAATCCACAGTTTTATTTTCAAGATGCATTCTCTAAATATCAATATGAAGGTTATGACAGATTTACAGGCTTTCCAACTCCAGAAGCTTATGATAAATCAAACTATAATTTAGCCTATGAAATTTATCAGCAAAAATTTTCGAATGCAGGAGATTTTATTTTCTATTTTGTTGGAAATTTTGATGTAAATAAACTTAAAAAATACGCAAGTCTATATATTGCAAGTTTACCTTCAACTGAAATAAGAGAAAATTACAAGGATGATGGTTTTTTCCCAATTACAGGAAATTATAATAAAACATTTTATAGAGGAAACGATCCAAAAAGTATGGTAAATATGATTTATCGTGGTCAAGCAACATACAATAATAAAGATGGTTTGGCAATGGATGCTTTAGGAGAGATAATGTCTATCAAATTAGTAGAGAAATTAAGAGAAGAAGCATCAGGAGTTTATTCGCCAAGAGTTAGTTCAAATTTCAGTGAGTTAAATAATTCATATAGATTAAATATTTCCTTTTCTTGTGGACCTGAAAATGTTGAGAAATTGAAAGCTATTTCAGAACTTGAAATTTTAAAAATGGTAAATGAAGGGCCAAGTGAAAAAGACTTAAATAAAGCAAAAGAAGCATTTTTGTTATCGAGAAAAGAACAACTAAAAAAGAATAAATTTTGGTTAGATAATATTTCTAGTGCTAATTTCTTAAAAAAAGATATTAGCGAGTTAAAAGATTATGAGAATCAGGTACATAATTTAACTGTAAAAGATGTGCAATTTACAGCTAAAAAGTTTTTAACAAACGGAGTAGTTGTAGGAATTCTAATGCCCGAGAAGAACTAAAAAATTAAAAATATTATTTTAACGATGTTGCCTAAAAGTTGTAATTTATCTAAAATAATACTTTTAGGCAATATTTTTAAATGGTGTACTATTTTATTTCTTAAATTAAGTGTAAAATATTACTTTTGCGAATGCAACAAAAGGTACTTATTTTAGATTTTGGTTCGCAATACACACAGTTAATTGCGCGTAGAGTTAGGGAACTCAACATTTTTTGTGAAATTTTCCCTTATAACAGTAAAAATTTTACCATTGAAAACTACAATGCTGTGATTCTTTCTGGAAGCCCATTTTCTGTGCGATTTGAAGATACTCCGTATCCAAATTTATCGAATATTAAAGGTAAATTACCTTTATTAGGCATTTGTTTTGGAGCGCAATTTATAGCGCATAATTTTGGAGGAAAAGTAGCAGCTTCTAATACACGTGAATATGGAAGAGCTAATCTTTCTTTTGTAAAAGAAAATGAATTATTTTTTGAAGAGGTTAGTGAAGGTAGTCAGGTTTGGATGAGCCACAGTGATACCATTGTTGATTTACCTAATAATTGTGAGTTAATTGCGAGTACGCATGATGTTGTAAATGCAGCATTTAAAATTAAAGAAGAAACTACTTACGGTATTCAATTTCATCCAGAAGTATATCACTCGAAAGATGGATTGAAAATTTTAGAAAATTTCTTAGTTAAAATTGCTAGTATTGAACAAACTTGGACACCTGACTCTTTTGTTGAATCAACAGTAGCCAAATTAAAAGAAAAACTAGGGAATGATAAAGTAGTATTAGGTTTGTCAGGAGGAGTAGATTCAACAGTAGCTGCCGTTTTGTTGAGTAAAGCAATAGGCAATAACTTATATTGCATTTTTGTAAATAATGGATTATTGCGAAAAAATGAATTTGAAAATGTATTGGAGCAATACGAAGGAATGGGATTGAATGTAAAAGGTGTTAATGCTTCGGCACGTTTCTTGAAAGAGCTTAAAGGAGAATCTGACCCAGAAGGAAAACGAAAAATTATAGGTAGAGTTTTTATTGAAGTTTTTGATGACGAAGCTCACTTAATAGAAGATGTTAAATGGTTAGCACAAGGAACCATTTATCCGGATGTAATTGAATCTCTTTCAGCTACAGGTGGACCATCAGCAACTATAAAATCACATCATAATGTTGGTGGATTACCCGATTTTATGAAGTTAAAAATAGTTGAACCTTTAAAAATGCTATTTAAAGATGAAGTTAGAAGAGTAGGAAAATCATTAAAAATTGATACCGAACTGTTAGGGCGACATCCATTTCCTGGACCTGGATTAGGAATTCGTATTTTAGGAGATATTACAGCTGAAAAAGTAAGAATATTACAAGAAGTTGATGCTATTTTTATTAATGGTTTGAAAGAGTCAGGTTTGTACGATAAAGTTTGGCAAGCAGGAGCGATGTTACTTCCTGTAAATTCAGTTGGGGTTATGGGTGATGAAAGAACATACGAAAAAGCAGTTGTTTTAAGAGCGGTAGAATCCACAGACGGAATGACTGCTGATTGGGTAAATTTACCGTATGAATTTTTACAAAAAACATCAAATAAAATAATAAATAGTGTTAAAGGCGTTAATAGAGTAGTGTATGATATAAGTTCTAAACCGCCAGCAACTATTGAATGGGAATAAATTTTAAAACTAAATTTCATTTATGAAAAAAATAAAATGGTTACTACTTTTCCTTTTTTTAAGTACTGCAATAATTTTTGCACAGCAAAAAAAGTACGTTTCATATACTGTTAAAAAAGGAGAAACAATAAAAAGTATTGCAAAAACCTATAAAATGTCAAAAAGGGATTTGCTACGTTTAAATCCAGGAGTTAGCAAAAGACCTAAACCAAATACTGTAATAATAGTTCCCAATAAAAATTTTGGTAGAGTTGTTAGAAATACAAATAAAACAAATGAAAAATTATATACAGTTAAACCTAAAGAAACATTATTTGGCATTTCGAGAAAATTTGGAGTTCACATTGATGAATTAAAAGCCATTAACCCTACTTTAAAAGAAGGTTTAAAAATAGGGATGAAATTGATTATTCCTAAACCGAGTATTACACAAGAAAAGGATTCAATTAACTATGTACTTCATAGGGTGGTAATTGATGACACTGTTTATAATTTAGCAAAAAGGTTTGAAGTAACAGAAGAAAGTTTATTGAATTTAAATCCTATTTTAGGTGAGGGCTTAAAGTTGGGGATGTTATTAAAAATTAAACCTGTTGAAAATGATGAGAATACAATAGTTTTTTTCAAAGAAAATTTAAATCTCGATAACGAATTGAATGTAGTTTTTATGCTTCCTTATCAATTAAATAAATTAAATGATTCAATTAGAGAAGTTAATTTTAAAAAAAGTAATTCATTATTAAATTACACTACAGATTTTCATTTGGGTACAATTATGGCAATAGATTCCTTGAGGCAAAAAGGATTGAAAATTAATGTTCGGTATTTTGATACTGAAAATTCAGATTATAAAGTACAATATATTGTAAATAAAAACGATTTTAAAAATGTTGATGTAATTATTGGTCCACTGTTTTTTGATAAAGCACAGTGGGTTTCAAAACATACTAAAACATCGGTAGTATCACCGTTATTTTCTAAAAAACAAATGCTATTTTCAAAAGAAAACTTGATAAAAGCATCTCCTGGTTTAAAGGTTTATGAAAATAAATTACTAACTTATTTGGAGAAAATATATAGCGGAGAAAATATAATTGTAGTTAATGATGAAAACCCTAAAAATCAATCAAAACTTTGGAGAATTGTAAACAAACTTAAATCTTTTGACTCTATCCAAAAAATTTCTGTTGTAAAAATAAAAGAGGGTTTTATTGATAGTGAGCTTTTTAAAACAAAGCTAGATACACTAGGTAGAAATTGGGTAATTATTAGCAGTGATGAAAAGGTAACTACCTCTGCTGCAATAAATAATTTAAAAACGTATGTTGAAGATGTTGATATTCAGTTATTTGCATTAAATAAAGGTAAAAATTTTAACAATATTAGCAATAGTTTTTTAGGGAAGTTAAATTTTGTTTTCCCAACTTCAGAATATATAAATATTGAAAATGCGAATGTTAAACGGTTTTATGATAAGTATAAAGCTAAAAATTATGCATTACCTTCAAAATATGTAATAAGAGGTTTTGATGTTACTTATGACACTTTAATTAGGCTTGCTAGCCTAGAAAATCTTAAAGAAGGATTGAAAGCAGGTAAATCAGTAAGAGTATCTCGTGTTTTTAATTATGAAAAAGAGTTATTAGGTAGTTTTGAAAATACAGGTGTGTTTTTAATACAATACACGAAAGATTTAACACCTATTGTAATTGAATAAAATTCCAAAAAAAAATGCACAGTTTTTAAATTGTGCATTTTTTACTTTTATACGGTAATAAATTACATTTTCTTCATTTGTTGTTTTAGCATTTTAATTTGATCGGTTAAAACACCTTGAGAATCTAATTTTTTTGCTTCATTAATTAACATTGTAGCTTCTCTTTTTCTTCTTTTAGACATTGCAATACCTGCTAATTGTAATTTTGCCATTGCTATGTCATGCTTCATACTAAGTCCTAATTTTAAGGCTTTCTTAAAAAACTTTTCAGCTTGAGTAAGGTTCGTTTGCGAAACTAAAATTCCGTGTAAAAAGTTAAAATAACCTTCTTGTTTTTGAACTAATGCACTACTTGGATTTTTAATATAGGCAAGCCATTTACTAGCACCGGCAAAATTTTGCTTTCTTAATTGCCAAAAGGCCAATAATATAAATTCATTTTTAAAATAAAATAGCACAAAAATACTAGCAAGTAATACTAAAGAAATACCATTCATTATATTTCCCTCAATAAATTGAAATATTGCCAAAACTAAAATTCCTGCTGCAATTACTAATTTTATATACTTATTAAACATTGAATGATAAATTTTATATGGTTTGCAAAGTTACATCTTTGCAGTGATTATATTTATTTTTTATAATATTTTTTATATTTAAAATAAGCAAATACGGAAATAATAGCAACCATTAGAATTGTATAATACACAAATATAGGTGTAATAACTTTATCTCCACTTGCATACGAATGTAAACCAGATAAATAGAAGTTAACTCCAAAATAGGTCATTAAAATTGAGGCAAAAGCAGCAATTGAGAATAAATTAAATGTGAATTTACTTCTTAAACCAGGAACTAATCTTATATGGAGAACAAAAGCGTAAATCATAATACTAATTAAAGCCCAAGTTTCTTTAGGATCCCAACCCCAATACCTACCCCAGCTTTCGTTGGCCCATTGTCCTCCTAAAAAGTTTCCAATAGTTAACATTACTAAACCAACGGTTAGGGACATTTCGTTAATAATGGTTAGCTCTTTAATCATAAGATTCACCTTTCCTTTATTCTTTTTAGTAGTTAAAATCATTAAAATTAAAGAAATCAATCCCAATATCATACCCAGGGCGAATGGGCCGTAGCTTGCTACTATAATAGCTACATGAATCATTAACCAATAAGAGTTTAAAACAGGGACTAAATTTGCAATTTCTGGATCCATCCAGTTCCAATGTGCAACCATTAAAATAAAAGCCGTTAAAAAAGCTGTTGCTGCAATGGTCATAGATGATTTTCTTCCGAAAATTAATCCAAAGAGCATTGTAGCCCACCCAACATAAATCATAGATTCATAAGCATTGCTCCAAGGTGCATGACCACTCACTATCCAACGAGCAATTAAACCACCAGTATGCATTAAAAATAAACCTACTATAATTGCTGTACTCACTTTTATTAATAATCGTACAGTTTTATTGTTTTTAAATATTTGAAATATTACAAGAAAAAACATTAGAGTTCCTATGTACATATAGTAGCTATATAATTTCTTGAAAATATTATATTTGTTGTAGGTAATTTCTAATTCAATTTTCTTTTCAGAAGGATAAACAGCACTACCATATTTTTTTTGAAATTTTATTATTCCAGCAAGAATATTATCAGCATTTAAATAATTATTTGTTCTACTAGCCTCTGACAGTGTTTGTAAGTAAAGAGGTAATAATTGTTTTACATAAAGAGAATCTTGTCCTTTAAAATCATTAGTCTTTAAGGCATTTTGAGAAACCCATTTATTAGTAGGGTCATTAGGAATGGGGAATATTTTTAAAATATCTCCCATTAGGGCTGAGTACAGTAAATTTATTCTTCTATCAACATTTACAATATCTTTTTCAAATTTGCTTTTAATTTGTGATTTTTGAGCTTTTTGTTGCTCTTCAGCTAGTTTATAGGTGCCTTTTAAATCAAAAAAGTTAGCAAGTGAAGCATATTTGTTTTCATGCGGAATACCAATAAGGTCTCTTAACCTTGTATCCCCTTTTTCAATGTAAATTATGGGTATTTGAAACCAAATTCTTGGATTTTGTTGAATGGATAAAAATACTTGAGTAGCATTCATATCTTCATAAGTATCGTGTTTACTAACTTTTCTAAGTAATTCAGAGGCATAGGTATGAATGGGTTTCATTCTACCTCCTGCATCTTGTATTACTAACTTGCTAAATTTTTCAGCATGTTTTAAACTTATTTTATTGGCAGTTAGCGCTGAATCTATTTGTACTTTACTCATTACAAATTTATGATTCTGAGAAAAGGCAATTGATGTTATTAACAATAAAGTGATAGTTGTTATTGCTGCTTTTTTATCTCTAATTTTTTGAAGACTTTTTCTTAAAAAATCAAAACGTGTATTTTTCATGAATAAGATTAAAATTAAGCCGGCATACAATAAAAAATAACCAATATAAGTAATTGTAGAGCCCCAAAAATCATGATTTACAGATAAGCGAGTTTCTTCATATTCAGGTGTAATGTTATAACTAGATTGAAAGAACTTGTACCCTTTGTAATTTAAAATGTTATTCATAAAAATTCTAAAATCAAAAGTTTCATTGGGGTCAATTACTGTAACCTCACTAGCAAAAGACATAGCACTTTGAGAACCGGGGTAATTATCTAATTGAAAATCATTTAATTTAATACTAAAAGGTAATTTTAATTGTTTAGCACCATAACTTATTCTAAAATTTAGATTTCCAACAGAAATTTGTGTTGGTTGTTGAATGGCATATTTTCCGCCTTTTACTTTGAGGTGTTTGGTTTCATTACCAGTTGTAACATCAAATTCTAATTGAGCAAGAGCGTTTTCATCTTTATTACCTGCAATAGTTTTATAAGTTCCTTTAAGGGGGTTACTAGGAACTACAAATTGAAGTCCTGCTAATGAATGAAGAGATAGTAATGATAAATCTTGTAAAGAATCTTTAACTATAAATCCATTAAACTTATCTGACATTCTAAAAAATGTTCCTTCAGTAGCAGATTTTAGTTTTAATTTTCCATCAATAGTTTTAAAATCTAATGTGCTTTTAATTGGTGAGTTAAAACCAACAGTTATACCGTGTATAATTTCGGTATTACCATCTTTTATATAGTGGTCATGTCTGCCTCCTGAACTTGACTCTACAAAATGAAGATATTCATTTCCATTTTTATTTATTTCAAAAACCTCTTTTGCATTTGGTATGTAATTTGTGAGTTTTACAGAAACATCTATACCTTTAAAATCAGTTGTATATTCATAATTGTTTTGTCCTATTGCTGAAAATAGGATATTGTGGTGTATTGGTGTTTTTTGTTCTTTACCATCATTAATATTAATGTTAATATATGTTTTTTCAGAAAAGAAAGTGTCACTCACTTCACCTTCTTTTATAGGCATAATACCTTCATAACTTATATAGCGAGTAATTCCAGCTCCAAGTAAGATTAGAAAAAAAGAAGAATGAAAGAGAAGTACTACTAATTTTTCTTTTCTAAATAATTTATATTTAAAAATATTTCCAAAAAAATTGATAGCAAAAAGTATCATAATTCCTTCAAACCACCACGCATTGTAAACTAAAGCTCTAGCGGTTTCTGTTCCAAAGTCATTTTCAATAAATGTTCCTGCTCCCATTGCTACTGCAAAAACAAGAAATAAAATTGCCATTAAACGTGTTGAATAGATAAGAGAAAGAAATTTCTTCATTTATGTAAGATTTAATAAAAATAAATTTTGTGCGAAGTTAATGATAATTGTCATAAAATGGATTATTAATCATAATTTTAAGAAAATATTATACTTAAATAAGTTAAGTGCAAATATATATGTAACATATATTACAATTAATGATTATTATCATTAAAAAAACACTTAAAATAAAATTCACCTAAAAAATAAATTTGTAGTTTTACCAGTAGAAATAGAAATGTTAGAATGAAAAATTTAAGCTTTTATAAACATAACTTCAAAATTTATTTAAATATAAAGCGTCCTGAGTGTTTTAATTAGATCTTCTTTTTTAAAACAATTTTCACTATTATTACCTTAACCTTATTAAAAATAAATTTATTATGGAATTACCATATGCAGAACCTTATAAAATTAAAATGGTTGAATCTATCAACCGATCAACAAAAGAACAACGTTTAAAATGGATTAAAAAGGCAAATTATAATCTTTTCAATTTAACTTCAGATAAAGTATTTATAGACTTGTTGACTGATTCAGGAACTGGAGCAATGAGCGATAAACAGTGGGCAGAAATGATGATTGGAGATGAAAGTTATGCAGGCTCATCATCATTCTTAAAACTAAAGAAAACAGTAAAAAAAATTACAGGATTTAAATATTTTTTGCCAACACATCAAGGAAGAGCTGCTGAAAATGTTTTATTTTCAGCATTGGTCAAAGAAGGAGATATTGTACCGGGTAATTCTCATTTTGACACTACCAAAGGGCATATTGAATTTAGAAAAGCAACTGCTATTGATTGTACTATTGATGAAGCTTTTGATACCTCAAAAATTCATCCTTTTAAAGGAAATATAGATATTCAAAAATTAAAATCAGTATTTAAAAAATATCCAGCTAAAAAAATACCGTTAGTTATTTTAACTATAACCTGTAATAGCTCAGGAGGTCAACCAGTTTCTGTGCAAAATGTAAAAGAAGTTTCTAAATTATGTAAACAGTACAACGTACCACTGTTTTTTGATTCTGCCCGTTTTGCTGAAAATGCATATTTTATAAAAAAACGCGAAAAGGGTTATGAAAGTAAAACAATTAAAGAAATAGCAAAAGAAGTTTTTTCTTATGGAGATGGTATGACTATGAGTGCTAAAAAAGATGGATTGGTTAATATGGGTGGGTTTATAGCACTTAATAGCAAAGAAATTTTCAAACAAGCCACCGTTTTTAATATTATGTTTGAGGGTTTTATTACTTATGGAGGGATGAATGGTAGAGATATGGGGGCTTTAGCTATTGGTTTAGACGAAGCAACTGAATTTAATTATTTGGAAAGTAGGGTAGAGCAAGTAGCATATTTAGGAAATAAATTGGTTGAATTTGGAGTTCCTGTACAACAACCTATTGGAGGTCATGCTATATTTTTAGACGCAAATAAATTTGTTCCAAATATTCCAAGAGAAGAATATAGAGCACAAGCTTTAGCTATTGAAATTTATGTTGTTGGAGGAATTAGAGGCGTAGAAATAGGTACTGTATTGGCCGATAGAGATCCAATTACAAGAGAAAATAGATATCCAGAATTAGAGCTGGTACGTTTAGCTGTTCCAAGAAGGACTTATTCAAATAATCATATGGATTACATTGCTGTAGCTTTAAAAAATATTTATGATACTAGAAATGAGGCAAAAACAGGGTATGTAATTACTGAGGAAGCACCCATAATGAGACATTTTACAACAAAATTTAAAAAAGTTTAATATCTTATTATCTTTTTTTAGTAGTTTTGTTTATATAAACAGTTAAAATTAATCCATTTTATGTTATCAAGAGCAAGCAAGTATGCAATTCTATCTACATTATATTTAGCTGAACACTCAAGTAAAGAAAAAAAAATAAGTGTTAAACAAATCGCAGATGAAATTGATGTACCGAGTCCCTTTTTAGCTAAATTATTTCAACAACTAGTACACGCTAAAATAATTTCATCAGTAAAAGGGCCTAATGGAGGGTTTTTTATTACCCCCAAAAATGGAAAAAAAACGGTTTGTGATATTATTGAAAACATTGACGGTTTACATAAATTAAATGAATGCTTTTTAGGTTTGCACGAATGTGATTCTAAAAATCCTTGTCCGGTTCATTTTATTGTAGAGCCATTTAAAAATAGTATTTTAGGAAAGTTTAGGGATAAATCAATTCTAGAATTCTCTAAGGAAGTGGCTGATAATGGTCGTGTGCTAACACTAAAAAATATTGATTTAGAGTAATAATTTTGATAAAGTATGATTTTTATCATACTTTAGTTGAAGTATTAAATATACTTTAGCACCCATTAAAAGATAAAAAGGTCTTTTAATAGGTGAATTAAGAATAATTAACCAATTAAACTCGTTAAATATGTTATCTAAAAAACAAGCAAGAGCATTTTTTTTGGGGGGGACACTTGTAACATTTCTTGTATTTATAGGACTTACAGTGTATTCTTTATCAAAAGGAAATGATCAAACAAACAATGAAAATCTTACTGCAGAAGTGGTAAGAGGAAAAGAAATTTGGGAATCTAATAATTGTATGGGGTGTCATACAATTTTAGGAGAGGGAAGTTATTATGCCCCTGAATTAACAAAAGTTGTTGACCGTTTAAATGAACAATATAATGGAAATGGTGAGGAAATTATTAAAGGAATTTTAACATCAAAAACATCTTGGCAACCGCATGGAAGAAAAATGGTAGCTTATGGAATGACTGAAGCAGAAGCAACAGACGTAATATCGTTCTTTAAATGGATTGGCGAAATTGATTTAAACGGTTTTGAAAGAATAGTATCTCCACTAGCAAAAGATAGAATTAACAACTAAACAAAAATATTATGAAATATAAATCACAAAAAGTAGCCTATTGGTTTTTTGCGCTTTCAATGCTATTATTAGTATTACAAATTGTATATGGGTTTATCATGGGGTTTGCACATGCAGGATATGATGGCTTACACAGTATTATTCCTTTCAATACAGCAAAAGCAGTTCATCTTAATTTACTGGTAGTTTGGTTGTTATCTGGTTTTTTTGGAGCAGCCTATTATATTATCCCAGAAGAAGCACAACGAGAATTAGTAAGTGTTAAATTAGCTTATGTTCAATTAATTACTTTAGCTTTAGTTGGTGTTGCAGCTATTATAGGCTTTCACTTTAATTATTGGGAAGGGCGTAAATTTTTAGAAATACCTCGTCCACTAGATTATTTAGTGGTATTAAATGTACTCTTATTTTTGGGGATAATTTTAGTTACTTTATTTAAAGGTAAAAGAAGAACTACCACAGCATTAGTACTTTCAATGGGGCTTTTGTTTGCAGCATTACTGTATTTACCAGGAATGATAACATTTGATAATCAAACTATGGATTCTTTTTTCCGTTGGTGGGTAGTTCACTTATGGGTTGAAGGTGTTTGGGAATTGATAATGGGAGGTATTTTGTCTTTCTTATTAATAAAAATAACGGGTGTTGATAGAGAAGTTATTGAAAAATGGCTGTATGTAATTGTTGGATTAACATTTTTATCAGGAATTTTAGGGACTGGTCATCATTATTACTATATAGGAGTAAACAAAATTTGGCTAATTGTTGGGGGAATATTTTCAGCGTTGGAGCCATTAGCATTTTTAGCAATGGCATTGTTTGCAGTGAACATGTATAGAAAAGGAGAAAAAAAACATCCAAATAAATTAGCATTGTATTGGACATTAGGGGCAGCAATTGTTTCATTTGTTGGAGCTGGTTTATTGGGTTTTGCTCATACATTACCACAAACAAACATTTACACTCATGGTACTTTAGTAACAGCCATGCATGGTCACCTAGCATTTTGGGGAGCGTACGCAATGATTGTGTTTGCAATTATAAGTTATAGTTTACCAAATATGACAGGTAGAAAATTATATGAAAGTGCCATAGGAAGAGCCGCTTTTTGGTTGTCAAATATTGGTATGGTTGGTATGACTGTTGCTTTTGGTGTTGCCGGCGTTGTACAAGTATACTTGGAGCGTAAGCTAAAAATGAACTTTATGGTAGTTCAACAAGAAATTGAAGTTCATTTTATTGTTTTAATTATTTGCGCTACTATTTTTGCAACAGGTATTACACTTTTCATTATAGACTTCTTTAAGCACGGTACTCCTACAGATGAAGCAATAGAAAGTGAAAGTTAAATAAATAACGATTTTTTTAGATTGATTGCCAAGCCACTAGATTAAATTTTAATATATTTAATTAAGTGGCTTTGGTTTTTATTTGAAAATTAAAATTACTGTATAATAACTCATCATATCATTGAGTACTAAATTGATAAATTAAAATCTTAGAATATTTCCGTAAATAATAATTTGATTTATTTAAAATAATTACTAAAATTAAAAACTTTTTCATAAACTGATATTAATCATACAATTAACTATTTTTCAGTTTTAAATTTGCAATATAAAGATAAAAAGGTCTTTTAATACAAATTAAAACTAATCAATAAAAATGAAAAAATTAAATTTATTGGGACTCGTACTTTTAGTATCATTTATTACTTTTAGTTGTAAAAACACCAAAGAAGAAAAACGCCCTAAAAATGACAAAATTGTTCAGAATGGAGTTACACTTACAAAAAAAGAAATGGAGAAAGGAAGTACTCTATTTTTTGACAGATGTGCAGGCTGCCATGGCTCTTCAAGGAAAGGGGCAACAGGGCCACATTTATTGCCTATTGCACCGAAAGGAGATAATAGACCTGGCACAACGCTTCTAGGTGTTGCAGGTATTCGTGCTTTTATAGAAAATGGAACACCAGCAGGCATGCCAGAATGGAAAGGTATATTGAGTGAAGAAGAGATAGAATTAATGACACGTTTTTTGCAAGTAGATCCACCAATTACACCTCCATTTGGTTTAAAAGAAATTAAAGAAACATGGAAATTAATTGTTCCTGTAGCAGATAGACCTACGAAACCACAGCACACTAGAAATATTAATAATTACTTTGGTGTAATTATGAGAGATGCAGGTAAAGTAGCTATTATTGATGGTGATACTAAAGAAAAAATAACTGTCTTGAAAACAGGATTTGCCGTTCATATTTTAAGAACATCAGCTTCAGGAAGATATATTTATTCTATAGGTAGAGATGGTAGAATTACAATGATTGACACCTATCCTAAAATTCCGAATATTGTTGCAGAAGTTAGAGAGTCTTTTGACGCTCGATCTGTTGAAGTATCAAAATACAAAGGATATGAAGACAAGTACTTAATTGCGGGGGGGTATAATCCTAGTCATTTTGTTATTTTTGATGCGCAAACTTTAGAACCAATTAGTGTTACTAGCACAAGTGGTAAAGCATGTGATGGAAAAAAAGAATTTATAAAAGAGGCGCGTGTAGCTGCAATAGTAGCTTCACATACAGATCCTTTATGGGTAATAAATATTAAAGAAAGAGGTATGGTAGCTTTAGTTGATTATACAAATCCTAAAGAACCAAAAGTGACAGAAATTCCTACAGCAAGATTTTTACACGATGGAGGCTGGGATGCTACAGGACATTATTTTTTAGTAGCAGCAAATGCCAGTAACAAAATTGTTGTAATTGATGTGCCCAATAAAAAGTTAGTTAAAATTATTGAAACAGGAATTAAACCTCATCCAGGTAGAGGAACTAATATTAAAAATAAATTGGGCAGCCTTTGGGTAACATCTCATTTAGGAGAAAATAAAATATCTTTTATTAAAACTGATAAGGGACCAGGACGTTGGACAGTTGTAAAAGAGGTTAAAGCTCCTGGAGTAGGTGGTGGCGCTTTATTTGTGAAATCTCATCCAAAATCTAAACACCTTTGGGTTGACAGAACATTAAACCCTGATTCTGATTTACATGCTTCCGTAGATGTTTTTGATACACAAACTTTTGAACATTTAAAAACCATAACTATGCCTAAAGGTGTTGATGGTCGTATGGTACATATGGAATATAATGAAGCTGGAAATGAAGTTTGGGTATCTGTATTTATGGGTAAACAGAGCGCTCTTTTAATTTATAATGATAAAACATTAAAATTGAAAAAGGTAATAAAAGAAGATTGGGTGCAAAATCCAACAGGAAAATTCAATATCTACAATACAACACACGATATTTATTAACTTAATTTAGGGACAATCTATATGGCTGAAAATTCAGTCATATAGATTTAAAATTCACTACAATGAGGACTAATTTAATAGCCTTTGGGGTGCTATTGTTTTTTTTAAACTTGACATCAGCTCAAATAAAAACAAAAGAAAACAGTAAAGAAGGTGGTAAAACTGAACAGTTAGAAGAAGTAATAGTTACCGCTCAATATGCACCTCAATCAGAAAAAAATGCAGTATATAAAGTCAAAATTATAAATTCTAATACCATTAATAGAAAGGCAGCAAATAATTTAAGAGAGTTGTTACAGCAAGAATTGAATTTAGATTTAACACAAAATTCAGTTTTTGGAACTAGTTTAGAAATACAGGGTATATCTAAGGAAAATATTAAAATTTTAATTGACGGTGTACCTGTTATTGGACGTTTAAACGGTATTATAGATTTAAACCAAATTAACCTATCTTCAATTGAAAGGGTTGAAATAATTGAAGGTCCTGTATCTGTTTTTTATGGTACCGATGCTATGGGAGGTATTATAAATCTTATTACCAAAAAAGAACAAAAAGAAAATGTAGAAGCGAATATATCTTCTTACATAGAAAGTATAAATGCTACAAATATCAATGGAGAGATAGGTTATAAATTTAAAAACAATACAATACGCTTTAATAGTGCTTACTACCATTTTAATGGTTTGAATACAAATAAATCACCACGTAATTTAAATTGGGAAGAAAGAGGTCAATACTTTGGTAATTTGATGTTTAGCAAAAAATTAGAGAATTTAACATTGCGTCTAAATAGTAATATTTCTAATGAAAAATTGATTTCTCTTGGAGAACCAGACAGAAGAGGTAATATTAAAGATATAAACTACTTTACCAAACGTATTGACAATTCATTAAATGTGCAAGGTAAAATTCTAAAAAATAAATTCATAAATGTAGTTGCTTCTTATCTGTATTATCAGAGATATCACGATACTTTTATTGTTGACCCAGTAACTTTCACAAAAACACAATCCACAGCAGATATTAAATCTGAAAATATTGTTAAATACAATTATGGAGGACTTAGAGCTCAGTTGGGCAAAAGCAATTTGTCAGACAAAACTAATTATGCTTATGGAGTAGATTATTACAAAGAAAATTCAATTGGTAATAGAATTTTAGATAAAAAACAGTCTATCAATACATTAGCCTTATTTGGAAGTTTAAACTACAAACTTCTAAAAGGACTTGAAATTCAACCAGCATCAAGATATACTTGGAACAGTAGCTACGGAAGTTTATTTTCACCGGCTTTAAATATTAAATTAAAGTTTAATAATAAAAACCAAATACGTTTTTCATACGCACGAGGCTTTAGAGCACCATCTATAAAAGAATTATTCTTAGACTTTCATATAAATGCAGGACCTTTAACATATATTATTTCTGGTAATGAAGATTTAGATGTAGAGAAATCACATAGTTTTAATTTGTATTACTCCTTTAATAAAGATTTAGAAAATAAAAGGTACATTTCTATTGAGCCATCTATTTTCTACAATAATATTTCTAGTCTCATAGCTTTAAGTGAAATGGTAGATTTTAAAAGAAATTATTTAAATATAGATAAATTTAAATCAATTGGTGGTAAAGTAAATTTTCACTATAAAACCAAGGATGTTCTCTCTTTAAAAGCAGGTGTTTCGCTTATTGGTAGGTATAATAAGTTTAATGAAGCTTATAATACTCAACAATTTTTTTACTCTCCAGAATTTTCGGCAAACATTAATTATAAAATTAAAAAGATTCATTTAATAATTGATGTCTATAACAAATTTACCGGTAAAAGAGATGGTTTTATAATTGATAGTAATACAAGTACAATTGTTAAAATAACAAGAGCAAGTTTTAACAATCTTAATACTACTTTTTCAAAATCATTTAATAAGTCAAATATTAGAATAGCTATTGGGGTTAAAAATGCTTTAGACATCAAAGATATTGAAACGGTAAATGAAGTGGGACAAGCACACTCAAGAGATTTACAACTTTGGGGACGCTCTTTCTTCTTTAAAACAACATATAATTTATAATACAATTAAATACAAATAATTATGAAAAAAGTAATTTATTTAGCAGTTCTTTTAGTGCTTTTATCAACGTCTTTAAGTGCACAACAAATAGATTTATCAGCTGAGGTGAGGCCTCGTTTTGAAAATAGACATGGTTTCAAAACCTTAATAAATACAAATGTAGATGGAGCAAATTTTATTTCACAACGCTCACGTTTAAATTTTAATTTTAAAAATGACAAATTAAAATTAGGAATAGTACTTCAAAATGTACGTGTTTGGGGAGATGTTGGTACGCTCTCTAGCAAAGATACTCAAATAGCTTTTCATCAGGCTTGGGCCGAAGCTATATTGTCAAACAAAGTTTCTTTAAAATTGGGACGTCAAGAAATTGTTTATGATGATCACCGTATTTTTGGGAATGTAGGTTGGGCACAACAAGCTAGAAGTCATGATGCCCTTTTGCTTAAGTTTATACCCAATAAAAAGAATAGGTTAGATTTAGGTTTCGCAGTTAATGCAGATGGTCAATTTTTAACTGACGCATTGTACAGTAATGCAGCGGGTTACAAATCTTTTCAATACGCTTGGTATCATACTCTATTTAACAACAGTTCATTAAGTTTATTATTGCTTAATACAGGTATTGAATATTTAGACGGTAATAGTAATCAAACAGTAGACTATATGCAAACTATTGGTGGTCGTTACGTTTATAAATCAGGAAAGTTTAATGCCAATGCAGCAGGTTATTTACAGTCTGGAAAATCACGTAACGCCAATGTAAGCGCAGGTTATTTTGGCGCAAATTTAGATTACAAAGTTACAAGTAATTTTTCTCTTGGTATTGGAATAGATTATCTATCTGGTAAAGATATGAACGATTCTAGTACAGATATAAAATCGTTTGCCCCACTATTTGGTACCAATCATAAATTTAATGGTTGGATGGATTATTTTTACGTAGGAAATCACGCTAATTCTGTTGGCTTAACTGATGTAAATGTAACTTTAGCTTACAAAAAAGATAAATTTTCGGCTAAATTAATACCTCACTTCTTCTCTGCACCAGCTAATGTTTACAACAATTCAACAAAGATGGATAGTAATTTAGGAACGGAAATTGACTTGGTTTTAGGGTATAAAATTGCTAGTGACATTATGTTTAATGTTGGCTACTCTAGAATGTATGCTACAAGCAGTTTGGAAGTATTAAAGGGTGGCGATAAAGATGAAAATAATAGCTGGGTATGGATGATGATTTCATTTAAACCTAAATTATTTTCGTCGATTAAAAATAATTAAAACTATATATTAGCATCAAGTTCAAAATTTGAATAATTATTAGCATATAATTACTATAGCTAAAATTTGTAGGCCTAACAATAACAGCATACTTTTGTTAAGTATCCTTTTAGTAATTACGTCTAAAAAAAGAAATTTAAAATATGAATACATTACCTTATTATAGAGCAATAGGAAAAGAAATAGAAATATTTGAACATTCATATAAAAATAAGATTCCATTTTTATTGAAAGGGCCTACAGGAACTGGGAAGTCCAGATTTATAGAGTTTATGGCTCATAAGCTAGATAAAAAATTGATAACTATAAGTTGTCATGAAGAAACTTCTTCAACCGACTTAATAGGTAGGTATATTATTAAAGGTGCTGAAACAATTTGGTTAGATGGACCACTAACTACAGCAATTAAAGAAGGCGCAATTATTTATTTAGATGAAATTGCGGAAGCTAGGCCAGATGTTATTGTTGCAATTCATTCACTAACCGATCATAGACGTGAATTATTTATTGATAAATTAGGAATAACTTTAAAAGCACATCAAGATTTTATGTTGGTAGCCTCTTTTAATCCGGGATATCAAAAAGGATTTAAAGAATTGAAACCTTCAACCAGACAACGATTTATAGCAACTTCTTTTGACTATCCTGAAGCTAAAATTGAAGCAGAAATCTTAGTAAATGAAACAGAAATTGAAATTGGAGTAGCCAAAAAATTAGTTAATATAGCTACTAAAATTAGAAATTTGACAGAACTTGGTTTGGCCGAAACAGTTTCTACACGATTATTGGTAGATGCGGCAAAGCTAATTCATAGCGGATTGCCAAAACGACTTTCAGTTGAGGTAGCTGTTGTTGAGCCTTTAACCGATGATTTAGAAGTTGTTGAAGCACTTAAGGATTTATGTAATTTAATGATTTAGAAACCGTCATCCTGAACTTGTTTCAGGATCTCATCAAATTAATAATAAAGGTGGCTGAGCAGAGTTGAAGCCAAAAAATAAATAGTAAATTACCAATGTTCGAACCCGATGAATATATCTTTACAAAACTTGCGTATTACTTTAAACGGCGTAAACGTAAAAAGGAAGAAAGTAATATTCATGCTGTAAATTTAGATGATTTAAAACCACGATTAACTATTTTTGCTAGGGCAATAACAGGTGAAGCTATAGAAATATTTGAGGCGGAAAGAGAAGGCGGTTATAAAAACAATAATTTTTTCCTTCCTTCAAAATATTCCGATTTTAAAACAGTTGATGAAAATATTTCTTTCTATTTATTTAGAATATTATATCTATCCATTCAAAAAAATTTAAATTTAAATTGGCTTGATAAAACGGAACATGAATTACTAGAATCACAACAAAAAGCCAACGAAACGTCTTCAATTGTTTTAGAAACGTTATTTCAACAATTTCCTATTACAAAAAAACAGCATAAAAAACTTATTCAATTTTATTCAAAAAATATAAAGAAGAATTCCGAAGCAGATTTTACATTTATTTATGGAAAATGGATGCGTAATAATCCTGAAGAAGGTTTAAAAGATAAACTTAAAAATTTTACGGATAAAGTAAAAAAGGGAAAAGAAGAAAAGCCAAAAACTATTTTAAAATCAAAAGCTGTTGAAGAAATAATTTCAGTTCAGGTAGATGAAAAACAACGAGAAGATGCCACTACACAACATCAATTTGAAAAAGTGGAAACAGCTGATGAATTTGGTGGGAATTGGAGAGATATGGATGGAGATGATGATTTAAAAGATCACGAAAATGCTTTAGACGAACTAAATATGAAATATACAGTTCGCGTAGATGATACGGCACATTCTGTATATCAAGCAGATTTTGTGGAGAATACAACAGTTTCGGAAAGTGCAGAAATAGATAGCACAGGATACCATGTGGTTTATGATGAATGGAATTATACAAAACGAAAATATAAAGAAGGTTTTTGTAAAGTATATCCTAAAACCCTTTTAAAAACAAACGTTTCCTATTATAAGAAAACGATTAATCAAAATAAATCAACATTAATTGGCTTGCGAAAAATGTTAGCTACAGTTAATAATAAATTGCTACAACAGCGCCGCCAAACTCAAGGTGAAGAGTTTGATATTGACGCCATAACAGATTTGTTTGTTGATGTGCATTCTGGGCATACACCTTCCGAAAAAATATACCTTTCTAAACGCAAAAAAGAAAAAGATTTATCTATTTTATTATTGCTAGATATTAGTTTGTCAAGTGATGGATATGCCGCTGGAAATAGAGTAATTGACGTTGAAAAACAAGTTTCTATTTTATTTGGTGAAATTTTAAATGAATTTGACATCGATTTTTCGATAGATTGCTTTTACTCTAAAACAAGAAATCATTCTACATACTTAACTATCAAAGATTTTGATGAAGATTGGGATAAAGCTAAATTTAAAGTGGGAGCTGTTGAACCTAGTGGTTATACTAGAATTGGTGCTGCTTTACGCCATTCTGGAGCTATGTTAGACAAGCGTGATACTAAAAATAAATGGGTTATTTTAATTTCAGACGGCAAGCCAAACGATTATGATAAATACGAAGGAAAGTACGGAATAAATGATGTTAAACAAGCCTTGAGAGAATTGAATGAACGTCAAATAAACTCGTATGCTTTAGCTATTGAAGCACAAGCCAAATATTATTTACCACAAATGTTTGGACAAAACCACTATCAAATTTTAACGACTCCTGTTGAGCTCCTAAAATCATTGGTGCTTCTCTATGAAAAAATAAAACATCAATCTTAAATAGGCTTATAGAGGTCGGTATTTAGCTACATATGAAATGATAAAACAGGAGTGTTAAACAAATAAATTTTATAATTTGTTTGTTCTAGCCTTTCCGCTTCGCTCAAAATAAACTAAAGTTAAGAACTATATCAAATATTAATAGGTCATGACTGTATTTGATTTGATACAAATAAAGATAATTGCTAAATTAATAATAGGTAATTATCTACAAATCTCGGACTATTTAGGAAGCCATTTTTTTTATAAAATTTAACATAATAATAAAAGATAAACAAGTCTTTTATTGTTACCTTTGTACCCATATAAAATAGAATAATGGATATATATAAGGAACAAACAGTTGCAGAAGTGGTGAGTGGAAATGTGGGTGCGGACCATGTTTTTAGTAAATACAACATAGATTTTTGTTGTGGTGGTAATGTTACACTTGAAAAGGCTTGTCAAGAAAAAGGAATAACATTTGAAGTTTTAAAAAAGGAAATAGAAACACTAGTTAATAGTATTAGTAATGAAACTAATTTTAGTGAAATGGATGAAATTTCTATAATTAATTATGCTCAAAATGTATTTCATAATTATTTTAAAGAAAATATTCCACTAGTATCGGCATTAGCACTAAAAGTTGCTGAAGTTCACTGGAAACAGCATAAAGAAGTTATAGAAATAAATAATTTGTTCAATCAGATTGTTCCTGAATTGAATGAACAAATGGCAGCCGAGGAAAAGAACCTTTTTCCTATATTAAAAAAGGAAACCTTGCAAAGAAAAGAAACAGAATTAAAATCAGTAGTAAAAACTACTCAAAATATGGAAAATGTTGATAAACAAATAGGAGTTGTTTTTAAACGTTTAGCAAATTTAACAAACAGTTATACACCGCCTGTAGGTGCCTGTAATACTTTTAAATTGTTGTATGAAAAATTACATGAAGTTGAGTTGAAATTACATAATTACATGCATTTTGAAATAAATATTTTATTTCCTAGAGTATTAAAAAAATTAAAATCGTAAGGTGAGGTCTAACCTTAATATCAAACTAAAAAAATAAAAAAATGAATTCATTTTTACCTACGGTAGAAAAATTACCAGAAGGGCATCCTGTAAAAGTATATTACAAAGAAAGTGCCTTAATTCAAGAGCTATTATTAGAATTATATAATGTGGATCCTGTAGCTAATTTTCAGAAGTATTTTAATATTTTCAATCAATTAACTACTATTGAAAAACGTTTTGTACGTAAAGAAAATCAGTTATTTCCATATCTAGAAAAACACGGTTGGGAAGGGCCAAGTCAAGGAATGTGGTCTTTTCACGATAATTTACGAGAGCAAATACGTTTGTTAAATAAATATAACGAAGAAAAGAACACCACAAAAATTATTGAAAATTTACCTTATTTAATTGAAGGAATTAAGCGTTTAATGAGTATAGAAGATACGCGTTTATTTCCAAAAGCAATGGACTTACTTTCTGAAGAAGATTGGAAAGAATTTTATATCGGTGATGAAGAAGTAGGGTGGATGTTAACTGAAAAACCAGCACCTTATCCTGCAATAATAAAAGAAGAATACGTACATCCAAGTGAAGATTTTACACAAAGAGACTTGTCATTTTCTTTAGATAATACATTTCATTATGATGAAGGCTATATGACTCCTGAACAAGTAAACCTTTTATTGAGGTTTTTACCAATTGATATTACCTATGTTGATGAAAATGATAAAGTAATATTTTACAATAGAGGAGATGATCGAGTTTTTTCTCGTAGTAAAGGAATTATTGGTCGTGAAGTTCGTTTTTGTCATCCACCAAAAAGTGTAGATATGGTATTGCGTATTGTAGCTGAATTTAAAGCAGGAACAAAAGATGTAGCTGAATTTTGGTTTAATTTTAAAGGTAGAATCATTCATATTCGCTATTTTGCAATCCGTGATAATGAAAAGAATTATAAGGGTGTTATTGAAATGTCACAAGATATTACAGATATTCAAAAATTAGAAGGTCAAAAACGATTGTTAGATTGGGATTAAACTTAAAATAATAGTGATGAGTGTGCAACAAATAAATCATAAAAGTATTTACTATCCTCCTGGAGGAATTTTACTGTGGATTCTTATTTTTTTAGAATTAATTACTTTTGGCGCAGCCCTAATTGCAATGGTAGTTTATGGCAAACAAGAGCCAGAAATGTTTCATGCTTCACGATTGCATTTAAATACAACTATTGGTACTATAAATACAATTGCTCTAATTACTAGTGGATTTTTTATGGCACTATCAGTGCAGTACTTTAAAGAGAATAATCTAAAAAAATCTTCCTTATTTTTAAAATTAACCATGTTAGGAGGTGTGTTCTTTTTAGTTTTAAAAGGATTTGAATACTATGAAAAAATAGAAGTAGGTTTAACTATTGGTTACAACACTTTTTTTACATTTTATTGGCTATTAACCTTATTTCATGTGATTCATTTATTGGTTGGATTGGTAATTTTGTTGTTTATGCAACGCGATTTAAATAAAAATAAAACCAACGCTAATATAGAAGATGTTGAAGCAAGTGCAGCTTTTTGGCATATGTGTGATTTAATTTGGTTATTGCTATTTCCAGTAATTTATTTAATCTTTTAACCATGGAAAAATTACGATTAGTAAAAGTTTGGATTTTCTTGGTGCTGTTAACAATTTCTTCAGCATTAGTTAGTTATAATTTTCCACATTATGAATATATAATCACTATAATTATAGGATTGACGATTGTTAAATTTTTAGGAATTTCTTTCTTTTTTATGGAGCTTAGAAAGGCAAATTCTTTTTGGAAAATAGCCGTTATTATTTATTTATTACTATTTTCAACAATAGTAACGCTAATTGTTTAGATTTTAATATTTGGTATAGTTCGTTTTATAGAGGTAAGTAGATACCTATTGTTTCAAATGATAAAACACGGAGTGTCAAATACATAATATTTCATAATTTGTCAGGTTGAGCCTTTCAACTTCGCTTAAGATAAACTAAAGTCGAGATTTATATTAAATATAAATAGGTCTCGACTGCGCTTGACCTGATACCAAATAGTGGTATTTTTATTTTATGACATTACCTATGGATTTCTATTAAATTTTAATGTAATTATTTTTAATTTAAAACAGAAAACTCAATACTTGAAGAAGTAAAAACGGTATGTGTTTGCGTTTTAAAATCGTCTTTGGTTGCTTTAAAAATATTGTCAACATATGTTTGTGGATTTAAATCTATCAAAGGAAACCATGTACTTTGCACTTGTATTTGTAATTTATGCCCTTTTTTAAACGTGTGGTTAATATCTTGTAATTTTATGTTTACAGCTGTTTTTTTATTAGGGACAAAAGGCTCAGGATAGGTAAAACTATTTCTAAACTTACCTCGCATCACTTCGCTGCGTACCATTAAATAATAATTACTCATTTTTAAATGGTTTTGCATACCTTTTTGTTCTTTTGCATCTGTAGGAAAAACATCAATAACTTTTACAATCCAATCGGCATCTGTACCCGTTGTTGCTACTTTCAGTTTAGCTAAAATTGCTCCCACTAAAGTTATATCTTCTTCTAAAACAGGAGTTTCAAAAACCAATACATCGGGTCTTCTTGCAGCAAATCGTTGATCATCAGTCATATATTTCCGTGGGGTAAAAACTGTTTTAATATCTTCAGAATAAGGTACAGGTTTTTTGATATCACTTATAAATTGAATACCCGTTTCTTTTTCTTTGGTAGTGGTTAATTGTTGATCTTCAGATAAGTACAGCATTTCTTTTGCAGCTTTTTTAGGTGGCCAAGTGTCGTAACTTTTCCATTCTTTTTTGCCAGAATCATACACATAAGCTTCAGGTAATCCTGAGTTTTTAGAACCGTCTCCTTTTAAAAAGTGATTAAAAAATTTAGTTTCTATATTTTTCTGATAATTGATAGCTATTGAATCGCCAAAATAGAAATTCCCAACGCTATTTCTAACCTTGCTTCTTGCCCATTGCCCGTGACTCCAAGGTCCAAAAACTAAGGTGTTATAGTTATTAGGATTGTATTTTTCTATGGTTTTATACGTTTCTAGTGCGCCATACAAATCTTCGGCATCAAACTCACCGCCAACAACCATAGTTGCAACATGTGACTTGATGTTTTTTAAGTGCTGAATAATTCCTTTTTTTTGCCAGTTTTCGTCGTAATTTGGATGATTTGTTAATTCTTTCCAAAAGAAATCTTCATTTAAATTAGAGGTATTCAATTTTGAATTATCTAATTTTTCATATTCAAAATAATGATTGAGATTACTCAATGGACCTGCATCTAAAAAGAATTGATATTGATCTTTGGTATTTAGTTTAGGGAGCTTGTACCAAGCAGTGTCTGTTGGTTTATCTTTTGGAGTTCCAAATAAAGAGGTTGCTCTAAAATAACTTAATAAATAAGCACCGTTATGGTGAAAATCATCAAAAAAGAAATCGCCTATACTTGCTTGTGGTGAGGCAGCTTTTAATGCAGGGTGCGCATCAATAGTAGAGCAGGTAGCGTAAAAACCAGGGTACGAAATTCCCCAAGTACCAACATTTCCATTGTTATTCTCTACATTTTTCACCAACCAATCAATAGTATCGTATGTATCAGAACTTTCATCAATATCAGTATTATCTTTTTTATTTGGGATATACGGACGCATATTTACATAAGTTCCTTCACTCATCCATCGTCCGCGTACATCTTGATATACTATAATATTCCCTTCTTTCATTAAAATAGCATTAGGGCCAATTTTTTTTCTAAATATATCAGCTCCATAAGGTTTACAGCTATAAGGAGTACGTTGCATAATAATAGGATATTTTTTGCTAGTATCTTTTGGTGCATAAATTACGGTAAACAATTTAACACCATCACGCATAGTAATGGTAGTTTCTGTTTTTGTGTAATTATTTTGGACGTAATTGTTTTCTTGTGAGTTTGAAGATTCAGACTTGGAGCAACTAATTATTGAAAAAGTAAGAAATACAATAATTAGTGTTTTAAAAGCGTAGTTTTTCATGTAAATACTGGTATGTGAGATTGTAAATCTACAAAAAATGAACTTTAGAAATGTTAAGGTATTTGTTAAATCAAGTTTCTATAAAAACAGTTTAAAAATCTATGTTCAAAATAGAATAAAATAAGAAGCCCCAACCAATAATTAAAAATAAACCTCCAAGCGGTGTAATTGGGCCTAAAAATGTTAATTTTTTGTTTTTTGCTGAAGAAATTACCAAGCCATAAATGCTAAACGAAAACAAGAGAACACCAAGTATAAAACTGTACACCATATATTTTTCTGAAGCCTTTTCTAAGTCGAAATTAAAACCAATAAGTAATAAAACGATAGCGTGATACATTTGGTACTTAACACCAGTTTCAAAGCTTTTTAATTGCTCTTTATTTAAAATTTTCTTTAATAAGTGAGCGCCAAAAGCGCCAAAAATAACAGCCAAGCCTCCTAAAATACTGGCAAAAAGCAAAGTGAATTGTATCATTGAATAGTTTAAGTATAGTTTTTACGAAACGCAGTATTAACAAAATAATAAAGTGCAATTATGCACTATTAACTAATTTAAAATTTTACGATTATGAAAAAAATAAAAGGAATTTTAGTATTCACAGTAATTGCTATGGGAGTGTTTTTTAGTACTACTTCAATAAATTCTAAAAAAGAAGATATGGATTTGGCAAGTTTAATGGCTGTTGAAACAGCTGATGCTAAATGGGCTTGGTTTGGCTGTGGTCAAGGAGGAGACCAGTGCGGAGGTAATTATAACTGTAAGTGGGTAATTGTAAGTAGTAATGCATGTAGTCCAAATCCTCACCCACAACAGTAGAGGTTAATTTAATCTAAAAAATTAAGGTAGGCTTTATATACCAAAGCCTACTTTTTAAAATCAAAACTAAATGAGAGTATTTTTAATAACAATAATAAGTCTATGTTTAATTTCTTGTAAAAAATCAAATCAAATAATAATAAGTAATAATATTAAAACATTTTCACAATTTCCAAAAGAGAGTAAAATAGCCTTTAAAAATTTAGTTGAATTTAAATTAGGGAATCCAAGGCAGATAAAAGTTATTGATTCTACTCTAATTCTTGGGAATTATGCAAGTGGTCAAGAATATTATTTACATAATTATTCGCTAAGTACAGGTAAATTTTCTATCCCATATATCCGTAAAGGTAGAGACAAAAATGAAATTATAGGCTTAGCAACAATTGGATTTTCTGATAATTATTTATGGCTAAATGATTTTACAGGTAAAAAGATGATGCTGATAGATAAAGATAAAGTAATTAAGGATAGTATAATTAATTTAGCAAAAATATCTTTTAATACAAATCGCAATTACCGCAGTATTTTAATTGATAATTTACAAATAATTGCTACTGGTAATAAAAAATCTAAATTCAAAGTGCAGATAATAGACCTAACTACTGGAAATATAAATGAAGAATTTGGCGAGCTTAAGTTTTTTTCTGAAGGATTACCTTTAGATATTATTAATCAAGCTACATATTCTCAAACGCTTATAAAACCAACAAAGGACAAGTTAGTTTTAGCTTATACACATACAGATATTATAGAAATCTTTGACTTAAAGACTAAAAAAAGTATTTCTCTACATGGACCAGAAAAATTTGATTCGACTTTTAAAATTTTTAGAAATGTATGGTTTGAAAATGAAAAAACAAGAGTTGCTTTTATAGATGGCACTGCTACCAACAAGTATATTTATTTATTATACTCAGGTAAAAATTTTTCTAATGAGAATGCATATAAAGGAAATTATCTATTTGTTTATGATTGGGATATGAATCCTATTAAAAAGGTAAAATTAGATATAGAAGTTTATCAAATATGTATTACCAATGATGATAAAACAATATATTCTTATGATGAAAATACAAAGCATATTGTATATGCTGATATTAATTAAGACTTTATGAAAAGAATTATTATAAAAAACTTTATGATACTGCTATGTGTTTTTAGTATCATATCTTGCCTGAAAAAATCAAATAAAGAGAAAGTTGATTCATTCAAAACCATAATTGATAATAATATTGGAAAAAAACTAATAGTTCCTGATAGTCTAGAATTATACCATCCTTTTCCTAGTTCTATTAATAACACAGTATTAAACACTGAATTAAAAATATATTCACATATAGACGCATCATGTGGAACATGCATAGAAACCCTTAACTTGGAATAATATAATTCCTGAATTAAGTAGAAAAGGTGTCCAAGTCATTTTAATTTGTTCTTCTGATAATAGATTTGAATTATTAAAATATTACTTTGAATCAAAGGAAATAGAAAATTTCAATTACCCTTTGTTTTTAGATTATAAAAATAATTTTATAGAAGAAAACAACTTTATGTTAGAGAGTAAAAATTTTGAGACAATTTTAACAGACAATAACGATAAAATTTTATTAATTGGAAACCCCACTTTTTCAATTAAAATAAAAGAGCTCTATTTTAAAGAAATTAAGAAATATAAAAATTAAATAAAACGATGAAAAAATTACGGACACTTTATTTTATCTTTTTTTCAATAATTATTCATTCTCAGATTACATTGCAATTTAAGGACACTATAAGCAACAAACCATCACCCTATATAATGGTTTTTAATGAAAACAAAGAAATAATAGGAACTTCAAATGTAATAGGAGAAATTTATTTAGAGAAAAACAATAAATTAACTGACAAAATATTTATTGAAAGTATTTTTTATGAAAAGAAAGAAATAGTAATAAATAAAGTAGAAGATAATAGTATTATTTTACTTAAACCTAAAGTAAATTTATTAGATGAGGTGGAAATTGATTATAAAAAAAAGTATATAGTATTAACAGCCTATTATAGAATTTATAATTCTAGAGATGATGTTTTAGTTTCTTTTGTTGATGCAGAAGTAAAGTATATCATTAAAAAGAATTCTATACAGAAAAAAGTCCTTAATTTTAGAATATTTGATGTAGCTTCTAAAGATGAGAAAATTAATCCTTATTGGGTTGATAAGTTAAAAAAAACATCTTTATTTGAAACATTAAATTCAAAATTTCACTTAATTAAAGATGAAGAAAAGGGAGTTATTAATATTGTAGGTAAAAAAAATAATAAGGTCTATGGAACAATTAAGCCTGATTTTAATAATATAAATAACAAAAGCAATATAGTAATAGATATTACAAATGAAACTGACAAAATAATTGGAACTGCTAGAGAGGAATATAATAATGAAGAGTTGTTAAAAACAACTATCAAAGATTTAAAGTATTGGAGTAGAATAAATATACGAACGGTTACTCCTAAATACATAAAAATAGATTCAACATTAAAAGGGACAAAAAAAATGTTTAATAAAAGGGAGATTTTTATACAAAGCCTAGAATATGTTTCAAAAGAAGAATATAAAAAATTAAAGAAGAAAGGGTATAAAGATACTTCTGTCTCGCACTACACAAAAGAATTTTGGAAAAATTTAGAAATATTTACACCATTAGACCCTCTAATAGAAAAACAGTTAAATGAAATTTTAGTAGAGAGAAAGTAAATGTTATTTATATCTTCGGTTTTAGAACTACTGCTATTAATTACAGGGAGTATTGTTTTTATTTATATATATAGGACGGGTTTTTATATAATTAATAAGATTAAAAATAATATAGTAAGAAATGTAGTTAATACTTGTTTTTTGCTATTGTTTATACTTACCACTATCGTTAGTATAAAATTAGTTGCTTTTGATATTTATAAAATACCTAGTGTATCTATGGAAAACACGTTGTTTCCAGACGATATTATTTTAGTTGATAAATTAAAATATGGTGCTAGGTTACCTCGTTCTCCCTATGAGATTCCTTGGGTTAATTTAGTTTTTTATTTTAACGACAATGGGGGAAAAAGAATAAAAGAAAATTGGTGGACTTATAAAAGGATTTCTGGTTTAGAAAAAATTAAGCGGGGAGATGTTTTTGTTTTCAACACTGTATCAAATAAGTATGATATTCTCGTAAAGCGATGTGTCGCTTTAGCAGGAGATACCTTGAATATTAGAAACGGAAGAATTTATACTAATAATAAACTTTTTAATTCTCTTGATTCTGAAAAGAATAATTATAACTTCAAAATAACTAACAAAAAAAAGATATTTAACATAATCGACTCCTTAGCTTTAAATAATTATATATCAATTGATAATAAAATTAACTACGGAGTAGCAAACCTATCAAAGATTGAATTAGAAAAACTAAAGAAAACAAATTGTATCGATTCAATTACGATTCAAATAGATACTTTTAATATTGATAAAAAATTGTTTTTTAATTTGTCTAAAAAGTGGACATTAGATAATATGGGACCTTTTGTTATCCCTAAAAAAGGTATGAAAATTAATTTAAACCCAGAAACTTTTTCATTATATCGAGGTGCTATAAATAGTTCTGAAAATTATTTAATAAAAGAGATTGATGGTATCTATTATATAAATAATAATAAAATTAGCACTTATACATTTAAGCAAAATTATTATTTTATGCTGGGAGATAATAGAAAGTATAGTATAGACTCACGTTTTTGGGGATTTATACCAGAATCTAATATTATTGGAAAAGTACAATGTGTGTTATTTTCAAATTATCAATCTAATTTTCAATGGGGTCGCTTGTTTAAAAGTGTAAATTAGTTTTAGCCTATAGCAGATCTCAGTGCTAGGCTGTATAGAATATAACAGTTTTAATAGGTAAATAAATGTGTTCATACAAAATTCAAATTGACTTCTTCCCTAACAGGTTTATAATTGAATAAGTCAAATCTTGAACAAAATGGTGAAATTAAGAATTAAAACGAAAACTGAGCAGTACGGAAAACTAAATTACAACAAATCCTTCGTAACTAATAAAAGTAACAATTACAGTTATATACTTTCGGCTAAAACGTTGTTTGATAAATTTCCAACAATAGAAATATCAAAATAAAACGTTCAATCAAAAAAACACCTATCAAATTGCCAATACAACGCTATCTTATAAAAAGGAAGATAGCGCTTGGAGTTTTAAAATAAATGCTCAGAATTTATTTAATGTGCAATTTAAACAGCAAAATAGTTTTTCATCGTATATAATATCAGATTCAAAAACCTATATTTTACCAAGAATAATAATGGTATCTATTGGGTATAATTTATAAACATTTCAAATTAGAATTATTTTTTATAAATAAGTACAATATAAATTACATAATGTTATTAATAATTAACAATTACATCTTAATTGTAACTATTAAGGGTATTTCTATTTGCGAATAGAAACAAATAACTCACATTTGCATTGTATTTAAAAATAAAATTATGTGTGGAATAGTTTGTTCATTTGATTTAAAACAAAAATCAGAAATTCTAAGACCTAAGTTGTTAGAAATGTCAAAAAAAATACGTCATCGTGGTCCGGATTGGAGTGGTATTTACGCTGATGAAAAAGCAATATTAGCTCATGAGCGTTTGGCAATTGTTGATCCTGCTTCAGGAAAACAACCATTGTTTAGTGAAGATGGTAAACTGGTGTTAGCGGCAAATGGTGAAATATACAATCATAGAGAATTGCGTAAGCAATTTGAAGGAACATATAATTTTCAAACAGCATCTGATTGTGAAGTTATTTTAGCTTTATACAAAGAAAAAGGTACAGATTTTTTAGATGAATTAAATGGTATTTTTGGTTTTGCATTATACGATGCTGAAAATGACGAATACTTTATAGCGCGTGACCATATGGGAATTATTCCTTTATATATGGGTTGGGATGAACATGGTACTTTTTATGTAGCTTCAGAATTAAAAGCGCTGGAAGGTGTTTGTGCTAAGATTGAGTTATTTCCTCCAGGTCATTTTTTATCTAGTAAAGATGGGAAATTAACAAAATGGTATAGTAGAGATTGGATGGAGTATAAAGCAGTAAAAGACAACCAAACTAGTATTGATGAGTTACATGATGCGTTGGAAGCTGCGGTTCACCGTCAGTTAATGTCTGATGTGCCTTATGGAGTGCTACTTTCAGGAGGCTTAGATTCGTCTGTAACTTCAGCCATTGCAAAAAAATATGCCGAAAAAAGAATAGAAAGTGGTGATACGCAAGATGCTTGGTGGCCACAATTGCACTCGTTTTCTGTTGGTTTAGAAGGTTCACCAGATTTAGCAGCAGCACAATTGGTAGCTGACCATATTGGTACGGTTCATCATGAAATTAAATTTACCATTCAAGAAGGTTTAGATGCTATTAAAGATGTGATTTATAATTTAGAAACGTACGATATTACAACTATTAGAGCTTCCACACCAATGTATTTAATGGCACGTGTTATTAAATCTATGGGAGTTAAAATGGTACTTTCTGGTGAAGGAGCCGATGAACTGTTTGGAGGCTATTTATATTTCCATAAAGCACCTAATGCTGAGGAATTTCATAAAGAAACGGTGCGTAAATTAAGCAAATTACATATGTACGATTGTTTACGAGCTAATAAAAGTTTAGCTTCTTGGGGAATTGAAGGACGTGTGCCATTTTTAGACAAAGAATTTATAGATGTTGCAATGCGAATAAATCCTCATGATAAAATGATTAATGGTGAACGTATGGAAAAATGGGTAATCCGTAAAGCATTTGAAAAATATTTACCAAAAAGTGTAGCTTGGCGTCAAAAAGAACAATTTTCAGATGGTGTTGGTTATAGCTGGATTGATACGTTAAAGGAAGTGGTTGATAAAGAAGTAACAGATGAACAGTTGGCAAATGCTAAATATAAATTTCCAATTCAAACACCAACTAGTAAAGAAGAATATTATTATCGTTCTATTTTCAGTACTCATTTCCCTTCAGATACGGCAGCTTGGAGCGTACCTCAAGAGGCTTCAGTTGCTTGTAGTACAAAAATAGCGTTAGAATGGGATGAAAGTTTTAAAAATATGAACGATCCGTCAGGTAGAGCCGTTGCAAATGTTCATGATGATGCGTATTAAAATAATGTTAACTAAAATTTGAATTTAGAAAATCTGGTTTACGCCAGATTTTTTTATTTAAAATGTAAAGGATAATTTAGAAATGTAGAACTTACATATCTAACCATTTTTTAAACTCAGACGCTTTGTTTTTACTAATAATAATTGAGTTATTAGAAGTAGGTGTCGTTTTTATTTTTAGTTGATTATTACCATACCTTAAAATTTCATCAATACCTTTTGCCGAAAGAACAAATTGTCTATTGGCTCTAAAAAATAAAGTCTTATCCAAGCTGGCATAAAGTTCATCTAAACTTGAATTACTTGTATATTTTTTCCCGTTTAAACAACATATTGTTGTTATTGAATGTTCCGTATTAATAAATGATATTTCATCAACTTTTATTGAGATTAGCTTATCCTTTAAATAGGTTAAAATTCTTTTTTTAGGTGTGGTTGAATCATCTTTATCACTCAAACCCAAACTATCATCTTCAATTTTTTTACTAATTTTATCTTTATAATTAGATAAATTTAAGTTTAATTTGGAAAGTGCATTTATTTCTTCTGCTAGTTTTTCATTTTTTAATTCCAATTCTTTTTCATAAAAACTACCTAAAAACCGTACAATACTTAAGGAAAGTAAAATAATAATAATACCTGTTAATATATATATTATAGAAAAATTAAGTTGAAGTTTTTTAATTTGTTTTTCAATTTCATTGATGTTTGCATGTGCTGCAATAATCCAATCTGAATTTTTTACAGGATATAAATAAATAATTTCAGAATTACGATCACTATTATTAAAATTTCTTACACCTCCTTGTTGTTTTTTTGTTTTAGTAGATTGTAAAAATCTTCTGTGTTTATTTCATCATTTAGGGGTTTTACAAATGACTCATTTGGATTTGTTTGTTTACCTATTTTTTGAGGATTAGGATGACATATTTCAATACCTGACCAATCAAACATACACACAAAACCAGATTCTGTACTTGTACCTTCAATACTATTCTGAACATTTCTTATAATAACATCTTTAGGTACATTATTTTCTATTTGGTATGAAACTAATTTAGCAAACTCGCGTGCTTCACGTTTACTAGATTGTATCTGAATTTCTAGAAATTGATTGGTACTAACTCTAACCAAATAATTCATACTAAAATATCCAATAACAAATACAATAACTGAAAGACCTAATAAAGTATATAGAAAAAGGTTGTCTTTTTTCAAAACAGATTAAGTTTTAAGTCTAATATTTCCTCTTAAGAGGTCATTTTTCCCCTTTGGCATTATTTCATTTTTTAAAAAAGGTATTGAGAAGTTTATTTGCATCAAATTTAATTATAATATCTATAACTTATGAAAAAAACATTTTTATTATTAGTATCAATTGTTTTATTGCAAAGTTGCAATAAAGATAATGAAGAGACATTACAGCTTCCAACTGAAAATACAGTTAGGTTAGCAACTAATGCAACATTGGGTAAAATATTAACAGATTCAGAAGGGAAATCTCTTTACTTCTTTTCAAAAGACACGAAAGAAACTTCTGTATGTCTAGATGGTTGTAGAGATATTTGGCCTGTTTTTTATGCAGAAAATTTAACTATTGACAGTGGATTAGATCTTGCAGATTTCGCAACAATAACTCGTACCGATGGTGTTAAACAAACTACTTATAAAGGATGGCCTTTATACTATTTTTCTAATGACAATGCAATTGGAGATACAAATGGAGATAAAGTAAACAATGTTTGGTATGTTGCAAAACCAGATTATTCGTTAATGTATGTGAATGCTCAATTAGTAGGGCACGATGCTAAAAATTACACAAGTAATTATACTGAAGGAGATGGAAGTACATCTTATATTACAGATATTGATGGCAGAACATTGTATACATTTAGTCACGATACTAACAATACCAATAACTTCACAAATTCAGATTTTTCAAATAACGGAGTTTGGCCAATAGCAGAAATTAGTTTAGATCAAATACCAAGTAATTTAAATGTAAGTGATTTTGGAACCATTGATGTGTTTGGTAAAACTCAATTAACTTACAAAGGGTGGCCTTTATATTATTTTGGACAAGATGCAGTAAGAGGCGACAATAAAGGAATTAGTTTTCCTGCGCCAGGAGTTTGGCCAATTGCTAATATAGATACACCAACAGCACCTACAAATTAAATTTTTGATTGTTCATTAACTAAAGATTACGGTTAATTAGTAACCGTAATCTTTTTAATCATTATAATTTATGAAACAAACTATTTTATATCTGTCATTTCTTTTTTTGGTCGTATTCTTTATTTCTTGTGAAAATAATGTTGAAGAAACTATGGAAGATTTGGTAGTAAGTGAATGCAATTCAGCCATTTCTTTTAGTGAACAAATAAAACCTATTATTGATACAAATTGTCTTCAATGCCATAATGGAAATCAGTTTCCAGATTTAAGAACTTATCAGTCTATAAAAAATTTCGCTGCTATCATTAAAGAAGAAACACAAACAAGACGAATGCCATTAGGTGGTAGTTTAACTACTGATGAAATTAAAGCTATTGCTTGTTGGATTGATAGCGGTTCATTAAATAATTAAAATTAAAACTATATGAAAAGTAGATATCTTAAAATAGCCATAGGGTTGTTTTTAATAATAGTAATTGCTTTTATCTTTGGAATAAATCAATATAATAAACCTCACGTTAATGTTAGAGATTCAAAAGTTAATTACGTTTTTACACCAAAGAAACTCGTAGAGGAATATCTTCAAAATGAAATGGCAGCAACCAAAAAATATGCTGACCAAATACTTCAAATTGAAGGAGATTCCTATAGTATTTCAACCCTAAAAGGGAATAGTGTAATTACCTTCAAAGATACAACTTCAGAATCGAGTATAATTTGTCATCTTCAGCCTGAAGAAAATAATAAAATTTTAAAACTTAAAAAAGATCAATACATTACTGTTAAAGGCATTTGTACAGGTTACTTGTTAGATGTTGTTATGGTAGAATGTGTTTTGGTTGATTATAAAATATGAAAATACTATACACCTTAATTTTTACTTTACTCGTTATTAGTCAAGTAAAATCTCAAGATAAATTTATTACTAAAACAGGCTATGTGTCTTTTTTCTCACATTCATTAGTTGAAGATATAAAAGCAGAAAACAACCAAGGTTTAAGTATTATTGATACAAAAACTGGTGAAATTGTTGTGCAACTTTTAATGCGTTCATTTATGTTTAAAAAATCTTTAATGCAAGAGCATTTTAATGAAAATTACATTGAATCGGATACCTATCCTAAAGCCATATTTAAGGGCAAAATATTAAATTATAATCAATTAGTTAATGAAAATTCAGATGCTGAAATAGAAGGCACTCTTTTTGTTCACGGTAAAGAAAAAGAAATAAAAATAAAAGTTAAAGCTCATAAAATTTCAGAGGAAATAATTATTAGTGGTGATTTTAAGGTTGAAGTAGCCGATTTTGATATAAAAATCCCAAGAATTGTGGTTAACAATATAGCTAAAATTGTAAAAGTTTCATTTGAGTTTCATTACACACCTTATAAATAAACAGCATGAAAAAAATAGTAGTAGTTGTTTTTGCTATTGGATTAAATTTTAGTGGATTTTCACAAGACTTATCATCTATTTTAGAACAAGAAACAGCAAATAAAACAACCATAGTTACTGCAACCTTTAAAGGACCCAGATTACTCAATGGACACTCAATTGAAACTCGAAAAAAAGGAATTTTTGAATTTTTGATCTCTCATAGATTTGGAAGAATTAATTCAGGAGCTTATAATTTATTTGGGTTAGATCAATCAAATATAAGATTTGGGTTTGAATATGCTTTGTTTGATAATTTAACGGTTGCTTTTGGTAGAAGTTCTTTTGAAAAAACATACGATGGTTACCTTAAGTACAGATTAATAAAACAAAAAACAGGTAAAAATTCTTTTCCGTTTAGCGTAACATTTTTTGGAAGTGCTACTGAGAAAACATTAAAAGATTATGCTCCTAACAATAAGCCAACATTTACAAATAGATTAACATATACAAGTCAGTTTTTAATTGCTATAAAAATCAACTCTAATCTTTCATTTCAATTTTCACCTACTTATATTCATTTTAATACTGTTAGAAAAATAGAAGATTCAAATGATATTTTTTCACTTGGTTTTGGTGGTCGTATGAAAATAAGTAAAAGAATTTCAATTAATGGGGAGTATTATTATAATCTAGATCCATTTAAATCCATAAATTCTCAAAATAGTTTGGGACTAGGAATTGATATTGAAACTGGAGGACATGTTTTTCAATTAATAGTTACGAATTCAAGAGCAATGATTGAAAAAGGTTTTATTACTGAAACTACAGGGAATTTCTTTAAAGGTGATATCCATTTTGGTTTTAATGTTTCAAGAGCATTTTAAATATAAATAATTAAATATATTAAGTATGAAAAAAATAAAAATTATAGTATTATTAGCATTTATTCTAATGACATCATGTGCTAAAAAATCGAATTATCATTTGGTGTCAAAAGTTCCAGATTTAATAATGCCTAAAAATGGATTGAAGTTTAAAGAAATAGAAGATTACAAAAATTATAAAATTGTAGCTACACATTTTAGAACAGACAAAAATGAATTACGATATGTTTTAGTCAATGAAATTGCATTTAAACCATTTACGAATAATGAAATACTACCTGAGGGAAGTAAAATTGTAAAGATTGGTTGGAAAGTTAAAAAGATGTCCAATTTTGGTGTTGCTTTGGAATCTGACAGTTTACAACGTATAGAATACATGATTAAAGATTCAAAGAGGTTTAAAGACAATCCAGGTAATTGGGGTTATGCACGATTTGTAAAAGAAAATAACAAATATAAAAGCTGGGGCAAAGGCACTGTAAGTTGTATAGCTTGCCACAATCTTTCAAAGGGTAATAATTTTGTTTTCACAAAATATCAAAAGGTGTTCTAATTTTTCACGCCAACTCAAAAGCATTGAAAATTAAAATAACTTAGGCTAGATGCTCCAAAATATTTTGGTCTGTTTTAAGTTACATAAAGAAGGTTTTTATTTAAAAAGTTGCTTTTTTAAGAAATATATTTTCGCTTTTGATTACTTTAGAAGTAGAAAATTTATCGAATTAAAAGGGGTTATTAAATTTCATTTTCTGTTAATTTGTGAATAAAATGTATTTTTGCTGAAAATTACTAAATGCTATTAAAAGAAACCCAAGAAACATTACGTTCTACACTTAAAAAATATTTTGGATACGATGATTTTCGTGAACATCAACAAGAAATTATTGAATCGGTACTTTCCAAAAAAGATAATTTAGTAATTATGCCAACAGGTGGTGGTAAATCCATTTGTTTCCAATTACCAGCAATTCTTTTTGAAGGTGTTACTTTGGTAATTTCGCCATTAATTGCCTTAATGAAAGATCAAGTTGACGGTTTAAATGCCAATGGAATACCAGCCAATTTTTTCAATAGCAGTCAAGAAAGTCAAGAACAACATGCTATTTTTGAGAAAGTAATTCATAAAGAAATAAAACTGTTGTATGTGGCTCCTGAAAGTTTATCGCTATTAGATAATATTTTAAATGAAGAATTTATTAGTTGTGTTGCTATTGATGAAGCACATTGTATATCTTCTTGGGGACACGATTTTAGACCTTCCTATCAGCAGTTAGGTTTTTTAAAAACTACACTACCTAATACACCAATTATTGCACTAACAGCAACGGCAGATAAAGCAACACGACAAGATATTTTAAAACAATTAAACATTCCAAAAGCAACACGATTTTTAACCTCTTTTGATCGAGAAAATATAACGTTAGAAGTACGTCCCGCAAATGATAGAGTGTTACAAATCATAAAATTTATTCGTAAAAAACCAAATGAAGCAGGTATTATTTATTGTCTAAGTCGGAAATCTACAGAACAATTAGCTTCAAAACTACAACAAAACGGAATTAAAGCAGCCGCGTACCACGCAGGTTTAAATTTTGCAGAACGTACCAAAACGCAAGAAGATTTTATTTATGATAAAGTAGAAGTAGTTTGTGCAACAGTTGCCTTTGGAATGGGGATTGATAAATCGAACGTTCGTTGGGTAATTCATTACAATATGCCTAAAAATATTGAAGGTTATTATCAGGAGATTGGACGTTGCGGAAGAGATGGATTAAAAGCGAATGCACTATTATTTCATAGTTATTCGGATGTAATTCAACTTCGGAAATTTGCTAGTGGCGCTAGTAATGAAGAGGTTCAAATAGCAAAATTAGAACGTATGAAGCAATTTTCTGAAGCAACCACGTGCCGAAGAAAAATTTTGTTAAGTTATTTTGGAGAATTGTTGGCTACAAACTGTGGTAATTGCGATGTTTGTAAAAATCCACCGCAGTTTTTTAACGGTACTATTATTGCTCAAAAAGCACTTTCAGTAATTACACGATTGAAAGAATCTGAGGCTATAGGAACGGTAATTGATGTGTTAAGAGGGGCAAATAATGCAACTATTATAGATAAACAATACGATAAATTAAAATCGCATGGAATAGGAAGTGATATTTCTTGGAGAGATTGGCAGCAGTATTTAATTCAGTTAACCAATCAAGGCTATTGCGAAATTGCTTTTCATAAAAATAATGCATTGCGTTTAACCAGTTTTTCAAAAAAAGTATTGTTTGAAAATGAAGTTGTGAATTTAACTCGCCCAATTGAGTATAAAGAACAAGTAAAAGTTCAAAAAGAAATAAAAGCTAAGAAACCTAAAAAAGACACCTTATTTGAACGTTTAAGAAAATTGCGTCAAGAAATTGCATTGGCTGAAAATATCCCGGCGTATTTGGTTTTTAGCGATGCTACATTAAAAGAAATGGAACGAGCAATACCAATGTGTGAAAGTGATTTTATAGATATTAGCGGTGTTGGACAACGAAAATTAGAAGTGTATGGAGAAGATTTTATTGCTGAAATAGTCTCCTTTTCTAATGAAAAAATAAGTACTCGAAAACAAAATAACACGAACAAAGTAACCTACCAATTGTATAAAGAAGGTTTGTCAATTGATGAAATTGCAGCAAAGCGAAATTTAAAATCTACCACAATTTTTTCACATTTGGCAAAAGCCTATACAGATGGTAAAGATATAGATATTTATAAGTTTGTGACTAAAGATGAAGTTGAGAAAATTAGAAATGCAAAGGGAGAACTAAAAAACCCACCAGCATTAAAACCTTATTTTGAACATTTTAATGGAGAATTAGCGTATTTTAAAATACGATTAGCTTTATCAATTATTGACAAATAGAATTAATTTATAGAGGTTAGTAGATAGTTTCATACGATTAATTTAATAAATTCTATTTGTTTGTGTCAGGTCGAGCGCAGTCGAGAACTATTTATGTATGATATAGTTCTCGACTGCGCTCGAACAGACAAATTATTTTACATTATACTTTTTATATTCAGTGTTTTACCATTTCAAATTTATATGTAGTTATCTACTGACTTCAATTAATTTATTCAAAAACTTAGTTAAATTCTTAGTTTTATGTTAAACTTTTCTCAATAATGAAGGTTTAAAGGAATTTAATAGTTTTTAATTCCAAAAAATAATTATTTTTACCATTCACTATATCTAATTTAGAATAATTATAAATAACATATGCCCCGAATAGAGAGTCAAAAGAAATCGAAAATAAAGTTGCTTCATCAATATTATTCTTATACGGGGTTTTATAAGTTTATATTGAACAGCATTAAAAAGGCAATTACTCCCATACTTTTTTTGGTTATAATTTTAATTGTTTTTAATAATTATATTTATAATATCAATGATGGGCTAGAAATAGTAACCACCACTTTTTCTACTCTAGCTATTTTCTTAATGTTTTTTGTATCAGAAACAATTTTGGGGCTAATTCCGCCAGAAATTTTTATTGCTTGGTCTAAAAAAACAAGTACACCTATAGTTAACTTAGCGTTATTGGCAACGCTCTCTTATATTGGAGGGGTACTTTCTTATTTTATTGGAAAAGCGATACTGAAAGTAAGAGTTGTAAAAGAGTATTTTGAAAATAAAATGCATAAACAATTAAAAAACACTAGTAAATGGGGTGGATTTTTAATTGTAGTTGGGGCATTACTTCCAATTCCGTTTTCAATAACATGTTTGGCAGCTGGTATGATTAAATATCCACTTAAAGGTGTTTTGTTATTTGGTTTATTAAGGTTTGTTCGTTTTACCATATATGGTGTAGCAATTTTTAATATAGTTAGTAATTAGGAACGGATGAAACAATTTTCAGATGGTGTTGGTTATAGTTATATTGATACGTTAAAAGTAATGGTAGATGAATAATTAGTAAATGCTAAATTTAAATTCCCAATTCAAATATCAACTAGCAAAGAAGAATATTATTCTCATTCTATTTTTAGTACGTGTTTTCCTTCAGTTGCTTGTGGTATCAAAAATAGCTTTAAAATGGGATGAAGCTTTTAAGAATATGAATAATTCGCCAGGTTGAGAGGTTGCAGATGTTCATGGTGATGCGTATTAAAGCTTATTTTAAATATTTAGCACAAAAAAATAGTGTATTTCACAAGGTTGTTTGTTTTATGAATTAATAGTTAAAAAAGTTAAATTTTTATAAAAAGAACATTTTATTTTGTATTTATTTAATTTTATTTAAATTAGCGAAACCTAATCAAATAATTTAATAAAAAACACTTTTTATGAAGACACAAACTTTATTCACAAAATTTTCATTTTTAACATTATTTTTAGTATCAATTCTTATTGTAATTACTAGTTGCGTTAGTGAGAACGAAGATGCTAATATTACAGATGCAACATCTTTAGCTCAATACACTTCAACTCCGATAGATGGACAGTATGTTATTGTATTTAATAATAATTATGCAGGTAAATCAGCTATTACAAAAAGTTTAAGCTATAAAGCCAAAACGGAGATGTTAAAATCTGAAATACCTACTAATTTTGCAGCAGCTAAAATTACAAATGAAAATATTATAAATACTTTTGGTTTTGCACTTAATGGATTTTCAGCTAAATTAACAGAAAGTCAATTGGCAATATTAAAAAAAGATAATCGAATTAAAAGTATTGAACAAGATCAAATGATTACTTTGTCTCCAATAAATGCATACATAGGGAAACCAGGAAGTGGTGGAGGAACTCCGCCAGCTCAAGAAATACCTTGGGGCATTACTAGAGTTGGAGGAGGAGCAGCTTATTCAGGTGGGGCAACTGCTTGGATTATTGATACGGGTATAGATTTAGATCACCCAGAATTAAATGTAGATGTTGCAAGAAGTATTTCTTTTTTAACAGGTTCACCAGCTAACAAAAGTCCAGAAGATCAAAACGGACATGGTACGCATGTTGCAGGTACAGTTGCTGCAATTGATAATGCTATTGGTGTTGTTGGCGTAGCTCCAGGAGCAACTGTAGTTGCAGTTCGTGTTTTAGACCGAAGAGGTAGTGGGTCAACATCTGGTGTAATTTCAGGAATAGATTACGTTGCTGCAAATGGTCAGGTTGGAGATGCTGCTAATATGAGTTTAGGAGGAGGTGTTTCAACCGCTTTAGACGATGCTGTTATTGCAGCAGCAGCTACAGGTGTTAAATTTGCATTAGCTGCTGGTAATGAATCTACAGATGCTAACAGTAGTTCTCCAGGGAGAGCTAACGGGCCAAATATCTATACAATTTCAGCAATGGATGTAAATGATAATTTTGCTTCTTTCTCAAATTATGGCAATCCTCCAATTGAATTTTGTGCACCAGGTGTATCAATTTTATCTACTTGGAAAGATGGTGGTTATAATACAATAAGTGGTACATCTATGGCAACACCACATGTTTGTGGGTTGTTATTGTTAGGAAATGTAAATTCTGATGGAACTGTAAATGGAGATCCTGATGGAAACCCAGATGCGATAGCTCATAACTAATATTTAGAAATAATATATTTAAAAACCGTCTATAATATGCATAGACGGTTTTTTTTAAGAAATAAGCTAAAGAGAAATTAAAATTAAAGATGTACACTTTTGACTATAGGATTGTTTTCTACAATATTAGATAAAACAATATGCGTTTTTGTTTCTCCATAATTAATTAATTGATCTATAAATTGTTGGAGGTGTTGTTGATTTTTTAATACAACTTCCATAAAAATATTTTCATTTCCTGTAATTCTATAACAATTAATAACCTCATTAAATTCTTTTACTTTTTCCATAAAAGGTTTTAATCTGCCCATAAATACTCTTAAAGTTATAATTGCTTTTAGCTGATGGTTAGTTTTAAAATAAGAAACCTTAGTGAAATAGCCTTCAATAATTCCAAAATCTTCCATCTTGTGAATACGTTCTGAAACAGCAGGTGAAGTTATGCCTACTTTTCGAGCAATTTCTGTATTTGTTTGTCTAGCATTTTGTTGTAAACAATGTAAGATGCTCCAATTAATATCGTCTAATTTCATAAATTAAAATTTTAGTAGATAAATATATCATATTTTAAATAAAATTAACAGTTTTACTTTAAAAATTAAATATAAATTCTCTTTTTACTAAGTAATTTTGTATAAAATAACTTTAAAGTATGTTTACCTCATCACAGCATAATATCAATCATTCACGTATCTACAAAAAAGCGTTAGATATTTTTAATTTGTCACGTCGTATTGCATCGTATATTACGGATGATAAAGACATGATTTCTATGTATAGATCTGGAAATAAAACAGATAATTATGCAGATAATTTGGTAATGAATGCTTTCAGATTAGTTCCTAAAGTTGTAGAGACAGAAATTCAAGAAAACCCTAGATTAAAATTAAAATATGCGAAGTCACTTAGGTATTTTATTGATATTTTGAATCAAGATTGTTTAAAACTAGAGCTTACCATTACCCATGGAAAAGATTTTGTTAAACTACTTAGAAAGGAGTTGAAAAAACTTCGTAAAATACATAGTCAATATGTAAATTCTATGTTATAGGTTAGCTACATATTTCTTCTGTATTGACCACCAACTTTAAACAGTGCTTCTGTAATTTGACCAATAGAACAAACTTTACAAGCTTCCATTAATTGTTCAAAAACATTTTCGTTATTAATGGCTTTTTGTTTTAATAAAGTAAGTTGTTTTTCAACATTTTTAGCATTGCCTTTATTTAAGTTTTTAACAACTGTAATTTGGTATTTCTTTTCTTCTTCGGTTGCTCTAATTACTTCTTGAGGTAAAATAGTTGGAGAGCCCTTGCTACTTAAAAAAGTATTAACTCCAATTATTGGAAATTCTCCAGTGTGTTTTAAGGTTTCATAATACAAACTTTCTTCTTGTATTTTACTTCGTTGATACATTGTTTCCATTGCACCTAAAACACCACCTCGTTCTGTAATTCTATCAAATTCAATGTATATAGCTTCTTCTACCAAATCGGTTAATTCTTCAATAATAAAAGCACCTTGAATTGGATTTTCGTTTTTAGTCAATCCTAATTCTTTATTAATAATGAGCTGAATTGCCATAGCGCGTCTAACACTTTCTTCAGTTGGAGTAGTAATAGCTTCATCATAGGCATTGGTATGCAAACTGTTACAATTATCGTAAATCGCATACAAAGCTTGTAATGTGGTACGGATGTCATTAAAATCAATTTCCTGCGCATGTAAACTTCTACCAGAGGTTTGAATGTGATATTTCAGCATTTGAGCTCTCGAATTTGCTGCGTACTTATTTTTCATAGCTTTAGCCCAAATTTTTCTAGCAACTCTACCAATAACAGCGTATTCTGGATCTATCCCATTTGAAAAGAAGAACGATAAATTTGGACCAAACTTGTCAATGTCCATTCCTCTTGATAAATAATATTCCACGTACGTAAATCCGTTAGCTAAGGTAAAAGCCAATTGAGAAATAGGATTCGCACCAGCTTCGGCAATATGATAACCTGAAATAGAGACAGAATAAAAATTACGAATTTTATTTTCTATAAAATATTCCTGAACATCACCCATTAAACGCAAGGCAAATTCAGTGGAGAAAATACACGTATTTTGAGCCTGATCTTCTTTTAAAATATCTGCCTGAACTGTTCCACGAACTTTTGCAATAGTTTCAGTTTTAATTTTTTGATACACTTCTTTTGGTAAAATTTGATCTCCAGTTACTCCGAGTAATAATAATCCCAATCCGTTATTCCCTTCCGGAAGTTTTCCTTGATATTTTGGGCGATCAACATCTTTTTTATTGAAAATGGATTTTATTTTGGCTTCAGTTTCTTTTTCTAAATGATGTTGAATAATATATTTTTCACATTCCTGATCAATAGCAGCATTCATAAAAAAACCGAGCATCATTGGAGCAGGGCCATTAATAGTCATTGAAACAGAGGTCATAGGATTGGTTAATTCAAATCCTGAATATAATTTTTTAGCATCGTCTAAACAGCAAATAGAAACCCCAGCATTTCCAATTTTACCATAAATATCAGGTCTAATATCAGGGTCATTCCCATATAATGTTACTGAATCAAAAGCGGTTGATAAACGTTTTGCAGGCATTCCTAAACTTACGTAATGAAATCGCCTGTTGGTACGTTCTGGGCCACCTTCACCAGCAAACATTCGGGTTGGATCTTCTCCTGTGCGTTTAAAAGGGAACAAACCAGCAGTATACGGAAATTCTCCAGGTACATTTTCTTCTAAATTCCAAAGTAAAATATCGCCCCATGCTTCATATTTTGGTAAAGCTATTTTAGGAATTTGCAAGTGTGAAAGTGATTCGCTATGTGTTTTTATATTGATTTCTTTATCGCGGACTTTATAAGAATATATGTCGTTTTTATATGCTTGTTTTTTTGCCTCCCAATTTAAAATGATATTCCAGTTGTGTGGGTTTAAATCAATTTTAACACGAGAGAATTCTTTAAATAATAAAGCTATTAATTCTTTTTTTTCTTCATTTTTGACTTGTTTCAGAAATTCATTTTCATTCAAGCCAATTTCATTTAAAAGAGATTGTTTCGTTTCACTCGCAATGACATTTCCAACAGAGCAAATAGTTTTATAAATTCCATACAATTTTTGAGCAATTTCTTTTTGACTTAAAGCTGTTTTGGTATAATTTCTATTGTTCTCGGTAATTTCAGATAAATAACGTGTCCGATTTGGCGGAATAATGTGTTGTTTTTCCTGTAGTTTGTATTGAGCATGGAAAGTGCTTTTAAAATTAGCGCTTGTTTTTTCGTTTAAATTTTTTATTAAAACACTATATAATTCATTAGTTCCAGGGTCATTAAATTGTGAAGCTGTTGTGCCATAAACTGGCATGTCTTCAACATTTTTATCGAATAAATTATGATTGCGTTGGTATTGTTTTTTAACATCACGAAGGGCATCTAAAGCGCCACGTTTGTCAAATTTATTAAGAGCAATAATATCGGCAAAATCAATCATGTCAATTTTCTCCAATTGGGTTGCGGCACCATATTCAGGAGTCATTACATATAGCGAAACGTCAGAATAATCTAATATTTCAGTATCACTTTGTCCAATACCAGAAGTTTCCAGCAAAATTAAATCGTAACCAGCAACTTTTAAAATATCAATAGCATCACTTACGTGTTTAGATAAAGCTACATTTGACTCTCTTGTTGCCAAGGAGCGCATGTAAACTCTATTGTTATTAATGGCGTTCATTCTAATTCTATCACCTAATAATGCACCACCAGTTTTTCGTTTTGAAGGATCAACAGAAATAATTCCAAGTGTTTTGGATGGGAAATCAACTAAAAAACGGCGTACAATTTCGTCAACAGTAGATGATTTTCCTGAGCCGCCAGTTCCTGTAATTCCTAAAACTGGAATTTTAGAATGGGATGCAATATTTCTAACCCCACTAAGAAAAGCCTTATGTTTTGAAGTGTAATTTTCTGCTGCAGAGATAGCGTGTGCTATTTGAGTAGTATCTTTGTTTTTTAAATTGGAAGGTTTGAAATTTATAGTTTTACCTGTTGGAAAATCACATTTTTCAACCATGTCGTTAATCATACCTTGCAACCCCATTGCTCTACCATCATCTGGAGAATAAATACGCGTAATCCCATAATTTGTTAAATCTTTGATTTCTTCAGGAAGAATAACGCCGCCTCCGCCACCAAATATTTTTATTTGTGGAGCTCCTTTTTCTTGCAATAAATCATGCATATATTTAAAATACTCATTATGACCTCCTTGGTAAGAGGTCATGGCAATGGCATTGGCATCTTCTTGAATAGCACAGTTTACTACTTCTTCAACACTTCTATCATGACCTAAATGGATGACTTCAACACCAGTAGATTGAATAATTCTTCTCATAATATTAATAGCAGCATCATGGCCATCAAATAATGAAGCAGCAGTTACAATTCGTACTTTATTTTTAGGTTTGTAAGGTGTTATTTTTTCCATATATTTATAAAATTCAATGCTTGCAATTTAACCAAAATTTATAAGTATAATTATGACTATTGTTAGCTACTTTTTAATAAAAGTGAGTTAATTATAAAGAAATATAATTAGAAGATTAAATTAGCGCTATAAAGTACAAAAAAACAATTAAAAGATTGAATGTCTTTCAAAAAGTATGAGCGGCAAATAGTTTGAATATTGCTTTTGTAGTCTCTAAATTTTATGAAAAAAGAAACGCAATTTACGTTATATTTGTACCAAACCAAGTAATTTTACTATTTTGGATATTATTCACTTCACGTATAAAATATGTATTGCGTTAACTCATTTTAGAGTTGATATTAGATATCCGTAGCTTAATTTTTTTTGTATTAAAAATTAACTATAAATTTAAGTATTAACAATTATGACATTTAAAGATCAAATAAAACAAGGAATACCATCTGAGTTACCTTTAATAAAAGTATATGATTTAGATATAAATCATGCGCCAAAACGAAAAGAAATTTTATCAAAAGAAGAAAAAAAGTTAGCAATTCAAAATGCACTACGCTATTTTGATAAAAAACACCATGCAGTTTTAGCTGAAGAGTTTGCTAATGAATTAAATGAATACGGTAGAATTTACATGCATCGTTTTCGTCCAAATTACAAAATGTACGCTCGTCCAATTAATGAATACCCTGGGAAATGTGAACAGGCAAAAGCAATTATGCATATGATCCAAAATAATTTGGATTATGCTGTTGCTCAACACCCGCATGAACTAATTACTTATGGAGGAAATGGTGCTGTTTTTCAAAATTGGGCGCAGTATTTATTAACAATGCAGTATTTAAGTGAAATGACGGAAGAGCAAACTTTAGTAATGTATTCTGGGCATCCAATGGGAATATTCCCTTCTCATAGAAATGCACCAAGAGTTGTGGTGACTAATGGAATGATGATTCCAAATTACAGCAAACAAGACGATTGGGAGAAGTATAATGCGTTAGGTGTTACTCAATACGGACAAATGACAGCAGGAAGTTATATGTATATTGGACCGCAAGGAATTGTTCATGGAACAACTATAACAGTGTTGAATGCTGGTAGAAAGATTGCAAAAAATGGAGAGGATTTAACAGGGAAACTCTTTGTAACTTCTGGTTTAGGGGGAATGAGTGGTGCGCAGCCAAAAGCAGGAAATATTGCTGGTTGTATCACAGTTTGTGCTGAAGTAAACCCGAAAGCTGTTAATACACGTCATTCACAACATTGGGTTGACGAGGTTTTTAAGACTATTGATGAATTAGTTGAACGTGTTAAAAGAGCAAAATTAAAGAAAGAAATAGTTTCAATTGCCTATCAAGGAAATGTAGTTGAAGTTTGGGAGAAGTTTTATGAAGCAGGAATATATATAGATTTAGGTTCTGATCAAACATCATTGCATAACCCTTGGGCAGGTGGTTATTATCCCGTTGGTATTTCATTTGAGGACGCAAATGAGATGATGACCAAAAACCCAAAATTATTCAAGGAAAAAGTGCAAGAAAGCTTAAAAAGGCAGGTTGAAGCAATTAATAAACATACAGCAAAAGGCACTTATTTTTTTGATTATGGAAATGCATTTTTGTTAGAGGCTAGCAGAGCTAATGCAGATATTATGGCTGAAAATGGAATAGATTTTAAATATCCATCGTATGTACAAGATATTATGGGGCCAATGTGTTTTGACTATGGTTTTGGACCTTTTCGTTGGGTGTGTACAAGTGCTAATCCAACAGATTTAGAAAAGACTGATACAATAGCATGTGAGGTTTTAGAAGAATTAAGAAAAAATTACCCTCAGGAAATTCAGCAACAGATGGCTGATAATATTCAGTGGATTAAAGGAGCTCAAGAAAACAACTTAGTGGTGGGTTCTCAAGCGCGAATTTTATATGCAGATGCAGAAGGAAGAATGAAAATAGCAGAAGCTTTTAATAATGCAATAAAAAATAATATAATTTCAGCACCTATTGTATTAGGTAGGGATCACCATGATGTTTCTGGTACCGATTCTCCTTACAGAGAAACTTCAAATATATACGATGGATCTCAATTTACGGCTGATATGGCTATTCAAAATGTAATAGGTGATAGTTTTAGAGGTGCAACTTGGGTATCTATTCATAATGGAGGTGGAGTAGGTTGGGGTGAAGTAATAAATGGTGGTTTTGGTATGGTTATTGATGGTAGTATAGAGGCAGAAAAGCGATTGAAAAGTATGCTTTTTTGGGATGTTAATAATGGAATTGCTCGTAGAAATTGGGCGCGTAATGGTGGAGCAACTTTTGCAATTAAAAGAGCGATGGAAGCGAATCCAAAATTAAAAATTACGCTACCAAATTTAGTTGATGATTCATTATTACAAAAGTTGTTTTAATATTAAAATTTTATTCAAAATGAAAGCCCTTAAATTACTTCCGTTAGCCTTATTATTTTTAGTAGCATCTTGTAGTTCTATAAGAGTTTCAAGTGATTATGATACCAATACCAATTTTTCAAAGTTTAAAACTTTTGCTTTTTATAAAAAGGGAATTGATAAAGTTGAAATTTCAGATTTAGATAAGCGAAGAATTTTAAAAGCTGTTGAAAGCGAATTGTTGGCTAAAGGTTTTAAAAAATCTAAAAATCCGGATTTATTAGTGAATATTTTCACAAAATCACGTCAAAGAATAGATATTTATAACAATAATAACATGTATTTTGGTTGGTTTCCGTGGTATTACGGCCCAAATTTTGGAACACATATTTCAAAATATACAGAAGGTACGTTATTTATAGACTTGATAGATGCGAATAAAAAAGAATTAGCTTGGCAAGGAATAGGAAGTGGCGCATTAAATACCTCAAGGAATGTAGCTAAAAAGGAAGAGAAAATTAAAGATTTTGTGGCTAAAATTATGGCTAACTATCCACCAAGTGTGAATTAAAAAAATGTGAATCGTAAACAAAACAACGTTCTGAATTTTCAGAGCGTTTTTTTGTTATTTTTGTATATGGATTTTAAAAAACATATTCCTTATGAAGAAGGAGATTATTATGTAAACGAGCAAGGTTATCGTGTTTTTACAGAGAAATATCATTTAAAAAGAGGGTACTGTTGTAAAAATGGTTGTAAACATTGTCCGTATGGATACAATAAAAATACAGGTACATTTAAAAAATAATTTTAATTTTTTGGTTAGTTACCTGTTTAAAGTTTCTCCCCAAGAATTATAAAGAGTAGGTAATGCGTTTTGTGTCTTACAAGATGGTAAACAAATAGGTTTTAAAACATTAAAAATGGCTTTCAAATTTTTTGTGCAATTCTTTAAAATAATCAAACGAAAGTAACAATCTAGAACCAAACCAACTAAATAATTCTCCATCGGCAAAAACAGTAACAGAACGATTCGTATAGGTTGCTATTTCCATAGCGTGTTCATCTTTAAAGGGAAAGGGCTCAGATGATAAAATAATTACATCAGGGTCACCTTCATGTCTAATTTTATTAATTTCAACCTTAGGATAACGACTCCTATTTGCATAAATATTTTCAAATTTGTTAAGTTTTAAAATCTCATTAATATAGGTGTTGTTTCCTGCAACCATCCACGGGTTTGCCCAAATAAAATAAGCGACCTTTCTAGCAGGCTTATCTTTTATAAAAGATTTAAAGTTGGTTAACTTAAAGTTTATTTTTTCAATTAAATTAATGCTTTCGGTTCTTCGGTTTAGAATGTTTCCTAAATTAGCTATTAAATTTAATGAATCTTGAATTGAATTTACATCTGAAAAATAAGTGGGAGCAATTTTTTCTAATTCTGGAAGAAAGTCATAAGAATTTTCTTCTTTATTGCATAAAATAAAATCGGGTTGTAACGCTTTAATTTTGTTAAAATCAACTTTTTTTGTGCCACCAACAATTGTTTTTGTAGCCTTTAAATGATAGGGGTGAACACAAAATTTTGTAATACCAACTATTTCATTTTCCAGACCTAAATCATATAATAATTCAGTTTGAGACGGAACCAATGAAACAATTCTTTTAGGTGTTGTTTTTATTAGAATTTCCCTTTTTAGAGAATCATTAATTATTTTCATTTAAAATAATTTTCATTTCTTGTTGCAATCTAAAAGCTTCTTTTTTAGCTGCTTTAGCAAAATTTATATCATTTCCAGCATAAATAATTCCTCTTGATGAATTAATAAGTAAGCCACAATCTTTTGTTAACCCATGGTTACAAACCTCTTGTAAATTACCACCTTGAGCACCAACACCTGGAACTAATAAAAAGTGATTGGGAACAATTTTTCTTATTTCAGCAAAATATGCTGGTTTTGTAGCGCCAACAACAAACATTAAATTTTGAGCATTTTTCCAAGTTAGAGCAGTTTTTAAAACGTTTTTATAAAGCGCACCAGTATTTGTTTTCAGCCCCTGAAAATCCAATCCGCCTTTATTTGAAGTTAAAGCTAAAAGGATAGTTGTTTTATTTTCAAAAGCCAAAAAAGGCTCTACAGAATCACTTCCCATGTATGGTGCAACAGTTATTGAATCAAAATTTAAATCTTCAAAAAAAGCTTTGGCATACCTAGTTGAAGTATTGCCAATATCACCTCGTTTTGCATCGGCAATGGTAAAAATTTCTGGGTAATTTTTATTGAGATAATTGATTGTTTTTTTTAAAGATTTCCAACCTTTAATTCCGTATGCTTCATAAAAAGCGATATTCGGTTTATAGGCAACAGCTAAGTTATGAGTAGCATCAATTAGTTGTTTATTAAATTCAAAAATAGGATCTTTTTTTTCTAATAAATGTGTTGGTATTTTTGCTAAATCAACATCTAAACCTATACATAAAAAAGACTCTTTCTGTTTAATTTGAGCAATTAGTGCTGATTTGTTCATAGATTTGAATAAAGAATTAAGCAAAAGTAACAATTTTAATACTTTAAGTTATAGTTGTTTCTTGAAAAAATATCTTTAATATTTGGTTTATTGTCGAAAACGATTGCGTAATCAGCTTATTTAAGAGTCTAATTTTCAAACTTTATACCGTAAATTTGTTGTGTTAAAAAGAAACCATAAAAGTAAATTAAAATACCATGAGAAAACAAATAGTGGCAGGTAACTGGAAAATGAATAACGATTTAGAGGCTTCTAAATTTTTAGTAAAAAAAATAATTAAAAAACTAAAAAATAATTCATTACAAAACACAAGAGTAATTGTTGCTCCAACGTTTGTTAGTTTAGAAAAAGTGGTAAAAAAAGCAAAAAAAACAACTATTGAAGTAGCAGCACAAAACATGCATCAAGCAAAAAGTGGTGCTTTTACGGGTGAAATTTCTGCAGAAATGCTTAAATCTGTTGGGGTAAATATGGTTATTTTAGGGCATTCTGAACGCAGAGAGTATTTTTGTGAAACAGACGAAACTTTAGCTGAAAAAGTTAGTACAGCATTAAAAAACAATATGGAAATAATTTTTTGTTTTGGTGAAGTTTTAGAAGATAGAAAATCTAAAAATCATTTTAAAGTTGTTGAAAGCCAAGTAAAAAACGGATTGTTTCATTTGGAAGCTTCAGCTTGGGGTAATATTATTTTGGCTTATGAACCTGTATGGGCAATTGGAACAGGGGAAACAGCATCACCTGAACAGGCGCAGGAAATGCACGCTTTTATTAGGAAAATTGTTGCTGATAAATACAATAAAGAAGTAGCTGACAATGTTTCAATTTTATATGGAGGAAGTGTAAAACCTTCAAATGCTAAAGAAATATTTTCTAAAGAGGATGTAGATGGTGGTTTAATTGGTGGTGCAGCTTTAAATGCGGATGATTTTATTGAGCTGGTAAAATCATTCTAAGTATATTTTTAAAATAGTTTAAAATATAGATGCGGTTTTCTTTCATTATGAAAGGAAACCGTATTTTTGCATTTTGTAATAAATGATATATATGACAAATTATATTGGATATATTTTTAAAGTAGCACCAAAAGAGCCAGCAACTGAAATTTTAATAGCTCAACTAGGAGAAGTAGGTTTTGAAAGTTTTGTAGAAAATGAAGATGGTGTAACAGCATACATTCAAGAAAATGATTGGAATTCTGAAATTTTAAAAGAGATTCAAATTTTAAATTCTGAGGAGTTTAAATTTACTTTTGAAGAAGAAGTTATTGAACAAACAAATTGGAATAGTGAATGGGAAAAAAACTTCAACCAAATTCAGGTTGATAATTTAGTGAGTATTAGAGCTCCTTTTCACAAAAATCCAAATTTAAAATACGACATTGTTATTGAGCCAAAAATGAGTTTTGGCACAGGTCATCATGAAACTACACATATGATGATTCAGCATTTGTTAGCACTAGATTTAGCTAATAAAAATACGTTAGATATGGGATGCGGAACTGGAATTTTAGCCATTTTTGCTGAAATGAAAGGAGCAAAACCAATTGATGCTATTGATATTGATACTTGGTGCTATGAGAATTCTTTAGAAAATGTAGCACGAAATAACTGTAAACATATTTCAGTTTTTGAAGGTGATGCTTCACTTTTAATGAATAAAAAATACGATGTTATTATTGCTAATATTAACAGAAATATTTTACTAAATGATATGGTTTTATATATGGATTGTTTAAATGATGATGGTATTATTTTATTTAGCGGATTTTATGAAGAAGATATTCCAATAATTGATGCGGAAGTTTCAAAATACGGTTTGACTTTAGATAAAATAATTGAGCGAAATAACTGGGTATCTTTGAAGTATATAAAATAATTACTAATTTAGCAGCATGAGTACAAAGAAAAGAATACAAGAAGAAGTTGATGTATTGGAACAGGAAACCAATCTAAATGAGATTGTATTATTTAACGATGATGTAAATACCTTTGACCACGTAATTGACTCATTGATTGATATTTGTGACCATACATTAGAGCAAGCTGAACAATGCGCTATTTTAGTTCATTACAAAGGTAAATGCACCGTAAAAACGGGTGAGTATAACGATTTAAAACCTCGTTGTACCATGTTATTATCAAAAGGACTCTCCGCAGAAATTATATAAAAAAAAGCAATATTTAGTACATTGACTTTTCCCAAAAGAGGTACTATTAACTAAAAGAACATCATCAATTTTAATAAGAAAAATTATTAAAAACAATCGTAACTTTTGATTATTAGTTGTTAATATTGAATATTTCTTACAAAGTTTATTATTTTTAATTTGAATTAAATTATTGAGGTCAGTAGATAGTTACCTATTTTAATATTTACTCGAACAGACAATTAAAAACAACTTTTATATCTGATATACTGCAAGTTATGGTTTTAACTTTGTATGCAGTTAGCCACTAACCTCTATTAAATTTAGTTTACAAAGGAATATTTCCGTGCTTCCTTTTAGGTCTTACAACTTCTTTACCCTCAAGCATTTGGTAGGCCTTAATTAATTTTCTTCGTGTATTTTTTGGGTAAATAACTTCATCAATAAAACCACGTCTGGCTGCTCTATAAGGGTCTGCAAATTTTTCAGCATATTCTATTTCTTTTTCTTTCCATTTGGCTTTAGGGTTATCAGCATTTTTAATTTCATTTTTAAAAATAATTTCAGCTGCACCTTTAGCTCCCATAACAGCGATTTCGGCAGTTGGCCAAGCAAAGTTCATATCTGCGCCTATGTGTTTAGAATTCATAACGTCATAAGCGCCGCCGTAAGCTTTTCGTGTAATAACAGTTATTCTTGGTACGGTTGCTTCGCTTAAAGCATACAATAACTTTGCACCGTTTGTTATAATTGCATTCCATTCCTGATCTGTTCCAGGTAAAAAACCAGGAACGTCTACCAATACTAATAACGGAATATTAAAGCAATCGCAAAATCGTGTAAAACGAGCTGCTTTAACAGAGCTATTTACGTCTAAACAACCTGCTAAATTCATAGGTTGATTGGCTATAATACCAATACTTCTTCCTGCTAAACGACCAAAACCCACAATTATATTTTCTGCAAAATTTTTATGAATTTCAAAAAAAGAATTTTTGTCAATAATACCTTTAATAACCTGATGCATATTATAAGGTTTATTTGGGTTTTCGGGGATTATTTTTTCAAGTTCTTCCCTAATTTCATTATCTAATTTGTAGGGTAATTTTTTAGTTGTTTCTCTATTGTTTTGGGGAATGTAGCTCAATAAGGCTTTTACATCTTCTAAACATTCAATATCATTTGAAGATGTGATATGTGTAACACCCGATTTCGTTGAGTGTGTACTTGCGCCACCCAACTCTTCGGCTGTAACTTCTTCATTTGTTACTGTTTTTACAACATTAGGCCCCGTTACAAACATATAACTAGTATCTTCAACCATCAAAGTAAAGTCTGTCATTGCAGGAGAGTAAACTGCACCACCAGCGCAAGGGCCCATAATTGCTGAAAGTTGTGGAATAACCCCTGATGCTTGTACATTTCTATAAAAAATATCAGCATAGCCACCTAAAGATTTTACACCTTCCTGAATTCTAGCTCCACCCGAATCATTCAATCCTATTACAGGAGCGCCAACTTTTAAAGCTTGATCCATTATTTTACAAATTTTTTCGGCATGAGTTTCTGACAGAGCTCCTCCAAAAACTGTAAAATCTTGTGCAAAAACGTATACTAGCCTTTCATTTATAGTTCCATAGCCTGTTACAACACCATCACCAAAGTAAATTTCTTTTTCCATGCCAAAATCGGTTGTTCTATGAGTAACTAAAACACCCATTTCTTCAAATGAACCTTCATCTAATAAATAGTCTACACGTTCTCTAGCCGTTAATTTTTTCTTTGCGTGTTGTTTTTTTATTCGTTCTTTCCCACCACCTAAATGTGCTAATGCAACTCTTTTATTTAATTTTTCAATTTTTGAATCCATGATATTGAATAGTATAACAATTAGTTTATAAGAGGAACTCTTACAATTTTTTGATCTTCGAAATATATTTTTAATGCTACTAATGCAGCTATTTTAGCTTCTTCATCTAAACCGGCTTGTAGTTTTTCAGGGGTGTAATAATTTTTAACAAAATGTGTATCAAAATTTCCTGAGCGAAAGGCTTCATGTTCACAAACAAATTTACCAAAAGGTAACGTTGTTTTTACCCCTTCAATTTTATAATTATCTATAGCTTCAATCATTAGTTGAATTGCCTCTTCGCGTGTTTTACCATAAGTAATTAATTTTGATAACATAGGGTCATAATAAATAGGGATGTCCATTCCTTCCTCAAAACCATTATCAACTCTAATGCCTTCACCTTTAGGAATTTTATAAATGTTTAAATTCCCAACGCTAGGTAAAAAATTATTTGTAGGATCTTCAGCATACACACGCAACTCCAATGCATGGCCTTTAATTTTTAAATCTTTTTGTTTGAAAGAGATGGCTTCACCACGTGCAATTTTTATTTGTTGTTCAACTAAATCTATACCTGAAATGAGTTCAGATACTGGGTGTTCAACTTGCAAACGAGTATTCATCTCTAAAAAATAGAAATCTAAATTTTTATCAACCAAAAATTCTACGGTTCCAGCACCTAAATAGTCACAAGATTTTGCAACTTTAATTGCAGCGTCTCCCATTTTTTTTCTTAATTCTGAGTCTAAAACTGAAGAAGGGGCTTCTTCAACTACTTTTTGATGACGGCGTTGAATACTACACTCTCTTTCAAACAAGTGTAGTATGTTTCCATGGCTATCAGCTAGTACTTGAATTTCAATATGCCGGGGTGAAGTAATATATTTTTCAATGAAAACAGAACCATCTCCAAAAGCAGAAGTTGCTTCACTAATGGCTCTATTCATTTGTTCTTCAACATCATTTTCATTTTCAACAATGCGCATTCCTTTACCGCCACCGCCTGCAGCAGCTTTTATCAATATTGGAAATCCAATTTCTCTAGCAATAACAGTAGCTTCTTTAGGGTTGTTAACCGCTCTGTCAACACCGGGAACCATAGGGATATTATAATGTTTCACGGCATCTTTTGCGGCTAATTTATCGCCCATCATTCTAATTGATTTAGATTTTGGACCAATAAATAGAATGTCATTTTTCTCACATAATTCGGCGAAATTGGCATTTTCACTTAGAAAACCATAGCCAGGGTGTATTGCATCTACATAAAGTTTTTTAGCTTCTTTAATAATTTTATCTCCTAAAAGGTACGATTTGTTTGAAGGAGCTTCACCAATATAAACAGCTTCATCTGCAAATCTTACATGTGGCGCATTTCTATCAGCTTCTGAATAAATGGCAACCGTTTTAACACCCATTTTTCGAGCAGTTTTCATAACTCTAATGGCAATTTCGCCTCTATTTGCGATTAATATTTTTTTCATTTTAGTATGGGTTTAGTGCTTTTAGAATATTAATTTTAGGTAGGTAATAGTTATTCCAATTCAATCATTAACTCACCCTTTTCAACAGTTTCTCCTTTTTTAATGTATATAGATTTAATGATACCACTTTTAGGAGAACTAATAGTATTTTCCATTTTCATCGCCTCTAAAATTAACAAGGTTTCTCCTTCTGACACTTTTTGTCCTATCTCTACATTTATATTTAAAATAAGGCCAGGCATAGGAGATTTTATGTCATTTGATTTTTTGGATGTTCCTATTGTAAATCCCATTTCTTTAATAAGTAAATCTAATTGGTTTGAGATTTTAACAGTATAATTATTAGAATTAACATTGATAACATATTCCTTGTTAAAAAAATTGGATTTCTCAAGTTCAACATTAAAAGATTTATTATTGTGAATTACATGGAATTTAGATTCTGATAATTTTAAGATATCTAATTTTTTTGTTTCAGAATGTTTAAAATTATATTCAAAAGAGTTGTCTACAGTTACTTTGAAATTTTCATCCATAATTATTAAAAATAATAGGTTTTAATTAATGATTTTGAATTAGATAAAGATATTGATTTTTTTTTGAATAAATATTGATTTTAATTAGGTTTTTTTGAATTAAATATTTTTTATAGTGATTTTAGGACTAAATATTTAGGAATACGCAAAAAAAACATTGCAGGTGAAGCATTAAAATTATGGGACAATGTTAAAATAAAAAAGGATGGGCATAAAAAAACAGCTTATTAAAAATAGAAATAAGCTGTTTTTTAGTGTTGTTGTGACCTCGACAGGATTCAAACCTGTTCGCTATAACCTAACGTTTATAAGGGTTTAAGAGATTTCAAAGAATACGAGGTAGTTATTTAACTACCATTTAAACTGTACTAGTATAGTTTAATCTAGCTTTCTATTAAAGAATAAATATACAATTTTCAACCAACTAAATCAAAACAAATCACATCAAATTTTATGATACTTTTTGAAGGTATTCATTGACTAAATCTAGTTTAATACCACTGTATTCAGCAAATTCTTCTGAAGTAACAAACTGATGTTTTTGTTTTCCAAAATGCACTTTAATTTCATTTAATAGCTTACGCCCGTATCGTTCACTTCTTCCAGTGATGCACTGAATGTCTTTTGGGTATATGCAAGCTCTTATTATTTTCATTTGATACATTATCTATACTTTATCCTAACCTCATCTTACTGTCATTTATATCGTGTTATTCGGTAAAAAAAGATTAATTCGGCAGGGTTGTATGTTGGTTTTTGAATTCTCTTATAAAGATACTTTCATTTGTTGAGAATTAAAAATTTATAAGATTATGGCTAGACAGACTGGAATAATTAAATTAAAAGGTACTATTGGAGGTATTACCTTTTACAAAACTGCTGATGGAGATCTTGCTCGCGAAAAAGGCGGTGTAGATGCTTCAAGAATTGCAAATGACCCAGCGTTTCAAAGAACGCGTGAAAATGGTTCTGAATTTGGGAGAGCTGGAAAAGGTGGAAAAGTACTTCGAAATGCGATTCGTATTCTTTTGCAAAATGCAAAAGATAAACGTGTGGTTAGTAGATTAACTACAGAAGTATTAAAAGTGATAAAAACAGATGCTGTGAATGAACGTGGCTTGAGAACTGTACAAGATGGAAATTTAGCCGACTTAAAGGGGTTTGAGTTTAATTTAAATGGAAAATTAAACAACACTTTATTTGCAGCACATACCAATGCATTTGACCGTGTTGCTGGTGATGCTTCTGTAAATATTGGTGCTTTTTCTCCTGCTATAAGAATTGCTGCTCCTGCTGGAACTACTCATTTTAAAGTAGTAATGGGTGCCGCTGAAATTGATTTTAAAGAAGGAACTTCTGTTTTTGAAAGTGATGAAACGGCTATTTTACCCTATAATAATGAAAATACTGCTGCCATTGATTTGGGTGCAACTGTAATAGCGAATTCAACACTACCAGTTTTTCAGGTTTTGGGTGTAGAATTTTATCAGGAAGTGAATGGGCAAATGTATCCGCTGAAAAATGGTGCTTACAACGCGTTGGCTGTTATTGATATTGACACTGTTTAATGGAATTTACATTGCATAGAACCTATTATAAAAAGGGTACGAATAGTGCCCTTTTTTTTAAAGGCCTTTTTATGGGCTTTGTTATTGAATTGCCCTGGTTAGAAAATAGAAAAATTATCTCGTGTATTCCAGAAGGAACCTACAAGTTGAGACCTCGATTTTCTGAAAAATTTAAACATCATTTGCAGCTTGAAAATGTTCCCGGTAGAAATTTGATATTGATACACCCGGCTAATGATGCTTTAAAGGAGCTTGAAGGGTGTATTGCTCCAGTGACGCATTTAACTGGAATAGGAAAGGGAAGTGCTTCTCGATTGCTATTTCAGAAAATTGTTTCAAGTTGTTACCAGGCATTTGAGCGAAAAGAAAAAGTATTCTTAACTATTAAATCTTAACTAATGAAACTTACAGAACGATATACAAAAAAGACACCTAAATTTTTTAGAACACTCCGAAATATTGGAATTGCCTTGGCAGCTGCAGGAGGTGTAATTATTGCAGCTCCAATTTCATTACCTACCATTATTATTACAGTTGCTACTTATATGACCGTTGCAGGTACTGTAGCCACAGCAGTAAGCCAAGCGGTTGTAGCTGACGAAAACAAAGACGAAAAATAAAACATAGATGTGGCAAAATGATTTACAGTTAAAATCTGGCGTTTTTGGGGGAACGTTGCTTTCTACAGTTCTAAATATTAGCCTACACGATGTATTTTTTACCGTTGTAATGGCTGTTATTGGAGCTGTAGTTAGTTTTTTTGTTTCGTATGTGTTGAAGAGGTTGTTTACCAAAAAATAAGGCCTAGCTAAATTTTAACTAGGCACTTATTATTTATACTTCTTAAGTTATTTTTTAACTCAGTTCTTTGTTAGGCAATGTTATTTTAGTAAATCTGTACTTTTTAAATAATCAATTATTTTCATTCCTAAAAGCTTTGATTCAAGCTCGAAAAAACTTTTTGATTGCATAGCAATTCCTCTATGAAACGATTCTTCTCTTTGGTAGACTGTTTTAGAATTTGTTTCTTCCTCAATATCCTCAGAACTCCATACTATCATACTTGTTTGTTCATTTCCTACTGTAAAACCACAAATATATGGTTGATTTTTGTGTTTAAACAAGAGTGGAGCACCTGAAATACCTCGAGGGCACATATATGATAATTCATAATGCGCTGGGGTTTTTGGGAAATTATGATTATATCCAACCATTGTAATGTGTCCTTTAAAAGCCCTAATCAAAACTTCAGAATGTTTATTATCAAATCCAAATGCATAACCCACGCTCATGACATTATTTAACATTGCAAGTTTTTGAGATAACCAAGGATATGATTTCGCTCTTTCTATTGAAGCAACTAAAATTCCAGAATCATTATCTTCAAAAACTTCACTATCTCGGATTTTAGAAAAACTCAATTGACCTTGTTCGTTTTGAAACCCTAGAGCAACAATTTCTTGCTCTTCTGCCTTTTTTATTGTGTGTGCACATGTGATGAAAAAATTATTCTCAATGTAAAATGCTGTTCCAAATATATTTTTTGGGTTAAAATGCCCTTCTTTCGTTAGAATTCCTCCAAAAACAGGAAAAACGTAATCATATGCCGTCGGTTGATGTGAATTTATATTTGAATTCAGGATATCCATTTTCTAATGTTCGTTAAGATACATGGTTTACACAAGTTAAAGGTTAGACTTTACACTAAATTGGTTTCTAACCTTATAGATTTTTTAAGTTTTAATATCAGTCTTTCTCCTAAATGTGTTCTTAACTTTTGAAGATGTTTATCGTCCTTTTCATTTTTATCAACATCAAACACAATTAAAAAAGGATTAAAATTTACTTCAAATTTACTGGGAATAAATTGATTTTTAAGAATATTTAAGTCTATAAGATTTTGTAGAACAAGTTTATACGAATCCAATATTTCATTTTTATGTTGAACTAATTCCTCTTCATATCTTTTAATTTGATTAAAAACTTTTGGAGTAGTTCTGGATCTTATTTCTGAATTAGTATAATGTTTAGCCTCGTAAAAAACGAGTTTATTTTTTTCTAGAGACAGGTAATCAATAGAAGAAATTTTATAATCTGACCTTTTTTTAGGATTAGGAACCTTATCTTTTATCAGTGTTATTTCAACATCAATAACGCATTTATCACGGTTCATTATTTGTTTATAGGATTCGAATTTTTCTTTCCCTATATGTTTTTTAACATTCTTTTTTATTGAGTCAATTTCAGCGAGGTTTTTAATAATTGATTTTTTGTTTAAAATAACTCCGTTATGAGATGTAAAGTAACCCTTGTTTGTAATGCTCAAATATTTTTTGTGAGTTTCTCCTTTTATGTATTTTTTTCGCTGATTGAATGATAGTTTACATAAACTTTGACCATTGTAATACACATTTAGAGATTCATTTCTGACTGCAATTAAAAGTTCATTGTCATTGAGCATTTTATACCAAAAGGAATTTTTATCGGAATAAAGTGTGTTTAGAGCGTCTAAAAATTGTTGATTATGAATTCCTCTTTTGAATATACTCATTATTAAGTTCTTTATTTAATTAAGGTTATAATGTTCAATTTTTTGAATGGCTTGTAACGGGTTTGGGTTATGATTTCGCACTGAAAATCAGGTTTAAAGCTATAGAATGTTTGTCGGAATGTTACCAAACCCAGCAATCAATTATACCCATTGTTGTGTGTAGTTTTAATGATTAACTTTTGATTCAGAAAAATTAATTCCATTGCCACAAGTTTCGCAACCATCATATTCTGATATATCCCCATACCAATAGTCTCCGCAATATGAACAAGTCTATTTCATTTTTTTATAATTATTATTTATTTAATCCATTTGTCGTTTCTAGTTCCAGTATTAACTGAAATTAATTGAGAATGCTCTTTCGGGTAAATTAATAGTACTTTTTTCAAAGTTATGTTTCTTTTTAATACACATTCACTCTCCGTTAAATAATCTTTATTACTTTTTAATGGTTGATAACCTATCTACATGGTTAACATCGATTTCTACCTTAAAAAGAAATTGAATATTTCCATGTCTTCCTCTTTCTGAAATATCATTATATATAAATTCCATACTTAAATGATAAAATTCATCTTTTGTCCAATGACAACCAAAATTAGATTTGTCTAATTCATTTATAGAATTCAAAAATATTGTTCTCCAAATAGTCATTCTAAAATCGTTTTGGGTTTTTGCTTATTTTTCACCAAAGAAAAGCATAATTATAAACCAGACAATTGCTGTAATTATTCCAGTTCCAATTGCTTCACCAAAATCAGCTTTAATTAAAGTAACAAGAAAAACAAAAAGTCCAATTGCAATAGGAATAACACACCCATTTGATTCTCTATTTCCAGCCATATTTTATGATTTTCATTTTGTTTCTATAATTTGTAACGAGTTCTCTAAATTACACACAACTATTTATATTCAACTAAATATCACCTTTAATCCGTGTAAACTTCAGTATAATCATAGTTTTTTGTTATATCAATTGAATATTGCAATTTTTTTTTGAATGACTAAAATACGCTAAATAAGGTTAAGTTTCAATAAAGTGCATTAATTTATACTGGTTATTGATATTAAATGGTTTTCGATTAAAAAAACAGATTCTGAACTTACAAGTTCAGGATCATTTAAAAATTAAAGATTCTCACTTTCAATCCAACTTGTTCTGCCAAGTCAATCATATTTTTAGTGCCTTTGCTTTTTCCATCCCAGAATGCTATAAGGGAATCGGCATAGTTTGCCATTTCTTTATTCCGTTTTGGTCCTGCAGCTTTTCCGTATTGTTTCCAATTAGCTGGGAATTGTTTTATAGGGTAGTTGTGTTCTTTTGCATATTGCTTACCTAGTTTATCAGCTCCTTTATAATAAGCACCGCTTACTATTTCAATATTGGTTTGATCCTGGAGTAGTTGGTCGCAAATTTGACATAATTTTTTGTAGTCGGTGAAGTTTCTTCCTCCTGCTATTATTAGTTTCATTGTGCGTTTTTTGTTTATGATAATGAGACCTTGAAACAAGTTCAGGGTGACGTATCGGTTTTGTTTAAGTAAAATTCAGTTTCTATTCAAAAGATCCCGCATCAAGTACGGGATGACTTAGTTTTTTTAAGATCTCAGCAAAGCAATTTTTAGTTTTGAAATTGTTTTGAGTTGTTGCTGGAGATTTTCTTCAAAAGCATTTATTTTTTTGAGTTTTTCAACTTTGAGTTGCCATTGTTGTTCCTGGTAATTTTGAAGTGCTACATTTATCACTTTTTTAGCATCAGAAATGCAAATAAATGGAATTACACTTCCTTTTAAGTAATAGCTGAAGTAGTTCCCCATTTTAAGTGATAAGCACAAGTAAAACAGTGATTCTCGGGTTTGCTCTGAAGTTGTTGTAATTACAAAACAGTTTGGACAAGGGTTCTGGTAATTGCTACATGCAATCGCGCCAGCTGGCTCTTTCACTAAAAGTGTCCACTGGACACTTTCTTTACGTTCAGCCCTGCTTCGGTGGGTTTTGATTTCATAAGTTGACATAGGTACGCAATTAAAATTTATGCTTCACTGCGTTCCGCATTCATAAATTTTAAAAGAAAAAGAAAAAAAAGAAAGCTTTTTATTTGTTAGCGTGGCTAAGGCTGTCAAGGTTTTTGAGAAAAATACAACCGCTGTTTTTTATTTTTATTAGAAACGAACTAAATGTAAGGTGGAGATTTTTTTCAAAACCCGTAGGGCTTGACCTTTATAGCCTTTTGCGGCTGGTGATGGGAGCGGTTGAATTTTGCTGTCTTTTTTTTATTTTTTAGGGTTATTTCACTCTTTCTTTTTTGTCTTAACACAAAAACGAAACAAAAAAAGTCAAGCCTTGGATTTTCAACGGTCAACTAAGTTTTTGAACCCTAAAAAAATTAGTTGATTACTTTTTTTTAATTTTGAATTGCATAGTTGATAAAAACTTAATTTTGTAGAAACTACTTAATGAATGAAACTTTTGAAATTACATCAAACTACTACCTTAGAAATATACACTGCTGATACTTCAACAAGTATAAGTTTACCTTTTGTTGATGGTGGTATTAGTGCAGGTTTTCCTAGTCCAGCGGATGATTTTTTAGATATTTCAATAGATTTAAATAAGGAATTTGTTAAAAATCCGAGTACTACTTTTTATGGGAGAGTGAAAGGAGATAGTATGATAAATGCAGGGTTGAGTAATGGTGATTTATTAATTATTGATAAAAGTTTAGAACCAATTGACAATAAAATAGCTGTCTGTTTTATTGATGGTGAATTTACGGTTAAACGCATAAAAATTGAAAAGGATATTGTTTGGTTGGTGGCTGAGAACGAAAAATATCAACCTATCAAAGTAACTGCTGAGAATGATTTTATTATTTGGGGAATTGTAACTACGGTTATTAAAAAAGTTTAACCATGTACGCTTTAGTTGATTGCAATAATTTTTACGCTTCTTGTGAGCGTGTTTTTCGACCTAATTTAAGGGAACAGCCTATTGTGGTATTATCCAATAATGATGGTTGCATAATTGCGAGAAGTAATGAAGCTAAGGCATTGGGAGTACCAATGGGTGCACCTGCATTTAAGTTTAAAGCGTTGTTTGAGAAAAAAAATATACACGTATTCTCATCAAATTATGCATTGTATGGAGATATGAGTCATAGAGTGATGAGCTTACTTTCAACGTATTCACCTGATATTGAAATTTATAGTATTGACGAAGCGTTTTTACAGTTTAAAGGATTTGATTTATTTGAATTGCAAGGCTATGCTGAAACTATTAAAAAGACTGTTGACAAAGGAACTGGTATTCCTATAAGTATTGGAATTGCACCTACCAAGGCATTGTCGAAAGTAGCCAATAGAATTGCGAAGAAGTTTCCAAAAAAAACGGGAGGTGTTTATATCATAGATTCAGAGGAAAAAAGAATGAAAGCGTTGAAGTGGTTGGCTGTTGAAGATATTTGGGGCATAGGTAGCAAACATCGTAAGCGTTTAAATTCCTTCAAGGTTTTTACTGCGTATGATTTTATTGAATTACACGATGATTGGGTACGTAAACATTTAAGTGTTGTAGGTTTACGATTGAAACACGAATTAGAAGGAAAACCTACGCTGGGTTTAGAAACTGTTCAAACCAAAAAAGCAATTGCAACTACCAGAACATTTGATAGGATGCATACAGATTTTGAAAGCATTAAAGAACGTGTGAGTACCTTTGCAGTGAGTTGTGCCGAAAAGCTACGTACACAAGGGAGTTGCTGTACTATTGTTATGGTATTTTTACATACCAATTGGCACCGAAAGGATTTACCTCAATACAGTAAAAATATAGTTGTTAAAACACCGTACCCTACCAATTCGAGTATTGATTTGATACGATATGCTACACAAGGATTGGAGCATCTTTTTAAAGAGGGCTATCATTATAAAAAAGCAGGGGTTATAGTTATGGGAATTACACCTGAAACTGCGAAGCAGTTTTCGTTGTTTTCAACTGAGAATCCGAAACACTTACCTTTAATGAAAACCATTGATAGTTTGAATAAAAGTATTGGTCAGCATAAAGTGAAGTTTGCTTCACAAGATTTAGGTAGGATGTGGAAAATGAAACAAGAGAAATTGTCACCTAGATATACAACTAAATTGAGTGAAGTTATTGCTGTTTATTGAATTAGATGTTGTTAAGATGCAAGCGCTAGCTTTAATATATAATTATTTTCTCATCATTTTTTTTGCATCACTTAATGCTTTTCTATGTTCTTTTGTTAAAATTCCTACTGTATTTTGATAATTTAATGGAAGGTAATTATTTCTAATATTCCTTTTTTCAATTATATCTAATTCATCTGTTGTATAAACTTCCCATTCGACAATGCAATTGGAATCCATAAATTCATTTATTTCTTTCTTGCTTGTTGACATAGGTAAATCTAATAAACCACATAATGTCGTTCTTAATGATGAAAGTCTACCATTCTCAACTCCTCTAGAATGAAAATTACTACTATCATATATATGGTATTTTACAAGCCTATTATGTCCGTTTTTTGCTTGACCAATATACAATAAAGTATAATTTTCATTTTCAAAATTTCTTGTTTTCAATCTATTATTATCATATAAACCAGATATTTTCTTTAATAATTTATCTAAAGATTTTGTTTTAAACCACCAATAGTAAACAATTGGGTTATTAGTAATTCTAATATCATTATCTCTAATTGTTTTAACTTTTAATGTCTCCATTATACACTAAGATTACCATTTATTAATTCTTTTGCACAGCTATAATGCCAATTAGTACTTGCTTTAGTATTATATTTAATTAATTTGTAAGATTTGTCTGATTTTAAGAATGAAGTTTCTCGATGTATATTCTTTTTCTTATAAAATATGATTTTTTTATTAGATAAATCTTGAGTTAGTTTATAAAATAATTCAATATAATCAGAACCACCAAGGAATATAATTTTTTCATACGGATCGATATTCTGTAAATGGTTAAAATCATTAAATATATCGTGTTTTTCTCTTTGTGAAATAATATCAGCTCTTTTTGAAAATGTTATATCATATTTTGGTATTCGAAACTCTGAATTAATAATACCCCAACCAGCTGATAAAATATATAAGTCAGAATTATATTTCATATATAAAGCTTTGTAAATCCACGGCTTATACAATTTATATGATTCTAGTAAATCTTTATTTTCTTGACTATTTACATATTCACGCCACGTTTTTTGTTTAGAAGGGATTTTGTCATCTGGTCTAAATTGATTTCCATTTTCTGTATTAGGTTTTGAAACAAAATAAATCTCATTACCTCTATACATTAAATTTTTTCCGTTTTTAGAACCACTACAGCTAATTACAATTATCATTTCTTAAAAATTCCATTTATATTTTTCCAAAAACTCAGACCATAAATAAAGAAGTATTCCTATTAGTATTAACCACTTTAATCGTTTAATAATATCCCAGATAATATCAATATATTTTTTCATTTTTCTTTCGAATTATTTTAGTTAATATCTAGTAAACTAACAAATATTTTATTTGTAAATCAAAATAATATATTTAATGTAATTTATTTTTAATAATCTGTTCATGTAAAGATATTACATTAAATGCAATCAAAAAATATTATTTATTAACAGTTTGTTATTGTTGTTTTTGCAGGTAATCGCAAGCACAAATGCGGTAGTTTCAGAGCCTATCACACAGATAACAATCAGTATTTACAAGATATCACCAAGCGATTAAAACTCAGATTGCGAATATCAGCTAAACAACTTCAGAGTTAACAGTAAGAAAGAGAGGTATATGAAATATAAACGGCAAAGTACCGTGGAACCCGTATTTGGAATCCTTACCCAGTTTATGTGACTCAAAAAAATAAATACCATTGGCTTACAACAAGCAAACAAGATAATGCATCTGTCAGCCATGGCTTATAATCTCAAAAAATACTTGAAACTCATCAGTAAAACTGTAAAAAGTGATGCAAAAGCAATGTGTCATTTTTTTCCTTCTAAAAGCCATGTTTAGACTTCAAATAAGTGCTTCTGAACCCTTAAAATTTTGATGTAATGATAGATGTAATAAATGCACCCCCCTAAAAAGGAGCATATAGTGTTGCTACTTATGATTTTTAGTTCCTTGTACCACAGTTACCATTGTTGGTGCCTGACTTTACTCAATAAGTTCTTTTAATTCTTTATATTCATTATCAGAAAACCCGTTACCTTTAAGGTTATTCACTTGCCAAAGTCCACTTCTAAATATTTTCTCTTTTGGTGAAAAATTACCAAGCCAGTTTTCGGATGGTATTAATTCATTTGATTTTCCAAATGTTGAAATCATTTTTTTTACAAAATCTAATCTTTTTCTCTTATCATTTAATTCAATTACACAAAAAGAGATTTTTTTTTGAATAATTTCACTGATTTCTTTCTCAAGTTCTTTTTCAAAATCAAGATTCAATTTTTTTAAATTTTTCTCCTTATCAATTCGTGAAGTTGTATCAAGTTCCCATTTATCGATGTATTGATTATTGCTCTTTTTAAGTAAACAACGACCAATGTTTTTCCTAAAAATGCTTCTATTTTTATTTTCTAATAAAAAATGTTGCTTTAATCTTGGAACTAACTGGTTTTCTCCAGTGTGACTTCCAATCTGAACGATTCTATCTAAATCCTTAAAGTACTCTCCTTTTTCAAACAAGACATAAATTCCATTTTTTGGAATATAACTTTCTACAGATTCAAATGGAAAAGTAAATCTCCTTTTTTTGTTAAATAATATATGTAATTCCTCAACTTTAGATTTCATCTTTGAGCTTTTTTAAGTATGATATTCTATCAAATAATCCTACACCTTTAAGAGGCTGTTCAATATTAACAAGAAAATTAATTATAGAATTTATATATTCTAATCCTGCTAATACAATAAATTTATCTTTTTTTAAGTCTGAAATATTCGAGAGTTCTAAAAGTATTTTTTGTCCCCAAATTACTTTTTCATCTTTTGTAAGAACTTTTAGTTGTGGCTTTCTTTCTCTATTTTTTTTACTAACATTTGAGATTGTCATATCATAGGGCTTAATTTCAGTATTTAATGTAAGTAATCCATAATGTGCTGATAAAATAAATATTTTGTCTCGATTTAATCTTTCTGCGTACTCTAAACTATGTTTGAATAATGGACTTTGATACATTTCTTTTGCTTTTGTCCTTTTATTCATTTTTTTTGAAACACAAGATATCAATACTATTTTTTTTATGTTTTTTCAGCTTGTTGTCTACTCGTTATCCAAAACTATCACAAACTTTTATCCTTTTATTTTAAGGTGTATCAACTGTATTTTATAAAGTGATTGATTTGCAATATTTTTAAAACACTAATTTAGTAAAAAAAGGTATAATCTATGGGATTTCTTAATTTAGAATGATTATTGAAACGAAATGATAGGGTTTAGTTGGGTAAGATTCCCAGTCAATACTTAGGCTACGCTCTTTTAGATGACAAAATTTGTTTTAAAAAACATGCGAATAAGTGGTGGTTTTATATTGCAAACAATAGTCAAAATCTACATTATGAAGAGATGCATGAATTGAGAGGTTTAGTGTTGATTTTTCCATTACCTACACGACTTTTTATTCATCTTGTTTGTTGCGGTGGCAGAAGACATCCTCTCTTGCAATTTTGGCTTTGTGTTGTTGGTTTAAGTGAATTGTATATGTGTATTGCTTTAGTGTGGGCTTTTCAGTTGCTTAATTCCAAATTTTTTTTGTAGTAAATTATTAATTTCTTCTGAATTTATAGTTTTCACTGTTGTTTCTGTTTTATTATATATTCGTAGTGTATTTCCTTTAATAAAGTAAAATGAATCATCTTTTATTATTGAAAACCTTAAACTATTACTAAATGGATAAATGGAAGTATCTTTATAACGATTTTCAATATCACATAAAATTTCTGATTCTGACTTTGATATTTTCGGCACGTCAATTATTTGTTTATAAATATTTTTAATTTTATGGTAAATAATAAGTTTATTTTCAAATATTTCAGTTTTAAAACTCATACCGTAAACAGAATATTCAATTGGTGTAAATTCGGGAAATAATTTTAAAGAAGGCCACCCAGAGCCAATGTCAATAAAATATTTTTTATTTTCAATCATTACAGATAACATTCTATGACATTCCACATTATTAATAAATGATGAATGTAACTTTGTTTCAGTACCATTATTTTTAAGAATTTCTCTAAAATGAAGTACTTTGTCAGAGCAAGTGCCGCCTAAAGATAAATCTTTATTTTCAATATTATTGAGCATAAAAATGTTATGAAAAGGAACCGTTTTAAACTCTTTTAATAATAATGTTTCTATTTTATTAATTAAATTCATTTGTGACTTATGCTTCTTTTAGTTATTGACTTTTCAAAAACAGGGTATTCATAATAGTATCCATTAGATCTGTTTTCGTTAAAATATTTATTCCAAATTTCCTTCAGTGTTTCCCTTTCAGTTTTATTGTCTTTTGTTAGGTATTCAACAACTAATTTTCTAATGCCTGAACCAACATCAAAAGATGTTTTTGTTCTTTCAATGATTTCTTTCGGCAAATCAGCATTAAATATACTTCTTAAAATTTGTTTGTCTTTCAAATCTTGTAATGGTAAATCTTTAGAAATAGAGTACACTTCTTTATCCAAAAAAGGACACCTAATTTCTATTGTATTCGCCATTGATGATAAATCTAATCTCCTTAATTCTGTATAATGCAGATTTTCAATTAAAACATCACTCTTTTCTCGTGTTTCGGTAATGTTTTTTGATATTTTATAACCACAAAATAATTCGTCTGCTCCTTCACCCGAAATAACAACTTTTAATTCATCATTTTTTGCCAATTTTGATAATAGGTAAGTCGCTAATCCATTACTTACAATTGAAGGATTGTAACTTTCAGTATGGTAAACTACTTGTTCAATCAATTTTCCTATTTCTTCTTTTTTAGGTAATGGAATGTGCTTTATTTGACTTTCTATTTTTAAATATTTGACTAATTGCTTAACAAAATTAATATCTTCATTTTCCTTATTCCCTAATGTATAATAAATTGCATTCGCAGTATGTTTTGAAATAATTGAAGCAAGGATTGAACTATCTAAACCACCACTTAGAAAAACACCAACTTTTTCACTATTGAGAGGAATTCTCTTTATTGTAGATTCAATAATTGATCTTTTCAATACAGACTTTTCTATAACAGGAAATGAATGTTTTTTTACTGAAACAATTGTACTATTTACAATCTCAGAAAACCCTTTAGGCACAAACTCAAAGGATTGTATTCTGTCAAAGGATTTTAGTTCACTACAAACAAATTTTATTTTTGTGGTATTCCCATAGAATAATGGCTTTTTACCAATGTAATCTCTTATTGTGAAAAGTTGCTTTGTTTTATTATTGTATATGATACCAGAGTAAAAACCATCAAGAACATCAATTATCTTTGCACCAATAACATTGTATAATGGTAAAATGATTTCAATATCAGATTTAGAGTGTAATGCTATACCGTATTCCTCTGCTAATTCACTGGAATTAAAAATTTCACCATTAAATGCTCCAACTAAATATTCAAATTCAAAAGGCTGCATTCCATTTTTGGTATTATCATTTATTGCCAAACGATTAAAACCTAATGAAATATTTTTAGAATTATATATTTTTGAACCATCCGTTCCTCTGTGTTTAATTCGAGCTAAAGCATCTGAACAATCAGTTTTTGTATGCTTACCAATAACTGCAACTATTCCACACATTTATATTTCAGTTTTATTTATCCATTTTATGAATTTTTTAAAAACATCATTGTGTTTAACTAAATTTTCTATGCTCAAACTTTCGTTATCTCTATGAATATTACATAAACTATCATTTGGGCCAAATCCAATGTAATAAGCATCATTAGGAATGTTAGTTAAAAACGGACATTTAGTGAATTTATTCAAGTGTCTATTTGCATAAATGGCTTTTCCATCATAAATAACATTGTTTAAATCATCCATAAATTTTGGTCTGTTTGTAGTTTTAGGTAAATGGAATATTACAGGAATATTTTTTTGATAAACGCCTGTTTCTTCAACATAAATTTTTGAATGAAATTCTTCAATATGTTTTGGAATTACATCAAAAGTTGTTTTCCCAGCAACTTCTTCTTCCCCTTGAATTATCCATAAGATATTCGGTAATTCTTCATCATTGTTTTTTAGTTCAATTAATGAGAATATGCGACTTAATAAGATGCCTTTATTATCGGCAATTCCTCTTGCATAATATCTGCCTTCTTTTTCTGTCAAATCAAAAGGGTTTGTATTCCATTTTTCTTTTCTGTGTATTTTTTCTACATCATAATGGGAATACAAAGTAACTTTTTTTGTTGAATTTTGATTGGTATATTTCGCTATAATTACTGGCTGATTGTAGGGGCTATCTCCTTCAACAGATACGCTAAATTCTATAGATTTTAATAAATTACTAACTAATTCAATTCCTTTATTATTAGATTTTTCATCATTTGCAATTGTTTCAATTGAAATGAATTTTTTAAGTGTTTTTATCATCTTTATTTTTGTGTGTAATTCTTTTTAGTTTTGTAATTTTATCATTAAATTTAAATTTGACTAAAACATCTTCATCAAAATATTTTCTCAAACTGATATTAAATTGTTCAATCGTAGCATGTTTTAATGTACATATTTCTCCATTTTCTTTTTCATACAAAATTGTTGTTCCTTTTATTGCTCTGAGTTTTCTATTTGGGTAATATGCAAAATGAACCGCTTTCCAAAAAGGCCCATAATTAATGTCTGTGTAGTATTTCTTAATGAAGTCTTTAAAATCTATCTCATTGCATTGTTGAATGTTAAATACATAACTAATATTCCATTTATTATCTTTCTTTATTAGTAGTTTATAATCGTTTCCCAAATTTTGAAATTGATATTCAATAGAATCCCTTCTTATTATTTGATTATTATGTATATTGAGTGCTTGATAATAGGGTTGGGCATCACCAAAATCAATAAAGTATGGGCTGTTGTTGAAATAACTAATAATGGCAATGTGTCTTTTTTCAGCATTATGTCTGCCACACAAAATATATTGAACATCGTAACCAATTTCGGTTAAAAAGTAATACATAAACCTATTTATATCAATACAAATACCTCCATTTCCTGTGAGCATATTTCTTTTAATATCCTCAAAAGTTGGTATTTTACCAAGACCATTATCAATCATAGTAATATTTTGCCAAGGGATATATTTTGCGACACTTTCTATAATAAGATTTAAAAAATCCAACGAAGTGTTTCCTAATTCATTATTGACGTGAATTCTGTGAAAAAATGTACTTATTTCAGTTTTAGATAATTTCATTTTCGATTACAAATTTTCTTTCTAATTCAAAATTTACATAGTTTGTAATTTTTTTTGATTTTATTGCACATGCATATTTTATATGCTCATTCTTCAAGATGTCAACGATAGTAGAATTGTATTGTCCATCTGTATAAGCATAAGAATCTACATCAATTCCTATTTCTGATAAACTTTGTATTGTTTTTTGAACATCTTGTAAAATCTCGTTTGTATTGAGTTTTGTATATATCTCGTGATACATAGAATGTCCACCAATTTCGTGATTTAAACTATCCAATTCTTGTAATTGTTTTATAGACATATAAGAAACTTTACTTTTTGAATTATTAGTCTTTAAAATAGCCTTTAAAAACTCTTTTTGCTGATTAATTGAGTAATTTAAAAAGGTCTTTTTCTGTTTACCTATAATCCATTCTTCTTTTTTATCTTTTACTATATTTTCGTTTACATAATGATAATAATAATCTAAAGGGGCAACCTTCTGCTCTTTACAGTAACCAATTACAGGATAAAATGTAGCCTTAATATCGTATTTTTCTAAAATTGGTTTTACATACAAATAGTTATCAGTGTACCCATCATCAAAAGTTAGTGCAACTTGATTGATGCTTGAATTACTTTCTATATTTGATATAGTTTTGAAAGTGTAATTATTTTTTAAATATTTTAGTATTACGCTTTCTAATTTTTCTTGAGAAATTAATGTACCTCTTATAAAGTAAGCATCATTATTGGCTATACTTGATTTAGGCAACACTCTATGGAACATTAAAATATCAATCATTAAATAACAAATTTGAAAGTTCTTCCAATGTGTTAAAACCAATAAGTAAATCTTTTTTTCTGCTATCTAAGTTTTGGTTGGCAAGTTTTTTACTCCATCCTTCTGTTCCTGTATAGCAAAATACTTTTTTCCCAAATTTCCAAGCGTAACTAATTTCATTTAGAGTACCTGCTCCACCACCTAAAGCAATTAAAATGTCAGATGATAAAACTATTACAGCGTTTCGAGCAAAACCAATACCTGTTGGTATAATTATGTCGATATACTTATTTGCTTTCTCTTTATTGTCAAATGGAAGGATACCAACAACTTTACTTTGGTTATTATTGCTGTCCTTAACGCCTTTTGAAACAGCTTCCATTGTTCCCTGCATACCGCCATTTATAATTGTGGTTCCTTTTTTACCTAAGAGCAAACCAAGGTTATATGAAAACTCATATAATTCTTTAGAACAATGACTTTTATTTGAACCTATGATGCCAATTTGCATAACTTTGATTTTAATTGTTCTTGTGTTAATTTGAATTTTTTAAACTCATTGATAAAGTGATTTTTATCAAAAGAATTGATTTGAATGTCTAATTCTATTAATCTATCTATTTCGTTTTTAAGTTCATTTTCATTGATGTTTTGATGTAGTAAATTTAAGATGCTTTTAATGTGTTTCTGATAAAATTTCAAACGGTTTTTAAATTCAGTTTCTCCTTTATATAAATATGAAACAAGTAATGCTCCAATCATATCTGAAAAATATTTCTCACAACTACTTTCAATTGAGGCATTACTTAATGTTCTATTATGAACAAGGCTAAAATAGGAAACATCTTTTATTTGAAAACCTATTTCAGTTAATAAATGCGAATGTATCATATCGCTTCTTCTGGCTGGAATGTTATTACTTTCTGAAAAGCCTAAATGTGGAATATGGAATATTTCAGGGTTAAAAACAATAAAATTCCCACCTCTTAAAAGGTTTGATTTTGTGAAATTTGGCACACTGCTTAAATTATTTTCAAAAGAGATTTTAGTAATTGGTTTTCCAACGAGTATATTTTTCACTATAGTCGTTTTTCTTTCTGTGTTTGATAGAAAAATAGAATAGTTATTGTCATAGTTGTTTTGATTGTAATAATCGTGATATTCAGATTGAATTATACTATTTTTAGGTGTGTACTTTCCGTTGAAAAAAGTATTTAATTGACTTTCACAATAGAGTAGTGAAGGTATTGGTGGCACATAGGTTGAAGGTGAAATAATAGCATCAACATTATTATTTTGATGATATAATTCTACAATTTTAGAAAAATAATTAGTTGAATAACTTACAATATGCTTGTTGTCTTTAAATTCACTTCTTCCAAAAAGCATATCATCATCTACTTGCCAAATAATTGATTTTTTAAAAGTTTCAAAGTTCTGAATAATATAAATTTGTTGTTGTATTCTTGCTCTTTGGATACTGTCAATATTTGTTGAACAATTTGCTTTCTGAAATAAATTAAAGTGTTTTTTTTCTAATTGTTGAATTCCAACAAGGTCGATTACTTTAGTATTTAATGGAAAGGATTCTAATTTGCTTTGTATGTTTTGTTTGAGTGTCTTATCAAATACTGTAATTGATAATGTGAAGTTTTTATTTTTATCAAAAGAATTTGATTTTAGGATACTACCTATTATGTTATTTGTATTTTCTTCATTCTTTGTTGAAAATATGATATTTATCTTGGTCATTCTTCTTCATTTGAGAGCGGTGGCAAAGAATTGCTCTTTTATTTTTTTGGTTAGGTTTAGCGTTTCCAAAAACTAAAGATGCAATTTGTGCGGTTGTCTTTTTATTTTTTTAATAAAACTTAACATCTAATAAACAAATTAACACTACGTTTATTTAGTTAAATGATTGGTTTAAAATGTTGTGATTTGATGCAATTTATTTTTAATTAACTTTTGATAAAGGTATTCTATTAAATACACTCAAAAAATATTATTTATTAACAGTTTGTTATTCTTGGTTAAGCAGGTAATCGCAAGCAAAAATGCGGTAGCATTTAGGCGAGCCGCCGGCGAGTTGAACGAGGGTGTTGGGGTGATAGCACGTTGCCATCGGCATAAGTGCGTGCAACAACTACGTGGTACACGCAAAGGGTGGTCACATTCGGCAGGGCTCAGCGCAGGCTATGTTTTTGAAGCTGTTGGAAAGGCAAGGGCAATATATTGAGTGGGTTTTAATGACCTTTATTCATTTTTTGCTTGTCCAAAAAACGAATCAAAAAAGGACACTTTTTCGTAGGAATTTCTGCTTTGCAGAACCATTCTTAAAACTTCGCGTCACTGCGTTCCTGATTTCGAAGCTTTTAAGAATATATTCTTTCGAAAAAGAAAAAAGAAATGTGAAGTTTTAGAAGTTAAAAGTGTCTTTTTTTGTGAGTTTGGGTTTTTAAAATAAGTAAGGTTTGAAAGTGTAATTTAAACGAATATATTGCTCTTGTGTGCGTTTGCAATATGTGATGACCGCAGTATTTTTGGAGTTGTGAAATTGCTTGAATGAAATAAATAATCTGAAGTACTAAATGATAATTATTACTTGTAGCGGTTATTTCATATGCAAAATTGAAGCCCAAATGAATACCTAAACAGCCCATATAATTATTTTATGCTTTATTGTCGTTAAAAAATAAAACCATAGCGTAAACTATTCTTTGATTTTTTGCCTAAATAAATCTAAAAAATAATTATAATTCTAAAAGCACTATTTAGATATTCATTTGGGCTATGCCTCAAAAACTGTGACACCCTTTTTTTAGCCCGAAGTGAGCAGCAGGCGAGCCAAATTGTGTAATAGCGGTTTGCCCCTAATATTTATGAATTCATACCTTAATAGGTTTTAGGGGCAAAATGAGCTATGCGTGAGGAATGCGTGGAATGTGTGCAATAAAATAAATAAATAGTGCTAAATGAGGCGTGTCAACGAATTAGTGCTATTTTATGGTATATGCAAGGCTTATGAAACTATGATTGTACTTTTATTAGTGAGATTTCTCGACTGCGCTCGAAATGACATTTTAATTTGAGAATTGCCTTGCAGATATATTTTATGGAACAAAATGGAGCGCATGACGAACACCTTATAACCTGCTTGAATGTTTGTTGTTTTGTTGAGGAGTTATTTTGAAGTGGTGTATTAAGTAACTAATTTTTAAAATCACTAAAATCATCAAATATGTATTCTGTGATATTGCCGTAACTTAACGTATCAATTTTTAATTTCATATAATCTCTTTCAATAGCAGTTCCATCGTGTAGCATTTCATTTTTGACTTGATTGTAACTTACACCTTCTAATACTTTCAGTTCAAAATAACTACTTAATTTATTGCATCCATTGTCTGCAAGATAAATGATCTCTGTACCTCCAAAAATAGATATTATGTCAAATATGTTTTTTCTAAACTTATTAAAATTATCTATAAAATTTATTTTACTATCTTCATAAAGGTACCTATATTTATAAATGGTTGCTAGTACTAAACTCTCTTCAAATATTGCAACATCAAAAACAAAAGGACTGGTAAAATAAATTAGTTCAGGATTATCAGGGTCTAAAATTTGACTATCTGTTTTTTCGTTATAAATCATAGGGTATTCATATTCCCAATCTCCTTCGCTTTTAACAAAAGTATTATCTGCTGATAAAACAGAAGTATGTTCTAAGTTTAAATTCTTTAACTTTTTTAGATATTCATCTTTTCTTAGCTCAACTTCTTCTTTTGAAGTTTTAATATTGCTTATAATGAATAAACTTGTTGACATAAGGTTGTTTTTGAAGCTAATAGGATTTATTTTTTTCCTACTGTTAATAAATATTTCTACAAATCATATAATCTTTTCTGTTACTCTTTCAGCTAAAGTTTTTCAGTCTTTCAAAGTTGGTCTTTTATTCATGATTAGAATTAGTTATTACTTTTTTTCTTCATTTGCCATAGCGTAGCAATTTTCTGAATTTTTATTTGAACGAACTATTTAGTATTCCCTATAATACCTTTATTTGGCTCATATTCTCTTTTGAACTATATTTTAATTATTGTATTCGGACCAATTATGTCCCAATTATGTCCCGATTATTAATTGAGAAAATAATAATTACCTTCACTAGCCCTTCCTTAACTTTTAGTCAATTCAACTCTGTTAATTCTTTTAAATCTCTTGTACTATAACCTTCACATTTCATCCAATGGTTGAAATAAATCGGCCAATAAGTGGTTAAATGGTGGCCAATCCGGCCAATAAACGGCCAATCAAATTAAGGTGTATTTAGCACCTCTTCCTTTGGCAGTTGGAGTATTGAAAATGCCTAGTTCAACAAGTTGTCCCAATTATGTCCCAATTGTCCCAATTATGTCCCAATTAATTTAGCACATAAAATGCTCCAGCTCCAGCTTTACCAGAACTATGAATTAACTCTAAATCAGTTAATGTTTTTAAATCTCTAGTTGCTGTTTTCTTTGTAACACTATTTAACTCTTGGTACTCTTTATTCGTGATTCTTGAATTTACTTTTAGGTATTCTATAGCGTTAACTTGTCTTTCGTTTAAGCCTAGCTCTTTTAACTGTTCACGGACGTACTTGTTTTTGAATAAGGTTACTAAGATTCCACCATCTTTGGCTTCAATAGTTGGTTCAGGGAGTTCTGCTTCCTGGCAAGAGTTGAAAATTTTCAAGGTTCCTCTACCCCAAGAATCAATATAACCTGCTTTGAAACAAACATCGGCAATAATTGGATTTTTAGGACGTGATGAATGGTTTGTTTTTAATGATTCAATATGTAGACCTTCAGGCAAGTTTCCTTCATTCCAACTAGTAAATTTATTATCGTACACTCTCATTTGAATGGAACTTCCCATATAAATTCTATGAACTAGTGCGTTCAATAACATCTCACGTAATGCAGCTACAGGATACTCCCCCTTTTCAATACGTTGCATTCCTTCAAAATTGATTGGTTTTATAAAGAATTTACGGTTTAATTGTTCCGGTACATTTTTTAATAAGTAGATTAGATTTCCTTCTTCAACTTCCTGATATTTTAAGTCGGCATCATCAGAACCGAAACGTCCTATTTTCACCATGATGTTTGGATAAAATTTATTTGGATCTTTCCCAAAAAGAATGATTGCAGCACGTTTAATTTTTCCATCTATAGAAAGTCTTAGTTTTTCCATTCTATGTACTGTGATTCTTTACTCATTTTTAATTATAAGACTTAAAAAAAGATTATAATGTTAGTTATGGTCTTGTTATTCCGTTTATAAATGTTTCTACAAATCCTAAAATCTTTTCCGTTACTCTTTCCGCTACTGTTTTTCTTTCTTTCAAACTTGGTCTTTTGTTTAGCATTCCGATAATTTCATCTCGTAGCGGTTTCTTTTCGGTGAATAAATAGTTTCCAATTACTGCCTGTAATTTTTCGGAATCCAGATTTTCCTCTTGGCTTAATTTTTCCAATGCCAAAATTCTTTCCTTGCTCCAATAGTTTTCAAATTCTTCTGGTATGTTATCAGAATCTTCAATTACAGGTAAATTTTCTTGAATAAATCGTTCAATCAGTTCTCGCTTGCTACGCATTTGAGCATCACCAGTCATCATTTCAAGAATTGCATTTTTCTGTTTTTCTTGTTCTTCTTCAGTCGCATCTTTCAGATTGGTAAGTAGTTTTAGAATGTAGGCAACATTTATTTCATCTCTGTGAATCAATTCTAACTCAAAATCGACATCGTTCAGAATAGATACTTTCTCTTTTTGATTTGCAGACTTTGCTTTATCGTAAAGGTCGAGATATTTTGATTTATAATCTTCAAAATTTTGCTCTTCCATTGATAAATCAGAAAAATCAAATTCAGTAAAAGTTGCCAATACATTTTTCAAACGCATCAACTCTCTAAATGCTTTTATAAATTCAAGTTCCTTTTCTTCGTCTTGTAAATCGTTTACGCTGTTTACCGTTGGTGTAATCTGTAAAAGTGAAATAAATGCCTGATTAAATTTGGCAACATATTCTTCATACGGTTGCATTATAATTTCATCTTTGGCATTAATGTTTGAAAAGAGCGAAATTGCTTCGTCTGTTGCTCCTTTCAGGTTTCGGAAGCAAACAATATTCCCTTGCGATTTTAATTCGTTTAAAATTCTGTTTGTTCTTGAATAGGCTTGAATTAAACCGTGATACCTTAAATTCTTATCTACGTAAAGCGTGTTTAATGTTTTGCTATCAAAACCAGTTAGAAACATATTCACTACTAATAAAACATCAATCTGTTTATGTTTCACTCGCTTTGCAACATCGTTGTAATAATTATAAAAACTCTGACTGTCCTTTGTTGTGTAATTGGTACTAAATTGTTTGTTGTAATGACCAAGAAATGTTTCTAATTGGTCTCTTGAATGTTCACTTTCATATTTGCTTCTTGGTTCCGCAACAACATTTAAATCCACATCATCAAATTCGGATGTTGTAAAACCTATTGCATCTTTGTCTACTTCATTGGCATTGTATGAAAAGATAGTTGCCAAACGCAAATTATGCTGTCCATCTTCTTTCTTCTGATGAAACAATTTGTAATACTCAATCAAAGTATCAACGCTTGAAACGGCAAAAATGCTTGTAAACTCTCTGCTGTGCGTTTTTCTGTTATGATTGGTAATAATGTAATCGGTAACATTGTTTAAACGCTCTGGTGCATTCATAACCTCTGCTTCGTCAATGGCTTCTACATCAATATCTAAAATGTGGTCTTTCTTTTTGAAAGTGCTGATGTATTCAATAGAGAACTTTAAAACATTTTCATCACGAATTGCATCAGTAATTACATATTTGTGCAAAATTTTATCAAAAAGCATTGAAGTTGTTCGCTTTCCAAACTCATTTTTTCCTGCGTTCTTTTCAAAAATTGGTGTTCCTGTAAAACCAAACATTTGACAGTTGGTAAAGAAGTTTTTTATGTCTTCGTGGGTCTTACCAAATTGCGAACGGTGGCACTCATCAAAAATGTAAACAATGCGTTTTTCTTTCATCGTTTCCATTCTGCTCAAATACCTTTGTTTGCTGATGGCAGTATTCAATTTTTGAATAGTGGTAACAATCAATTTATTGTCGCCAACCATTTGTTTTACCAAAGTGTTGGTGTTGTTTGTTCCGTCAATACTTCCTTTGCTGAAAGCGTTAAATTCTTTGGTTGTTTGATAATCTAAATCTCTACGGTCAACCACAAAAACCACTTTATGTACTTTTGGTAAATTGGTAAGTATCTGAGCCGCTTTAAAAGAAGTTAGCGTTTTTCCCGAACCTGTGGTGTGCCAGATATAACCGTTTTTCGTGCAGTTTTTTGTTCTGTCAACAATTGCTTCTACCGCATAAAATTGATACGGACGAAGCACCATCAATATTTTATCCGATTCGTGAATAACTATGTATTTAGTAATCATTTTAGAGATATGACAAGGCTCTAAAAACTCATCGGTAAAATCGGAAAGTTGAGTAATGAGTTTATTATCTACATCACTCCAATAAAAGGTTTGTTTGAAACTACGTGCTTTTACAGGACTGTTGGCATAGTATTTTGTATTAACTCCATTACTGATTACAAAAACTTGAATAAACTGAAACAATCCGTGACCTGCCCAATAGGAATGCCTTTCGTAGCGATTGGTTTGATTAAAGGCTTCTTTGAGTTCTAATCCTCTTCGTTTTAATTCTATTTGCACCAATGGCAAACCATTAATTAAAATGGTAACATCGTAACGGTTTTTGTATTTGCCTTCCATTGTTACTTGTTGCGTAACTTGGAATTGATTTTGACACCAGTGTATTTGATTAATTAACTCAACGGTTTTAGGCTCCCCTTTATCGTTTGCGTATGGAACACGGTCACGCAAAATTTTGGCTCGTTCAAAAATATTGCCTTTGTTGATGTAGTTTAATATTTGTTTAAAATCATTCTCAGAAAGTTCAGCTTTATTGTGAATTTCCAACTGCGATTTTAGATTCGCCAATAAATCTTTTTCGTCTTTTATAATAACCTTTTTATAAGCCAACTTTTGAAGTTGAGCAATAAGATTATTTTCTAATATTTGTTCCGGTTGTGTTGTCATAATTAATTGTCATAATTTGGATTTTTAGGATTATTAGATGTTGGGTTTTTCTTTGTTTTTAGGATGTCTCAATCTTTTTATTTCCAAACTTTGAGCTCCGAAATTTAAAAGCAGCCCTAAATCAACATTATAAGCTACTAAATAATTTAGACCTTGAGCCAAATGCACATCTTCCATTTTTACTAATGCTTTAAGTTCTACCATTACTTTCTCTTCTACCAAAAAATCAACTCTGCGGCTACCGATTGAAAAACCATCATAAAACAATGGCATTTCCAATTCTCTCTCAAAAGATAAATTTTGTTTTTTCATTTCTATGGATAAGGCTCTTTGGTAAATAACCTCCTGAAATCCATTACCTAAAACAGAATGCACCTTCATTGCACATCCTATTATTTTATAGGTTAAATCGTCTTTTATTGTTTCGTTCATCTTGTTGCCTTTTTAATAATCCAAAAATCCTTTCATCTTCTAAATCCTAATTCAGACAATTTACACAAACATCTTCTGTAATAATCCCTTTTTCCATTCCTGCGATGCCTCTATTTGTTTACCCACATTTTCAATGGATTTATCTATGGACGATAGAAATTTGGCGATTTTTTGTTGTTCGGGTTTTGATGGCAATCGTATTTTAATAGTTTTTAAATCACTTGCATTGTATGAAGGTAATGCTCCTACTTGTGCAAATTTTGATAATCTTAGGGTGTCAAATAAGTGTTTAAAGAACTTAATTTCTCCTTTTGGCGTATAAGACATCATATTGTTATCAATTAAAAAATTTGATGCAATACGCTTTCTCTCAAGAAAAATTGCAGCACCAACTTTTGCAAAGATTATCGAATCTTCTAATATTGGTTTATATTTCAAACGTTCAATCTGTTCAATATTTACATAATTATTAGCAACTGTAATTTTTTTATTGTTACCCACCAAATTCATATCAGAAACTTTAAGAAAAGGGATCCCTGTTTGCCCACCTTGCTCAATATTTGCAAATCCGATACCAGAAATAAATATACCTACCTCCCCCAACATCTTCTCTTCCCAATCGGGAAAATTGTTGCCGTTATCGTATTTAAAGCGAATAGTTTGCGAAAACAATTTATGCATTACCCCTTTTTTGTATTGCTCCAATTGGGCTTTCTTTTTTTGCAGTAGGTTTATGCGTTTGTCCACTGCGCTTAGAAAGGTGGCGATGCGGGTTTGTTCGGCTGGGGTTGGAATAGGAATTTTGGTTTCTCTAATCGTTTTAAGAGACAAGTTCTTAATTGTAGAACCTGTCAGTTCAGAAAAAAAGAAATTTTGAGTCTTCGAGATTTTTAACGAATTATAAATAAACTCTTTATCAACTTCATTTCTTATATTTAGATATGCAGCACTTTTACCTAACATTACTTTTTCATTGGTGTAAAAAGCAAGATTTCCAATAGTACCATTTATAGATAATAGAATAGTTCTGTCGCTTAACTCTCTATTGTGCTTTATTGCTTCGCTTTCTTCTACTTTTTTTGTTGTTTCAAAGATTTCTATTTTGCCATCAACTAAATTATTACCATTAATAAAATAGTAATTCCCATTATCATTATATTCGGGAGTACTATGTATCCCATCTCCAATTCTTGTTGTTATTTGGTCTAACGTTTTAATATCCCATTCCCCATCAAACTCAGGAAACCGTAATTGTGGTATATTTTTATTTAATTTATCGTTCATCATTGTAAAATTCACCATTTATAATTCACAATTCACCATTATTCTTTCTCATTATCACTTTTTAGTTTTTTCGTTTTCTTTTCCTGCAAAAATGTTTTGGCATTTAATGGGCTAATAACTTTTTTACCTGTTTTTGCTTCTAATTCTTTGCGGGCAACTTTGGCAACATTACCGCCCTGCTTTGCCACTTTTTTGCTTTCGGTAAAGTTTTTGGGTGCTACGGCTTCCGAAATATCTTTGGTAGATGCTTCGGCAAGCATATTTAGTATCAGTTCGGTATTGGTCATATTATCTCTAAGGTTTTCTTTTTTCAAACCTTTCAAAACTTTGTATTCTTTGGTAGTTTTATCTGCCCAGGCTTTGGTAATGATATTGGTTAGTGTGGCAAATTGTATTCCTTCTTTTAGACCTCGTTTTTTCCATTCGTCTGTGAGTTCCTTTCGTATTTCAATACTTTTTAAGCGTTGGTTAATCCAATTTTCAGAATACCCAAGCTCTAAATATTGTTTCAATGCCCTGTCAATGGTAATTTCGGGGTCTTGCATCTCCTCTAATCGCTCCGATGCAATTTGTGCCAGCCACAGTTTAAAAGGTTCTGCCTTTGGCGATGGAATAGATTGAATTAGTCTGAAAAGCTGTTCGGTATCAGCGACATCGGTTTTACGCATTTTACCATCAGCCGCAAGCATTTTCAAAGCGTGACAATTCGTCACGGTTTGGTTTCCTTCTGCTTTTAAGCGTTGTTTCAATTTTCGCCAATAAGCTGGTGGGTCAATACTTTCGGTCAATACTGCAATTACATCTACAATAGAGATATACCATTTTTCCTTATCGGCATCCCAAAGGGTTCTTATCTGCTTATCCTCGTATAATTGTATTTTATTTTTATCACTCATAATTATTCCTTAATTTTAAAAGGTGGAACAATACCGAGTTCATTACAAAAGCCCACAATTTTATTGTTTATTTCTTCTAATTCATTATCAAAACCAATGATGCGGTTGGCTACTTCGTTCAAATCAATTTCTTCTTCCTCTTCAAAAGTATCCACATAGCGTGGAATATTTAGGTTGTAATCGTTTTCGGCAATTTCTTCCAAAGTGGCTACGTAAGAATATTTGTCTTTGGTTTCCCTTGCTCGGAAAGTGTCAATTATTTCCTTTACATCTTCGTCACGCAATTCGTTTTGGTTTCCATTCTTTTTAAAATGGTCGTCTCCGCTGGCATCAATAAAAACGATATTATCATCAACTTCACGGCATTTTTTAAATACCAAAATACAGGTTGGAATACTGGTTCCATAAAAAATATTGGCAGGCAAGCCAATAACAGCATCTAAATAATTAAGTTCTTTTATTAAATATTTACGGATTACACCTTCGGCAGCACCTCTAAACAAAACACCGTGGGGTAGCACGGTTGCCATTGTTCCGTTATCAGCCAATTGGTGTATCATATGTTGCACAAAAGCATAATCGGCTTTGGTATTTGGGGCAATTCTTCCGTATTGACTAAAACGTTCGTCTGTGCTATTTAACGGATTTTTGTTTCCTTTCCAATGCGCAGAAAAAGGCGGATTGGCAACTACGGCTTCAAATCGTTTATCCAAATGTTGGGGATTTTCCAAAGTATCTTCTTGCTGTATGTCAAATTTTCGGTAATGCACATCGTGCAAAATCATATTCATACGAGCCAAGTTGTAAGTAGTACGGTTTAGTTCTTGTCCGTAAAATTCGCTTACATCGTCAACCTCTTTTGCTACACGCAATAGCAAAGAACCCGAACCACAAGTTGGGTCATAAACCGATTTTAGTTTTTTCTTACCGGTGGTTACAATTTTTGCTAATATTTTAGAAACCTGTTGCGGTGTATAAAATTCTCCTGCCGATTTTCCTGCTCCTGCGGCAAATTTTGCAATTAAATATTCGTAAGCATCGCCCAAAACATCAGCTTCAATATCATCAAGTTTGAAATCAATTTTATCAAGATGATTTAATATTTTTACAATTACTTCGTTTCTTGCTCCAACGGTTCTGCCAATTTTGGTAGAAGTTAAATCCAAGTCTTCAAACAAAGCGTTAAAATCTTCTTCCGATTCCGTTCCCATTGTGCTTTGCTCAATGTGGTTCATTACGGCTTGCAAATCTTCAATAATGTAGTTGCTTTCGCTTTCGGTGTCGGCATTTCCTTTTTTTGCCAGTTCAGAAAAGAGTTCTTGGGGTTTTAGAAAATAGCCTAATTTTAGTAAGGATTCTTCTTTTATGGCTTCCAAGGTTTCAGAGTCTGTTACTTCTTTATAGTCGGTAACTTCTTCGCCCTCCAATAAACTGTTTGCGTATAAATATTGCTTTTCGCTCAGGTATTTATAAAAGATAAAACCGAGAATATAGTCTCGGTAATCGTCTGCACTTATTTTTCCTCTTAGCAGGTTTGCAATTCCCCAAAGTTGGGCTTCTAATATTTTCTTTTGGTCTTCTGACATTTTAAATTATTCCTTTATTGAGTGCTTTTAATTTTAATATAAACGTTTAAAAAAATGATATTGTTAGCAATTTTTTTAAACGTTTATTAATTTTTTTTGTTGAAAACGCAGTTATGTTTCAAACGAAGTTAAAAGTACTTAAAAATTATGATAAATTAAGATTTGAAATTGATGATTTTTAAAGAGAAGTAAAAGATTGGGGTTTTTAGTTTTTTCTTGAAAAAAAGTCTTAAATTTGGTAGCATATAGGCTTACAAGCCTCATCTTTTTAAGCTACGCTTATTTCTATTTATTAGCTGGTGTAGCTTGAATAAGCTTTTAAAAATTATTTTTCATAGTGTAATTTGTACAAGCTTATTTCATAGCAATTTTGCCCATCTCTTTTGAGGTGGGCTTTTTTTATGTTCTTTTACACTTTGAGTTTCAGTTGCCAATTTATTTTTTCTAGCCTTGATGTTATTAGAAGAATTGTTTTAAGTATTTCACTTTCATTTGGGTATGTCCCAAATACCAATGTTTTAAAACTTCCTTGGTAAGTTGTTTTTAATTGTTTCCACGTTTTTTCTGGTTGGCTAAACAATAGTGCTTCTTTAGGATGGGTTTGTAAATATTGATTGTTATTTTTAAAACTAACTACATCGTCACTCGCTACACGAAGTAACATTTTATCAAATTTTACAGTGTTAAAGAATTTTTCAATTTCTTTATTTTTTAGTAGTTGATGCATATCGTAGATATGTCTAATTTTGTTATTTAAATCTTCTATGGCGTTTTCAGTATAAGAAAAGCGTACCAAACTCATAATTTTTTCGCACAGTGTTCTTTTAATATCCAAGGCTAGCACATTGAAAGGTAACAAGCCATATTGTTCAGCTAATTTCTCTTGATTTGTGCTTAACATCATTTCATAGATGTAGGATGCAACGGTTTTTGTTTCAAAAGGTTCATGATGTCCTAACCTTGTAGCTTCAACAATAATGGTATCTCTAATTTGGCCGAATTCACCTTTAAATGCTTTTGGGTATGTATGCGCTGTTTTCCGAACCATTCCAACTCTATGGGTAATTTCCTTTTCTTCTATTTCAGGTAAAAGTTTAGTTACAGCTGTGGTAATTTCTTTTAACTTTTGCTTTAAATAATGGTCAGATTGGCTCTTGTCTTTTAAGATAATTAAATCAATATCTTCAGAAAAACGTTCTATTATATGATAACATTTGGACAATGCTGTACCTCCTTTAAATACAATCTCTTTACCTAATTGACTTTTATACAAATTGTACAATACAAAGGTTACCCAATAGTCTTTTTCAACATAAATATCTTTTATGTTTTTTTCTGCTGCTGTAAACTTTACTGCTTCTTTAAATAATGTGCTATTGTTGTGAAGTTTCATTTAATATTCCAGTTTTTAGCAGTTGGTAAAATAGTTTTTGAAACCGATAATTTATACGTTGTTATTGGATTTAAAGACTTTTGAAGTATCTCTGTATTTTGATTGCTGTCTATTTGTTGAAATAATGCACCTAATAAGGCTCTTGTTGAAGGTGGGTATTTCAACGCTAGTTTTTTTAGTTGCTCTTGTTCTTCTTTCGTTAATTCCGTTAGTAATTTTTGCAAGCGAATACACGAATTATTGATGGTTGCATCTGGTATATCTTTTATAAAACGGATGGTATCTAACAACCTAAGCAATGGTACATTTTGTTTGGCAATTGTATTTCTTTGTTTGATAAAAGCTACTTTAAATCTACCTCGCTGTAAAGAAGGTCTGGTTTCATTTCTGGCAATTTGGATTACATTACTTACTTGCGTAGTAAAACCCATACTATTGTAATAACTGTACCCTGTAATATATCCCAATAGTTTTCCGTTTTTTTCTAATAAATCTTTTACAATTTGATTTTGCTCTGGTAATAGGTTACCAAAGACAGTATTTTGAGGTTTATAATATTTTCCCTTTGAGAGTTTCTCTATTTTACCAGAAGCTACCATTCTGTTTAGGTGTTTAATAATGGCTTCTCTCTTTGTTACCTCTGATATAAAATCTATATAGGTGAATACGTATCCTTTAGGTAGTTTATTTATCTTACACTCAATGTAAACTGATGTTTTCACTTGTTTTATTTTATGCAAAGATAGTTAAAATGTCCAGTTTATTTGTAAAAAAACTGGACATTTATTATTAAAAGTCTGTTTCCTTCTTTATTTCCTCTTATCTTTTGAATTTTTATCAAAACTTATAACGTTCATCATTTCTCTTAATCTGCTTCTTACACGGTTGCCATATCTTTTTTCAAGTTCATGGGCGTTTAGGTTGGTGGTGATGTGGGTTTTGATTCTGAAATTTGTTTTATGAGATCCCCAGTCAAGTTGAGGATGACGTGTAAATAAGTCATAGCGCGAAAGTAAAATTTCTCCTAGTACGTTGCATTCTGTTGTGTAATGACAGCCTGTTGGTTCTACTCCTAAATCGTCAAAGCAGTAGTTTTTGTTATCGTTGTATTTTTCGAGAACTTCAAATCCGGATGCGTTGAAATTGAAAACGATGTTGCGTGTTGGAACCATTTCGTAATTTGTTTTGTGTGGTGCTAAGTGTGGTAGTAGTTTCATTAAAGAAGTTTTACCGCAACCTATAGGACCCGAAAGTAATATTCCTTTGTTAGTGTCTATTCCCATTTGTGCACAGCTGTAATGGTCTTGAATGAAATAACAACAAAGTTTAAAAAGTAATGGTTCGTCTTCTTTATAGAGTTTAAAGTTTTTGCCAAAAAGGATGTGGCCTTTGATGTTGAGGTAGGTTTTTATTTTTTCGAAGTCGTATTGTACGGTATTGTTTATTATTTCTCCTATTTGGAATTTTGAGGTTCCTTCGGTTTTTATGTGTGGTGTTGGATTCATAGCTGTTGGTTTTTTATATTTTTTGAATTTCTTTGACGTACAACAAGTTTATTTTTAGGTTTCATTAGTGTTCTTTTCATTTTGCCTTGATGCAAAACGAAACAAAAAATCAAGCCTTCTGAAACTTTCTTGAAATTCAAATCCTCATAGCTAAACAAAAAGAACTCGCTTCGCTCAAACAGCTTTTTGTTTTTTACGCTATTTGCGGATGAATTTACTACGAAGACTTTCAGAGGTCGATTAAATTCATTTAGAAAAAAAAATTGCTTTATTGTCTTAAAGTGGTTCATTGTAATTTTTGTTATTGTTGGTGTGGAGGTTGTCTTGAAAATGGTCAAGTGGTAAATCTCCGTTTTGGTTTTTTTCTCTCGACTGCACTTCGACTCCGCTCAGTGACCGTGCTCGAGATGACAGTTTCATTTCAGCTGCTTTTAGCATCCAACTTTTGGCGGTGGCTTGCCAATCGACCATGTTGGTTTTTCCACCAACTCTCCAACCAATTCCCTGGTAATGATTGTAGAATTTTTCTGCTTCCAATTTTGGCCAATTTTCTTTTTTAAAAAATTCTAAAATCAATTTTTCTTTTGCGATTGCCTCTAGTTTAATAAAGTTTGTATTATGTTTATTCATGTTTATATTAGATACCAGTGCTTGTCCGTTTATGGGATAGTTTAAATACAACTCTTGCTTATCACTTGTACTGAAATTAAACAACTTCACCTTACTGCCTTTGAATGGGTTGTGTGATGGACTGTAAAGAATATATTTCCAATGGCTTAACTCTTTTATACAGCGATGATATGTTGTGTTAGAGCCAATTTTAGAAAACTTCATTAATTCTTCTCTATTTATATAAAATTCGTCTGGAAAACGATTGTAATTCCAGATGTAAAATAATCCAATATAAAGACTGATATGTGTCGGGTTTAAACGACTGTCTTTTGAGAATTGTTGGAATACACCGTTGAGGTGTTTTATATAATTCATAGGTTTGAAAATGATGAGATTATTTTAAATATATTTTGCTTTTATGTCATAGAAAAAGTTATTGTTTACTCTTTCTTTTCATTTTTGTCTTGACACAAAAACGAAACAAAAAAGTCAAGACTGATTTTAATTTCTTTGAATTCTACATTTTATCCGCATTCGCATCCAGACCGTTACACTCTTTGGATGCTTTTATGCTCCTAAAATTTGAATTACTACTGAAATTTAAATAGGTCGAAAATATTTAGTACTTATTATGAATCCTGTTTTCTTTCATCACTTTGTAAATTTCATCTGCATCGTAAAAAATGATACCTCCAATTTTTGTATAGGGTAGTGTTCCGTTGATTCTTAATGTTTGAAGTGTTCCTGGACTCACCTTTAAGAGCTTCATCAATTCGGCTGATTTTAAATATTTTTTAGTAGTCGTTGAAGCATTCGTTGAAAGTATTTTTTTGATGTCATCTAATAATTCTGTTTTAAATTCTCTTAGATCATCGGTTGTGATAATTTGTGTAGGCATTTTTTTAGATTTTTGAATTAATAATTTGTTTATAGCGATTTGACTTTCGTTCTACAAAGCTGGGAAGTTTTGATTGATATTCTTCGGTAGTTGAGTGGTACTACCGAAGAAATTTAACATTTGTAAAATGATATAACACTAATTAACAGATAATTATGATTTTTACAAATCTGAAGTAATTTTTTTGGTAAGGCTGAATTTTAAATGGTCTAAGAATTTCGTACTGTCTTTTTCACGTAATTTAATTTCATTAAATGTTTTGTAGATATTCCCTAAGTCGATATCAAAAAGTTCTTTGCAAATGTTGCTTAGTTTTTTAATTTCTGCTTGCCCATTTCTAATAGCACCCGAGGAATTTAAAGCGTAGATAAGTTCTACTAAATCGGTTTTGGAAGCTGTCCATGACAAATCTCTTAATATTGTTGGCTTTACTTCTTCAACAATTACATTCTTTTGGTTAATCGTAATTATTTTTAATTGTTTAGCGTAAAACTTTGTTAATAAATCTTGTGTTATAATTTGAGAAACCAAATGGTCATGACTTGTAGAGAATTCAGGGTCTTCTAGGTGATAATTCGAATTTATAAAAAGGTCGAGCTGGTTATTACCTCTTAAAAAATAGAAATAATCCAATTTATTTTCATTAAGTCTGCAATATTTAATAAAATCTAAGTTCTTTCCTTTTTCTGCATCCAGTTTTTTTAATTCTTTATTAATAAATTTACGTTGTTTATTACTATCAATAATTGGGTATTCTAATAAAAAAGAATTTAATTTTATGTAGAAATTAAGTCGTCCTTGAACATGAGGCTTTTGGTATTTAAAAAAAGTGATTTCCTCTCTTTTTGAGTTGAAATCACTTTTTCTGAGTTCTAATCTTAATTGCATTAAGCAATTTTTCGAGATTTTAATATTTTCTTTTAGTTTACTAAATTTATTGAGGTTAGAATTTTTAATATCAATGATTTTTTTATCGAAATCATCAATAATCCTGGCAATTTTTTTCATATTTATTTTTAATCTTTTAAAAGCGATTAAAAATAATCAAACTTCACTAAATAACATCAATTAATGGCAATTAATTTGAACCTGTTGAATGTCTTTTAGTTAGTTCTGAATTTTCCTTATTTTGCTTTAAAATTGTTCTTAAAGCATTCATATCATCACTTACTTTTCTTTCAATAACTTTAGCATAAATTTGAGTTGTTGTAAGCTTCGTGTGACCTAATAATTTTGAAACGGTTTCAATTGGCACTCCGTTGGTTAATGTTACTGTAGTAGCAAATGTATGACGTGCCATATGGAATGTTAGATTCTTTTTAATTCCGCAAGCTTCAGCAACTTCTTTTAGATAAAAGTTTAATTTTTCGTTTGTTATCACTGGGAATAAGGTATCAGAAATTTGAGTCATTGGATGGTTTTTGTATTTATCTACAAGTTCTTGTGCTTTTACTAATAAAGGTATTTTAACAGGAGTTTTGGTTTTTTGACGCTTTGTAATAATCCAATTGTTACCATCAATTCCCTTGTGAATATTATCTTCAGAAAGTTGCATAATATCAATATAACTAATTCCAGTGTAACAGCTAAATATGAATAAATCACGAACTCTTTCTAACCTTTGAACAGGGTAGTGGTATGTTTCTAAATTTGATAATTCATTTGATGAAAGAAATTGACGTTCAGTTTTTTCAAAAGTTGGTTTCCATCTTATGAAAGGGTCTTTTTGTAACCACTCTAAATGATAAGCCAAAGTAATTATTTTACGCAATCGTTGAATGTGTTTCATCACTGTATTTTGCCCCATTGCTTTAGGGTGCCCTTTTGGCCAAAAACCATGTAAGAAATTTTCAAAGTCACAAATGAATTTATAGTCTAGCTCTTTTAAGTAGATATCTGTAGTTTTTCTTTTTTGTTCTAAGAATTTTGTAATGTAGTTTTCTGTGATTTTAAAATTTATAATCGTTCCAGGAGCAAGAACATTTTTAATTTTATTAGAGTGGTATTTTATGATATCATTTAATGTTTTGTGGTTTTCTCCTTCTCCTAAAAAAGTAGCTTTAATAAGTTGGGCTGTGATGAGTTGATTTCTATATTTTAAATCCTGATAAATTTGAAATAATTGTGAGTCAACTTGGTTTAAATACTGATTTATTTGCTGAGCTTTAGCTGAATTCCCTCTAACTTTTTTTAATTGTGGATTCCAAATACTAACAGGAACCTTTCTTTTAAGGCTAATATTAACCCTTTTTTGGTTGACATTAATTCTAGCATATAATAATGCTTGGTCATTTTTAGTGTTCTTTTGGTCTGCCCAAAAGAGAATTGAGAATGTGTTTTTTGTACGCATAGCAGTCGTCTTTATAATGTTAAACATTGTTAGTGACGAAAGTCAAATCAACTATACTTTTTAGTCTTTGATTTTTTGAAAGTGTCAGTTAAACTGACACTTTCAAAAATAACTGACAGTTAACTACCATAATATATCAAATAGTATCAAATTCTATGTACTCCTAAATACTTGAAAACCACCTAAATCATTAGATTTAAGTGGTTTTAGGGCTAAATGAAATTAGCTTTTGTGACCTCGACAGGATTCAAACCTGTAACCTTCTGAGCCGTAATCAGATGCGCTATTCAGTTGCGCCACGAGGCCTTTTTGCGGGTGCAAATATACTATTTTTTAATTAGTTACAAACTATTTTTTGTTGTAAAATACCGCCAACCAATTATTGCTAATTGCCATTTTTTAGCTTTAGACATGTCTAATCCTTTTTTAGAAAAACTAGGAAAAACAATTTTATTAATTCTTGCTAATATTTTAAAAAGCTGTTTTTTCATTTTGTAAAAATACACAAAAAAAAATCGCCTAAAAATTACTTTTTAGACGACCTCGTATTTATTAAAATAAGATGTTAATAATGGTTAAAACTAGTTTGGTAACTAGCACAAAAATTGTTATCATTTAATAGATTTTAAGTTAATAAATAGTTTGTCAATTAATTCTTAAATCAAGATAATACTACTTTTAGCTTACTTCCAACTATTTTGACTAGAATTAATTTAAATGACTTATAATTATAAGTGAAAAAAATTAAATTAATTTATTTATTAATAGTACACTCTACAATTATGTTTTAAAATGTAAGGTTAAATACAATATTCAGTTTATTTATGTAATTAAATAAAAGAATTTTTTTCGTTCAATATCAAAGTAATGAAGGTTTAACCTTTTAAATTGTTTAAAATTGATGTTTTCATCTTTCTGCAACTATTAAATACATCCTTTCTGTTTTTTAAACGTGCATTAAAATACATTAACATTTATGCCGTTATTTTTTTTTGGTGGTTATAAGTACAATGCCTTTTTTTGCCTTTTCACCATATTTTTTTGTAGCAACTTTTCCTTTAATAACTTCAATTTTCTTAATAGTATTTGGGTCTAAGTTTTTTATTTTTTGTGAAGAAGTTTCTTTTCCATCTATAAAATATAATGATTCATCATTGCCTGTCCCTAATAAAAGGCCACTCTCTTTTTTGGTAATAATGTATTTAATTATTTTATTGTTATCAGTTTTAAGGGTGTAATTATTTCTATATTCACTTGCATTGTCTTTATCTGTGTATAGCTCATTAATACTATTTACTATTTTTTTTGTTATTTCATCACTATTGTTATTTGTTCTAATCTCAATATATTCTCCATCATAATCATTAATTACTTTTACTACTATTTTTTTTAAGCTATCGTTTTTTTGAGAGAATTTACTATCTGTATACGTTGCTGTAATTGCATAATGCTTCTCTTTAATGTTGTTTTTACTGGCGGCATAAGTGTTAGCCATTTGATGTATTTCATGAATATTCATTTTGCGTTGTTCTGAAACATTGCCAATTGAAAAATTTGCACCTTCAGAATTATAAGTGATTTTTATGGGGCTTATTGGGGCAAATCCTATATTTTCAAATTTAGTTCTTAAATCTTTCCCTTTTGCAGCTATTTTAATAGCTGTTATTTCGTTGTTGTTATTTCTTTTTATTCCTTTAAAAGTTAATGTAATATCAAACTCCTTTTTAAAAAAACTAGCTTCATCTTTAAGATTCTCATCTGTTGAATTTTTATCAATAACTAGTTCAACTTTTAAATTGGTTAGTTCTTCAATTTCTGCTAAATTCTTTTCTTGCGCAATTACTTTTGTGTTAAAAGTAACTATAAAAGTTACCAGTATTGGCAGCAATAAAGTATATTTCCATTGGCTTTTAGCTGTTGATTTATTTTTGTGTAACATAATTATTCTTTTTTTAATTAGTGAATTATAAAAACTGTTTGTTATTTCTGTATAGTAATTGGCTCCACAGGTTTTTAGCAAGGTGAGCTGATATAATTTTTGACTTTTGGCTAATTCTAACGCATGTGAATCTGCCAAAAATTCAAGATTTTGTTGAACAGCCTTTTTGTATAACCAAACAAACGGGTTAAACCATAATGTTATAACAAGTAAGTGAGATAAAATTACATCAATGGAGTGCCATTGTTGTACATGTGCCTTTTCATGATTTATAATGTGTTGTAATTCATTTGTTGAAAATTGATTTTTAGTGTAAACAATAATATTAAAAAATGAAAAAGGCGAAATGTTTTTTAACGTCTCTATAAAATAGTAGTTCCCTTGTTTTGCTAAATGATGTTTTGAAATTAAATAACCTAGTGAAATTAATTGAACTAAAAATTTAAAGCCAAAAAACACAACACCAAGTATGTAAATTACAACACTAATTTGTAGCCAATCAATACTGCGTACAGCAACTTCAGAGGCAGTAATTTCAGTGTAATTAGTGTAATTAATTTGTGAAAAAACAGCTTTAACATAAATGGGTATTTCAATCAAAGGGATAGCTAAAACAGCTAGTAATCCAACAATAAAAAAAAGTCGAATAGACTTAAAATAAGTTTCATTTTTTAAAAATGTATCATAAAATAAGAATAGAATAATCACTATTCCGCTCGCTTTTAGTAAATATTCCATAGTTATTTTTTATTTTCAATTAGTTTAATTATTTCACGCAATTCATCAGCACTAATTTTTTCTTCTTGTGCAAAAAAGGAAACAACACTTTTATACGAATTTTCAAAATAATTTTGAGTAGCATCTAAAAAATAATTTTTACGGTAATTTTCTTTTGAAACAGTAGGGTAGTACCTATGCGTATTCCCAAAAGTTTCATGTTTTACATAACCTTTATCTTCCATCTTTCTAATTACTGTTGATACGGTATTGTAGTGTGGTTTAGGTTTTGGTAGCTCAGCCACAACATCTTTAACAAAAGCTTTTTTAAGTTTCCATAAAACCTGCATTATTTCTTCTTCTTTGTTGGTAAGTTTATCCATTGTTATTTTATTTTTGGGCGTTCCGTTTCGTTCTACTCACGTCGGGCTTTTCGCTGTATCTTTTTATTTTGATAAATAAAAAGGATGTCGCTTCAATCCCTAACGCATTACGAATATAAACTAAAAAAATAGTTATACAACTATAAAAGTAGTTATTTAACAATAGTTTAAGTTTGCTAAATTGTAATTAGCAAGTAAATACGTTATTAATTCTACTATATTTGCAAAAATATTTTTCATGAATTTATTACTTATTGTACTTGGTTTAGTATCATTAATTTTTGGAGGACATTGGCTGTTAAAGGCTGCGGTTGGATTTTCATTACGATTGGAAATCCCTAAAATTGTAATTGGAATGACGGTTGTTTCTTTTGCAACTTCAGCACCAGAACTAATTGTAAGTGTAAAATCGGCACTGGAAGGTCATGCAGATATTGCTTTTGGAAATGTAATAGGTTCAAACATTGCAAATTTAGGATTGGTACTAGCTATCACTATTTTAATTTCCACAATAAGTGTTAAAAAGAGTTTTTATATTACAGATTGGCCTGTAATGATAATTTCATCGGTATTATTATACGGTTTTATTGCATTTGATGGGGTTTTACAACGCTATGAAGGAATCATCTTATTTTCCTTTTTAATTATATTCTTAGTGTATTTATTAAAATTTCAAAAAACAGCAGTTGTTGATGAATTGCCTGAAGACGATGAAGAATTGCCACTTTATAAAGATGTATTATTTTTAGTTGTTGGTGGCGTAGCACTTTGGGGTGGTTCAGAACTGTTAATAAACGGTGCTGTTGGTATGGCTAAACATTTTAATATTAGTGAGCGTGTTATTGGTATTACAATTGTTTCAATAGGAACGAGTATCCCAGAGTTAGCTGCCTCAGTAATAGCTGTATTGAAGAAAGAAAAAGCCATATCATTAGGAAATTTAATAGGTTCTAATGTTTTTAATATTTTGGCAGTTTTAGGAATAACATCTATAATAACACCAATTACAATAACAGATCAAGGGCTGTTATCTAGTGATATATTTTGGATGTTAGGAATTTCATTTTTAATACTCCCACTAGTTTTTGCACCTGTTAAAATGAAATTAACGTGGAAAGAAGGGGTAATTTTACTTCTTTTATACCTTTTGTTTATGTATAAAATGTTTTTTTAATTTAAATATTTTTAATTTTAAGCTAATAAATAAAATTTATTTAAATTAATAGGGGTGTAATTAGTAAAATATGTAAATTTTAGGATATAGACCCTTAATTTTATGGGGTAATTTTTTTTTAATCTAATTTTAAGTTAGCTTTGCACTGTTTAAATAGTGTATTAATTATAAATTACTTAAAATGTCTAAAATTAGATTTCAAGCATTGGCTGTTACTTTAAACAGAAAACCTGTTAAAGTTATTGAAGCTACAAGAAGATCAGATTTATTTGGTGAAAACGTATTTAACGAAAGTACTATGCGCCAATATTTAACTAAAGATGCCTTTAATGGTGTTATGAATGCAATAGATCACGGTACAAAAATTGACCGTAAAATTGCAGATCAAGTTTCTTCAGCAATGAAAGAATGGGCCTTGTCAAAAGGTGTTACACACTATACGCATTGGTTTCAACCGTTAACAGGTGCAACAGCCGAAAAACATGATGCCTTTTTTGAGACCATTGGAGGAGGAATGGCAATTGAAAAATTTGGAGGTAGTCAATTGGTACAACAAGAACCAGATGCGTCAAGTTTTCCAAATGGAGGGATAAGAAATACCTTTGAAGCTCGTGGTTATACTGCTTGGGATCCAACATCACCAGCATTTATTTATGGTACTACTTTAAGTATTCCAACAATATTTGTTGCCTATACAGGTGAAGCTTTAGATCATAAAACACCTTTGCTAAGAGCACTTCAAGCTGTTGATAATGCAGCTACTGCAGTTTGTAAATATTTTGATAAAAATGTAAAAAAAGTGACTTCGTCACTTGGATGGGAACAAGAATATTTTTTAATAGACAAAGCGTTGGCAGATAGTAGACCTGATATTACATTAACAGGTAGAACTTTGTTAGGGCATTCTCCTGCCAAAGGACAACAATTAGACGATCACTATTTTGGCTCAATACCAAGTAGAGCTTTAAATTTTATGCGCGATTTAGAAACAGAATGCATGTTGTTAGGGATTCCTGTAAAAACGCGTCATAATGAAGTCGCTCCAAATCAATTTGAATTAGCTCCTATTTACGAAGAATCAAATTTAGCTGTTGACCATAACTCATTGTTAATGGATTTAATGGGGAAAGTAGCCTCTCGTCATCATCTTAAGGTGTTACTGCATGAAAAACCTTTCGCAGGAATAAATGGTTCAGGAAAACACAATAACTGGTCGTTATCTACCAATACGGGAGTTAATTTACTCAGCCCAGGAAAAACACCTATGAGTAATCTTCAATTCCTTACATTTTTTATAAATACCATTAAGGCTGTTAATGATAATGAAGAATTATTAAGAGCTGTTATTGCATCGGCAAGTAACGATCATAGATTAGGAGCAAATGAAGCACCACCTGCAATAATTTCAGTATTTATTGGAGCGCAATTAACCAAAGTATTGTCTGAATTAGAAGGTGTAACCAACGGCAAGCTTTCGCCTCAAGAAAAAACGGATTTAAAATTAAATGTTGTTGGAAAAATACCAGATGTTTTATTAGATAATACAGATAGAAATAGAACGTCTCCTTTTGCATTTACAGGTAATAAATTTGAATTTAGAGCTGTGGGTTCTACTGCAAATTGTGCAAAGCCAATGAAAGTTTTAAATACCATAGTTGCGAAACAGTTAAAAGAATTTAAAATTGAGGTTGATGCATTAATTGAGGCAAAAGATTTAAAGAAAGATGAAGCAATTTTTAATGTGTTGAGAGAATATATAAAAGCTTCTAAAAAAATATTGTTTGAAGGCAATGGGTATGGTTCAGCATGGGAAATAGAGGCTAAAAAAAGAGGATTAAGTAATAATAAAACAACACCTGAAGCACTTAAAGCAAAAATTTCTGCAAAATCAATTGCATTATTTGAAGAAATGAATGTGATGAGTAAGATAGAAACAACAGCTAGGTATGAGATTGAAATGGAAGAGTATGTGATGCGCATTCAAATTGAAGCACGTGTTTTAGGTGATATTGCAGGCAATCATGTGGTACCAACAGCAATTCGTTATCAAAACTTGTTAATTAAAAATGTAACAGGTTTAAAAGATATTTTTGGAAATGACTTTGAAAAACATGCAGGAGAACAAATACAATTAATTAAACAAATTTCTGGGCATATTGAAGCTATCCATACTAAAATTGATAAAATGATAAATGTTCGTAAAAAAGCGAATAAAATTGATGATGTAGAAGTAAAAGCTGAGGCATATTGTTTTAAGGTGAAACCATATTTCGACGAAATAAGATATCATTGTGATAAATTAGAATTGATGGTGGATGATTCATTATGGCCATTAACAAAATATAGAGAGTTATTGTTTTCGAGATAAACAACAACTTTTCTATTTCCAAAAAAAAACTGCTCTTTTGCAGTTTTTTTTTGATGGTAACATACTTGTTTTTAATCAAAAAAATACAATTTATAACATAAACAGAGTTATCATTTTATAAATAAGAGCTTGTGAAATATTAAAATATAAAGCTTACAATAGAATGATTTTGAAAGAGATTATTTCCATTTGTTTATTAAAATGATCCAATTATTACTTGATACATGTTATTACCCTATTAAAACAGTAGATTATGTAACAAAAGTATCTGTATAGAATAATTTTAAATTACGTAAAAACAGTTACTTATCCTTTGAAAATACTAAAATGATAATTAATTTAGTGGGAGAAATTATAAATATATAGTATTCATATTTATAGTTTCAGAATCCCCAAGATTAAAAAACTCCACGTTTAAACCTCAATTATTTAGTTTCACCCCACTAGTAAACTTATAGAATTAGTTTAGGTTGTTTATTACGTCTTAAATATAGTTCAATTCCTCTATATGTTTACAAAAAATGAAATTTAGTTTAACTTAAAATTAGTATTATGAAAAAATTAGTAATTAGTGTAGCATTTTTAGTTGCTGCAAGTATGACATTCGCTCAAGGTAATAGAAATAATTGTACAGATTGTACAATACCTCAATTAGAATGTTTGGATTGTTCATTTGAACAAATTGAATCAGGGCCACGTGGTGCTGTGATTAACACAAACTTGGTAGACCAAGATGGTGTAGATAACGTAGCAATAGTTGACCAATATGGAGATGGAAACTATTCAACTATTAAACAAGATGGGCAAATGAATATGTATGGTGGTGTTGGAAACGAAGCTTATGTGAATCAATATGGGGTTAAAAACCATTCAGATATTAAACAAGAAGGTAACTACAATTATGGTATAGTAAATCAAAAAGGTTTTAAAAATTATGCAAAACAAGACGTTGGTGTAGGTTGGGCTGAGTATAACTTTGCTTTGGCAAACCAAAGAGGAAAAGGAAACACTTCTTTCCAAAAACAACGTTATGATAACAATGAAGCAGGTGTTGTACAAAGAGGAAAAGAAAACTATGCAGAACAAGATCAAAGCTCAGAAGCAAATATTGTTTGGGGTAGTACAGCTTGGATACACCAGTTTGGTAAAAAAAATGAAGCAAAACAAACCCAAAGAGGTAGTTATAATTTTGCTTTTTCTTTCCAAATGGGAAGATTTAATACTTCAAACGAAAACCAAGTATCTGATGCAGGAGGTTTGTCTTCAAATGACTCTTGGACATATCAATATGGCGCTTGGAATTTATCATGTGTATATCAAGAAGCTACGGGTTCTGGTTACAATTTTTCTGGTGTAGGGCAATGGGGAGAATCTAATGATTCGAATGTAAATCAATTTGCAGATGGAGGTGTCAATTTCAGTTTGGTTGGACAAGGGTTTCTGTTCGGTGGAAACATGAATGTTTCAGAAGTAAATCAAGTTGCAGAAGATGGAGAAAATTATAGCATTGTTTGGCAAGCAAATGGTGATTTAAACGAGTCTGTTGTAGATCAAGAAGCACTTTATGGGGCTAATTTAAGTGGTGTTACTCAATTTGGAACTGAAAATATGTCAGGTGTTACTCAATATGCAGATGGTAATAGCTGGAATGAAAGTCATGTATATCAAGAGGGTTACAATAATTATTCATGTGTAGATCAAAATGCAATAGATGGTTTCAATATAAGCAATGTTTATCAATGGGGTACTGGTAATCGTTCATTTGTAGATCAAGATGCAATTTCTGCTAGTAATACCAGTGATGTGAATCAAGTAGGTAATGCAAACCTTTCTTGTGTAACTCAAGTTGGTATAACTGGCACATCATTTTAGTAGTAACAAACGTATTTAAATAGTATTAAAAATAATAATATTTAAATATTAGTAATGATAAGGAGGGGTGAAAGCCTCTCCTTTTTTATTTTAGACTCATATTTTATAAAATTGAAGGTGTATTTGTTCTTGTAAAATCACTTAACACTTATTAATATATTACAACATACATTTTGTTAAAACGCTTTAAAACAAGTATTTGCACAGCTTTTTTACGCTGGTTTGTATAACTTGTGTAATATTTGTTGCATAAATTACTGTTTGTTAAAGAAAACGTACAATTTGCATATTTTTAGAAGTGAAATTTTTATACACAAGAAATAAAAGCTAATTTAGACCTGTGAAATAATAAACGAATGGTTTATAATTTTATAAAAATTGCAATTAATTACCCCACAGTTTAAACCTCAATTTTTTCCCCAACATTGTAAGTTTATAAAACTTTTTAAGTTTTTGTATGCTAGTGTATACGCATAGATGAAGTTTATTTCCCCTATAAATTTATAATAAAAACTAATTAATTACTAATGTTTAAATTTTATTATTATGAAAAAACAAATTTTATTAGGTGCAGCTTTCTTATTTGCTGCGAGTATGACGTTCGGTCAAACTAATGGTAATCGTGTCGATTGTGACGATTGCTCTATACCGCAAGTAGATTGTTTAGATTGTTCAATAGATCAACTTGTTTCAGGACCACGTGGTGCTGATATTAACACAAGTTTAGTAGACCAAGATGGTGTAGGCAACACAGCAATAGTTGACCAATATGGTGACGGTAACTTTTCTACTGTTAAACAAGATGGGCAAATGAATATGTATGGAGGTGTTGGAAACGAAGCTTATGTGGATCAATATGGTGTTAAAAACCATTCAGATATTAAACAAGAAGGTAACTACAATTATGGTGAAGTTTACCAAGAAGGTTTTAAAAATTATGCAAAACAAGATGTTGGTGTAGGTTGGGCTGAGTATAATGATGCTTTTGCTCATCAATACGGAGAAGAAAACACTTCATTCCAAAAACAACGTTATGATAATAATATGGCGCATGTAGATCAAGAAGGTATAGCAAATTACGCTGAACAAGATCAAAGTTCAGGTGCAAATGGTGCAAATGGTAGTACTGCTTATATTTGGCAATTTGGTACAGAAAACCAAGCAAAACAAATGCAGAGAGGTAGTGATAATAATGCTGTAGCTATTCAAGAAGGTTTTCAAAATACTTCTAGTGAAGATCAAATGTCTGATGCAGGTGGTTCTTCTTGGAACAACTCGTATGTAGACCAATGGGGTGCTTGGAATTTATCATGTGTTTATCAAGATGCTACAGGAAGAGGAGCATATAATGATTCTTTTGTATGGCAAACAGGTGAAAATAATAGTTCGTTTGTAAACCAATATGCTAGGAGGTTTGGTAGTAATGTTAGTAGTGTTGTTCAGAATTGGTTTCTTTATGGTCACGATAATGTTTCAAAAGTAAATCAAGTTGCTATAGCAGGGAGAAATAATAGTGATGTTTGGCAAGAAGGTAGTCACAATATGTCTGTGGTAGACCAATATGCAGTTAGAAGATCTTCTAATACAAGTTCTGTTTATCAATTCGGAGGAGGAAATACATCTGGTGTTGGCCAATATGCTTCAAGTGGCGCTTCTAATGAATCAAATGTTATGCAAAGTGGAGCAGGGAATTATTCTGCTGTAAATCAAAATGCTGAAGGTATTGGTAGTTGGAACGATAGTGATGTATTTCAAGATGGTTATGATAATTATTCATGTGTAGATCAAAATGCTATTGGAGGTTTTAGTAATATGAGTATTGTTTCTCAGATTGGCGATAATAATCAATCATTTGTAGATCAAAATGCTATTACGGCTAGTAATACCAGTAATGTGAATCAAATGGGAAATGGAAATTTATCTTGTGTAACCCAAGTAGGAACAACAGGTACTCCATTTTAGATACTATTATTTTATAATTTTTAAAATAAAATAAATAACAAAAAAGGGGGATAATTCCCCCTTTTTTATTAAATTTGAGATGAGATGAAAAAGTATAGCTACATAACAGTTGTTTTTTACATAATAATAAGTTTTTGTTATTCAAAAAGTGTTGCTCAAGAAGTGTCTTCAAATTTGAATGAGCGAAATTACATACTTACTCAAATACAACTAAACAACAATCCTTCATTAATTTTAGAGAATAAAATATATAGTGAAGCGGAATTATCTGCTCAAAATAGTTCTATAAAGTTAAACCAAATAGGAAATTACAATCAAATAGATATTAAAGCTGATGTAACAGATTCTCAATTGGTAAATCAAATTGGGAACCAAAATAACTACACCTTTATCAATTATTACAACAACACGCCTTCTAATTTTGATATTACGCAACTAGGAAATGCTAATTTTCTTCAAATTTATGGAGAGAATTCAATTATAAAAAATTTAAAAATTGTACAAAAGTCTAATGCTAAAACGATAATTATCCGTAATTATTAAAATGTATCGATGTTTTGAAATCTTCCCACAACAAATTAGTCCTATTTCTTTTATTTATTAGTACTACCTTCTATTGTACTTCTCAAGAAGTTATTACGGCAAAAATAGTATCAAAAGTTGCAGATAACTTAATTGATATTAAAGCCATTGCTCAAAATAATGATGAGACGTTTAAAGATGAGTATTCTTATTTGTTATTTTCGTTAAAAAAAGGAGAAGGAGGTAATTTCTCTAAAAACACACAATCTGGTGTTTTTTCTTTAGAATCAAATGAGCAAAAAGTTTTAACTACATTAAAAATTAACATACAGGAAAAAGAGGAATGTAAAGTATATTTTTATATCAGAAAATCTGGAAATCTTATTTCAAAAGATTCTGTTGTAATTGTTGCCGCTGAAAGTGGCGATAAAAAAGTAATAGAAGAGGATGACTTTGAAATTAAAGGTATTGTTATAGACAATGCAATTACAAAATTAGGAAAAGATTTTCTAGATTACTTTTACCAAGCTTATTTAGTTTCAGGAAACCAATACCCTTTTATTATCACAATTAAAGAAAGGCCTTCTTTTGGGAGAAGTAGTATAATAACATTACAAGTAGACGATACAAAAATTATTGAATTTTACTCAAAGCCTGATGAGGAATACCTTAAAGGGTATGTAAAATCTGCATTACAACGCTTAAAAACATTTGATAAACAACGAAAATTATTATATAAAGATAGAAGAATATAATTATTTTTTAATACATTTAGAATATGAAAAAGCTTCAAAAAATTTTCACAGTTATTATTTTTTTAGTCCCTTGTTTTTTATTTTCACAAAATTTGGTTTACAAGCCAATAAATCCTTTTTTTGGAGGAGATACCTTTAATTATCAGCAATTATTAGCTGCGGCAAATGCTCAAAATGATTTTGAGGAGGATAATGGTTTTAATTTCAGTCAGCCAACAGATTTGGAAAATTTTACTGAAAGTTTAAACAGGCAGTTATTAAATTCTATTTCACAAGATTTATTTCAACAACAATTTGGAGATCAAACATTAACAGTTGGAACTTTTGTTTTTGGTAGTTTAGTGGTTGATGTTTCACCAACATCAGGAGGATTATTGATAAATATTTTAGATACCTCCACAGGAGAACAAACACAAATTACAATACCTAATTAATATTTAGAAATCCCCGTATTTATGAGAAAGATATACCAAGGTGCTATTTTTTTAATACTGTTATCACTTACAAGTTGTGGCGCATTTTTTAATCAACCATTTGATACAGGCAAAGCTAGAATTGGTGAAAATACTTCAAGTGAAAGTATTTTAACAGGAATATTACCCGTAAAAGAAACCGTAGTTGGGGTTTATAAGTTTAGAGATCAAACAGGGCAATACAAACAGGTTGAAAATGGATCTACTTTTAGTACGGCTGTAACTCAAGGAGGAACTTCTATTTTGTTAAAATCATTAGAAGAGTCTAAATGGTTTAACCCAATTGAACGTGAAAATATAGGGAATTTATTAAATGAACGCCAAATAATTCGCGCCACTCGAAAAGAATATGCCAAAAATAGTAAGGATAAGCAAATAACATCAATTCCTCCATTGTTATTTGCAGGGATTATACTTGAAGGAGGTGTAATCTCTTATGATACAAATATAATAACAGGTGGATCAGGAGCAAGATACTTTGGTGCAGGAGGATCTACTCAATATAGAGAAGATAGAATAACAATTTATTTAAGAGCTGTTTCTACCTCTAGTGGAAGAATTTTAAAAAATGTATATGTTTCCAAAACAATATTATCACAAGGCATATCTGCTAACTTATTTAGGTATGTTAATTTAAGAAGGTTGTTGGAAGCCGAAACAGGAGTTACTAAAAATGAACCAGCACAATTGGCGGTTAAAGAGGCAATAGATAAGGCAGTTGAAACATTAATTATAGAAGGAATTATTGATGGTTTATGGACTCCAAAAGGAGGAGAACCCATAGTTAATTTAATTAAAGAAAAATATTTAAAAGAAAAAGAAGCGGCAGCTTCAACAGTACTGTTAGATAGAAAATTAGAAGATAGAAGAGGTAAAGAAGCTGTGAGTTTATCAACTACTTCCAATCAAATAGCAGGAGATTATTCAAATTCAAAATCTCATTTAGGAGCTAATTTAGCTTATAAATTTTACTTAAATAAACCTTCATTAAATTTAAATATTGGTGCAGGTTATTTTCAGTTAGAAAATGAACAAGCTTTTAAAGATGATTTTGTTTCATTTGATGTAAATTTAGAATATAATCTTTTACCATACGACAATGTATCTCCTTTTGTTTACGGGGGTATTGGTACAATTTCAGATGTAAATTTTTCAAATTTATTTGTAAAGTTTCAGTATGGAGTAGGAGTAGAATATTTACCGGTAAACAATTTTGGGATTAAAATTTTTGGAGAGCAAAACCTTTTACTTAGTGATGAACTAGATGGTTTTGTTCAGGGTAAAAGAGATGATTATTATTGGAGAATAGGTGTTGGTTTAAATTTCTATTTAGGAAAACCATACAAAAAGGTAAAGTCAGTAATTTTTGAATAATAAAAAAAATAAAAATGAAAAAAGTATTTAATATTATAATTATACTAACACTAGGTTTATTCATAAATTGTAGTGAAGATACCGTTGATTTAGTTGGTGTAGGAACAATTACTGGTAGGGTTGTAGAGTCAAGTAGTTTTAATCCTATTGAGAATGCAAAAGTATCTTTAAGCCCATCTAATAATACCGTATTTTCAGATGCTGACGGTTATTTTAGGATGGAGGATGTAGAAGCAGGAGATTATTCTGTAAGTGCAACGAAAGAAAGTTATTTAACTAATTTCCAGCCTGCTACAGTTACCACAGATTTAGAAGTAAATGTTATTTTTGAAATGGATGATGATACAGCATTGAATAGACCACCATCTACGCCAGAACTTATTACCCCAATTGATGGTAGTGAAAATCAAGAGCTTTCAATTGAATTGGCTTGGTCTTCAACAGACCCAGATGAAGATACAATTACCTACAGATTAGAATTACAAAACGATTTTGATAATAATATTGTGAAAATTGAAGATATTATTGATACAACGTATGTAATATCAGATTTAAAGTATGGTGTAAAATATTTTTGGCAAATTGCAGCCAATGACAGTATTAATGCAGAAGTATTAAGTACTATTAGTTCTTTTACAACAAAAGCCGATCCTCAAAACAGGTATTTTTATGTGCAAAAGGCAGGAAATAATAACAATATAATATTTTCAGCTGGATATAATGAGGCTGAAACATCAGTAGAAAATGTGGTTCAATTAACAACCGAAGATGTAAATAGTTGGAGACCTAGAAAAAATCAAGCTTCCAATTTAATTGCCTTTTTAAGAACATCAGATAATGAAACACACTTATTTACAATGAATCAAAATGGTTCAAATGTATTTCAAGTTACTTCAGCAGTACCTATTGCAGGAGTTGATATGAATGAGATTGATTACTCTTGGTCATCTAACGGAGATAGGCTATTGTATTCTCATTTTGATAAGCTATATGTAATTAATAAAGATGGTAGTGGTTTGGAACAAATATATCAAACTTTTGACGGAAGTTACATTACAGAAATTGATTGGAGCAATGATGAAAGTATAATTGCCCTTAAAACAAACAATATTGTAGGATATGAAGTTTCTATTTATACAATTGATATGAATGGAAGTATAGTAACAACAGTACTTTCTGGAGTAACAGGAGCAGCTGGTGGTTTAAATTTATCTATAGATAATAATTTGTTAGTGTATACCTACGATGTTTCAGGATATGAAAATGCAAATAACAGACAATTAGAAACACATATTTTTGTTTATGATTTTGCTACTTCGGTTGCTACAGATATATCAGCCTCTAATATTGTTTCAGGAACCAATGATTTAGATCCAAGAATATCTCCAGATGAGGCTCAGGTTATTTTTGTGAATACTTCAAATGATGGTATTTCAGTTAAAAATATTTTTAGAATGGATATTAGTGACGGAAGTAATAGAACGCAACTTTTTACAAATGCTTTTATGCCAGATTGGGAATAATAAAATGTTTACAATATAAGAAAATAGACTGTCTGAAAGATAATAAATTCGTCATTCTGAATTTATTTCAGAATCCCATCAAGTTGATTATCAATTATTATGGGAACCTGAATCAAGTTCAGGTTGGCGTAAATAACACTTTTTAGACAGCTTCCTTTTTATGTTTCACTATATGAAAAAGAAAATCTACTTTTGCATAAAGAACATAACCAAAGTTTGAAATGAGTTCAGAAATAAGTAAGAGGTATAGTTTAAGAGGTGTTTCAGCTTCTAAAGAAGATGTACATAATGCAATTAAAAATGTGGATAAAGGATTATTTTCGAAGGCATTTTGTAAAATTGTACCAGACTATTTAACTAATGATAAAGATTATTGTTTGATAATGCATGCCGATGGAGCAGGAACAAAATCATCTTTAGCTTATGTGTACTGGAAAGAGACAGGAGATATTTCGGTTTGGAAAGGTATAGCCCAAGATGCTTTAATTATGAATATTGATGATTTAATTTGTGTTGGAGCTACTACTAATATTATGCTGTCATCTACAATTGGTCGTAATAAAAATTTAATACCGGGTGAAGTAATTTCTGAAATTATAAATGGTACCGAAGAATTATTACAAGATTTAAAAAAGTTTGGAGTAGAAATTCATTCAACAGGTGGTGAAACTGCCGATGTAGGAGATTTGGTAAGAACTATTATTGTAGATTCTACAGTAACTGCTCGAATGAAAAGAGTAGATGTTATTGATAACGCTAATATTGAAGTAGGTGATGTTATTGTAGGTTTGGCTTCTTTCGGACAGGCAACTTACGAAAATGAATATAACGGAGGTATGGGCTCCAACGGATTAACATCTGCACGTCATGACGTGTTTCATAAATATTTGGTAGATAAATACCCAGAAAGTTTTGATGCTGCTGTGCCAGAAGATTTAGTGTATTCAGGAAATGTAAAACTAATGGATAAAGTTGAAAATTTACCTATAAACGCAGGTAAATTAGTATTGTCACCAACAAGAACGTATGCGCCAATTATTAAAGAAATTCTTAAAAAGTTTACAGCAAAAGAAATTCACGGAATGGTGCATTGTAGTGGAGGAGCACAAACAAAAATACTTCATTTTATAGATAATTTACATATTATTAAAGATAATATGTTTGCCATACCACCTTTGTTTAAATTAATTCAAGAGCAAAGTAAAACCGATTGGGAAGAAATGTATCAAGTGTTTAATTGTGGGCATAGAATGGAATTATATGTACCTTCTGAAATTGCAAATGACATTATTAGTATTTCAAAAAATTTCAATGTTGATGCACAAATTATTGGAAGGGTAGCAGCTTCAGAAACTAAAAAACTAACTATAAAAAGTGAGTTTGGTACATTTAAATATTAACGAGTATAACCTTTAATTAAAGTATTATTTATTATTGTGTAGGTGTAATCAATTTTCAGCTCTTTAGGAATATCATTATCTAAAATAATAATTGTTTTTTCTAGTTTTAAAGTGTTTAAAATTGTTTGTAAATGACTTGCAGTTTTAAGATTTAAACCTTCAAAAGGGCGGTCAATAATAAGTATTGGTTTGTTGGTTAAAAGAGCTCTACAATACATTAATAACTTTTTTTGCCCACTTGTAAGTTTGCTTCCTAAATCACCTATTGAATCTTGTAACTCTAGTTTGTTATTGTTAGTTTCAAATTGCTGTATATTTTCTAAAATTTCACGAACCTTAATTTTCCTTTCTTTTGATTTATTATACGAAATAGCTTCATAAACTGTTCTTCCATATAAGGAAAATTCATCAGAAATCACAGTTATATTTTTACGGATAGTTTTTTCCGATAATTCATTAGAAGTATATTCTCCGTAATTTATTACCCCTTTTGTAGGTTTATAAATTTTTAGCAATAGTTTAATAAATGTATTTTTACCAGTTCCTGATTCACCTATTATAAGTGTAAGTTTTTTAGGGTATAATGTAATATCTAGCTTATCAAAAACCTGATTATTTGAATTTGGGTAGCTAAAAGAAACATTTTTAAAACATATTTTTTTTTCAGCAAGGTTTATTTTTTTAAAAGAGATGCTATTTTCGGCGTCTAATGAAAATATGTTTAGTAGTTTTTCAAATGAAATATTTCCTAACTTCCAAGTAATGCTAACTCTTAGCGTACGTCTTAAAATAGGAAGAAATGATATAATTAATAAAATTAAAATTAATAAAGAAGACCCATTAAAAATAGCACCTTCATTGGTTTTCAAATAATATACATACCACATTAATAAAGCTAACATTAAGTATGTTATTGCTGGAATAATGGATTGAATTGCGCTTATGGTTTGTTGATATTTTTTACCAATAGTGTATATGTTTTCTGAACGTTTAATATATTTATTTTTTTCAGGAGTGTATTTATTAAATGCTTTTATAGACTGTATTGCTCGTAATCGGGTATTTACAAAAGTTAACATTGCTGATCGTTGATTTCTTCGGCTTACAGATATATTGTAAAGAATGTTATTTATGAAAAACAACATGAGTATAGAAATACCTATAGAAATTGCAACAATTAAACCAAAATAGAAATTGATATAAGAAATTGTTACAACAAGAATTATTATTAAAATAAGGTCTTGTGTAAACTTAAATAAACCATTAGTTATATAGTTTTGGATACTTTTTAAATCGCCACTATATCTTAGTAAATATTTTCCAATTCCTTTTTGATCGTAGATAGGCGTATCTATATGAAGTTGATGTTCAAAAAGTTGCTCTCTAAGACTTTTAGTAAAACGTTCTCCAATAATAGAAATTACATACCTATTAACAAATTCAAAAACAAAACGAATTAAAACAAGACCAATAAAGAATAATAAAAAATTATTAAAACTTTCAGTATTTATAAATGGCATTGATTCTAATAATTTTAAACGTTTTGACGAGAACCCAAAGTTAAATTCATAAAAACGCCCTAGACTAATAGGAATTAATAATAGTATAATATTATAGCATAAACCACTTGTAAATGCTATAATTACAAGGGATTTATTACTTTTTATAAATTCAGCTATTAACTGCCATTTTGTTTTCAAACTTTAAATATTTTACGTTTTGTTCTAATGTATTAATTATTTCTCTCGATGTCAAATTTTCTTTGGTTAAAACAGTATAATTAGATTTTTCTTTTACTTCATTTATTAATAAAGGGCTTACAGTGAAAAGACCTGTTACTCCTATTATGTTACAACCTAACTCTGTAAGCATATTTGCTCCAGCAATAGCACTCATACTATCTAGTGATGAAAATAAAGCACCTGATATTTTACTCATAAACTCTTTATTATTAATTAGCGCATGAGTTTCTCTTTGTAATAATCCGTCTGCAATTTCAACAATAATATATTCAGGATTGTGAGGCCTTACTTGTTCAATTAAATGTTTGTATAAACTTATAATTTCCTCTGTAGAGCACATATAGGTGGAAGGAAATCCAAAATAAGAAAAATCTAAAGAAATATTTGCACCGTAATCTCTAACCATGTTTTTATCTTTGGTGTAAACAGTTCCTGTTAATTTGATAAATGCAATTTTTTTACGCGCTAGTTTTAAACCTCTAGCTAAAAATGCGGCGGAAGAGGTTTTACCGCTATCCATACTTGTGCCTAATGATAATATAACTTTGTGATGTTTATTTAATGGAATAGACTTGTAAGTTGTAGTTGCGTTATTTAAGTATTTAGTATTAATTACACTACCATTTTCATTAACAATGTAGCCAACTAAACTTAGTGAAGTAGGCCCAACCAATTCAAATTTAGCATGCATATTTTTTAATATTCCTATAGCTCCTCCTTGTCCTAAAATATGATATGTATTATGATAACAATTGGGTATAAAACCTTCCATTTGCTCAGTGGCATATCTATTTCCAAAAGCTGCCATAATTAAATCTCCAGGCAAAATATACTTATTGTTACCTGTTGTAGATTGAATTCGAGTGTGCTTTCCTATTTCTTTTACTTTAAAAATAGCCACATCACCTGCTTTAGGCATATAAGTTTTTTTAATCTCCTTATTTATAATAGAACTAGTTACGTTTTTACAAATAATAGTTTTTTTAATTTTATTTGAATTAATTTTATGTAGTTTCATAATTATTGAGATACTTAGAAGTTAATTAATTTTAAAAGAGAGGCTTAATCCTAACACTGAATAATCATTATCAGAAAGTTCTTCGGTGTTAAATTCATTTTGTGAAATATAGTAGAGAGAAACTCTCATTCTAGAAGCTGAAATAGGCTTGAAACTTAGGCCGGTTTTAAGCCGAGACCTTTTAATTCCAGAGGAGATTACACCTCCACTATAATTAAAAAACTGTCCTTCAATATATGGTGAAAGGCTAGATTTTCTCACATTATATCCTATTCTAGCTGAATAGATTGTTCTTGTTTTATATTTATCTAAATCTGTATAGAAATATTGAAATTCAATTTTATGTTTCAATGTTAGACGTTTTACAATATTGTGTTTGTAGGAAAAATTACCATAAATTCTGTCTACTGTTAATTTGTTAAACCAACTGTCAGTAGCTCCTTGTCTTCTTAATGAATTTGAATCGTTAAAAAGCCCTTTCACATAACCACCACCTATATAGGTTCTTCTCTTTAATTTATAAGATAGTGCTATTTTTGTTTGTGAAAAACTGTAATTACTAGGTGAAGCGTTGTATGCTAAAAGTTCACTTAATTTGATTTTTAACTTTTCATTTACTTTGTAGGTTACACTTATTCCTGACCATAGTTTTAAATTATTTGTAAGGTCTTGAGAGTAAGAATTTGAAGTAAAACTAGAAGAGATAATTACAATTATTAAAAGGGTTCTAATAGTTTTTAGGGGTGATTTATTCATTTTTTGGTTGTTATTGATTTGAATTAAAGGATTATACAACTGTTAAACAATTAACTATTAAAAAACCCTACCATAAAAATTTTAAAAAATATAAATAAAATCAATTGAATATTTTTATGGTTGATTACCAGTTGTTTAAGAGGAGGTGTAATTCTTAATAAGAAAGTTATAAGAAAATATTGTAAATTTGCAATCCAATTAAAAAAATAAATGTTAGATAAATTAAGAATTATAAAGCAACGATTTGATGAAGTTTCGGATTTAATAATTCAACCCGATATTATTTCAGATCAAAAGAGATATATAAAAATTAATAAGGAGTATAAAGATTTAAGTGCGGTAATGAAAGTAGGAGATGAGTATATTTCCTTGTTGAATAATATTGAAGAAGCCAAAGAAATTATTGCAGATGGGACTGATGAAGAAATGACTGAAATGGCCAAAATGGAGTTAGAGGAGGCAACTAGTCGTTTACCAAAATTAGAAGATCAAATTAAATTTATGTTAATACCAAAAGACCCTGAAGACTCTAAAAATGTGATTGTTGAAATTAGGGCAGGCACAGGAGGTGATGAAGCGAGTATTTTTGCTGGAGATTTGTATAGAATGTATACAAAATATTGTTCAGACAAAGGTTGGAAAACGGAAATAGAAGATTTGAGTGAAGGAACTTCAGGCGGATTTAAAGAAATTATTTTTAGCGTAACAGGTACCGATGTTTATGGAGACATGAAATTTGAATCAGGAGTACATCGTGTACAGCGTGTTCCTCAAACTGAAACACAAGGCCGTGTGCATACTTCAGCAGCAACCGTTATGGTATTGCCAGAAGCAGAAGAATTTGACGTAGAATTAAAACCAAGTGATATTAGAGTAGATTATTTTTGTTCTTCAGGACCTGGTGGGCAATCTGTTAATACAACCTATTCTGCAGTTAGGTTAACACACATACCTTCAGGGTTAGTTGCTCAATGCCAAGATCAAAAATCGCAGCATAAAAACAAGGATAAAGCAATGAAAGTTTTACGTTCTCGTTTATATGAACAAGAATTAGAGAAAAAATTAGCAGCAGATTCAGCAAAGCGAAATTCACTTGTTGCTAGTGGTGATCGTTCTGCAAAAATTAGAACCTATAATTATCCTCAAGGCCGTGTTACGGAACATAGAATAGGATTAACCCTCTATGATTTATCAAACGTAATTAATGGTGATATTCATAAAATTATTGATGAATTAAAACTGGCTGAAAATACAGCTAAATTAAAAGAACTTGGTGAAGTTTTGTAAAATAAACATTTTTAAACTAAAAAATCCCGAACAAACGTTCGGGATTTTTTATATATAAGCAAGAAATTAAAATTTTATTTTACGGTATCTACAATTGCCTTAAAAGCTTCTGGGTTATTCATAGCTAAATCTGCAAGAACCTTACGATTCAATTCAATATTATTAGCTTTAACTTTTCCCATAAACTGTGAGTAAGACATTCCATACTGACGAACTCCAGCGTTAATACGTAGAATCCATAAAGCACGAAAAGTTCTCTTTTTATTTTTTCGATCTCTATAAGAATATAACATTCCTTTTTCAACCGCATTTTTTGCTACTGTATAAACGTTTTTTCTACGTCCAAAGTAACCCTTTGCTTGCTTCAATATCTTTTTTCTTTTAGCTCTTGAAGCAACTGAATTTACTGATCTTGGCATAATTTCATTTGTTTTTTGTAGTAGGCGTCAAATAATATGTTTGAACTTGCATTAGCTCTACTCCAAGGTTAATAATTAAATTCCCTGTAACTTTATTATTTTAAAGTTAACTGTTGTAAAATGTTAGCTCTATCTGATTTGTGTACCAAACCATCATGTGTTAACCTTAATTTACGTTTTTTGCTTTTTTTAGTCAAAATATGACTTTTAAAAGCATGCTTTCTTTTAATTTTTCCAGAACCTGTAAGCTTAAAACGCTTTTTAGCACTAGATTTTGTTTTCATTTTAGGCATCTTTCTTCTACTTTTTATCTTGCTTATTATTTTTAAATGCTAAATGTTATTTCAGTTTTCGCATTTTTTATATTTTTTCTTCGGGTGCAAAAGTAAGCCTTTAATTGGGTTACTAAGTGTATTCGAAGTATTATTTCTTTTTAGGAGCTAAATACATAATCATACGTTTACCTTCTAATTTAGGCATTTGCTCTACTTTTCCATATTCTTCAAGTTCAGTTGCTAATCTTAAAAGTAATATATGTCCTTGATCTTTGTAAATAATAGATCTACCTTTAAAAAACACAAATGCTTTTAATTTAGCACCATCTTGTAAAAATTTAATAGCATGTTTCTTTTTAAATTCAAAATCATGCTCATCAGTATTTGGACCAAACCTAATTTCTTTAACAACTACTTTACTAGCCTTAGATTTTTGAGCTTTCTCTCTCTTTTTTTGTTCATAAAGAAATTTTTTATAGTCTATTATTTTACAAACAGGCGGCTTTGCTTTGGGAGATATCTCAACCAAATCTAGTTCTTGTTCTCTAGCAAGTGATTTAGCTTTAGAAATTGAATACACACCAACTTCTACGTTATCACCTACTAACCGTACTTCATCAACATATGTAATTTTCTCATTAATTCTATGTTGATCTTCTTTGATTACTCTCCAAGGTCTTCTTCCCCCTGATCTTCTTTTAATTGCTATGGCTCTAAAATTTAAATTAAACTAAAATTGCTCTAATGTACTATTAATTTCTTTATTTAATAACGAAATAAATTCGTTTGTTGTAATTGTTCCTTTGTCTCCTTCACTTTGCTTTCTTACAGAAACTGTACCATTTTCTTCTTCCTTTTCACCAATAATTAACATAAATGGTATCTTATTCAATTCAGCATCTCTAATTTTTCTGCCAGTTTTCTCATTTCTATCATCTATAAGGGCGCGAATTTCGGAATTTTCTAACAAATGTAAAACTTTTTCGGCATATTTTTGATATTTATCGCTAATTGGTAAAATAATAACCTGTTCTGGAGTTAGCCAAAGCGGAAATTTCCCCGCTGTATGTTCTAATAATACAGCTATAAATCGTTCCATAGAACCAAATGGTGCTCTGTGAATCATTACAGGTCTGTGCAATTTATTGTCTGCACCTTTATAAGTTAAATCAAACCTTTCAGGTAAATTGTAATCAACTTGAATTGTTCCTAACTGCCAACTTCTACCTAAAGCATCTTTTACCATAAAATCTAATTTAGGACCGTAAAAAGCTGCCTCTCCATATTCAACAATATAATCTAGGCCTTTTTCTTTTACAGCATTTAAAATGGCATTTTCTGCCTTTTGCCAATTCTCGTCACTACCTATGTATTTATCACTATTTTCTTTGTCTCTAAGAGAAACTTGTGTAGTAAAATTTTCAAAACTGAGTGATTTGAATACATACAACACCAAATCAATAACAGATTTGAATTCTTCATTTAATTGTTCAGGAGTACAAAATATATGTGCATCATCTTGCGTAAATCCTCTTACTCGTGTTAATCCGTGTAATTCACCACTTTGTTCATATCTATAAACCGTACCAAATTCAGCAAAACGCTTCGGTAATTCTTTGTATGAATATGGCTTGTGATTGTAAATTTCACAATGATGTGGACAGTTCATAGGTTTTAATAAAAACTCTTCACCTTCTTTAGGGGTATGTATTGGCTGAAAACTATCTTCTCCATATTTTGCATAGTGACCTGAAGTTACATACAGCTCTTTTTGTCCAATATGAGGTGTAATCACCATCTCATATCCAGCTTTTTTTTGTGCTTTTTTTAGGAAATTCTCTAATCGCTCTCTTAATGCAGCCCCTTTTGGAAGCCAAAGAGGTAGCCCTTGACCAACTTTTGCAGAAAAGGTAAATAATTCCAATTCTTTTCCAAGTTTTCGGTGATCTCGTTTTTTAGCTTCTTCTAATAAGGCTAAATATTCTGTAAGCATTTTTTGTTTTGGAAAAGAGATGCCGTAAACACGTGTTAATTGATTATTTTTTTCATCGCCTCGCCAATATGCTCCTGCAACACTCATTATTTTTACAGCTTTAATAATGCCGGTGTTAGGTATATGCCCACCACGACATAAATCTGTAAAGTCTGAATGATCACAGAAAGTAATTTCACCATCAGTTAAGTTTTCAATTAATTCAACTTTATATTGATTGTTTTGACTTTTATAAAGGTTCAATGCATCTTCTTTTGAAACTTCACGCATTTTAAACTCATGTTTGCCACGAGCAAATTCAAGCATTTTTTGTTCAATAGTTTTAAAGTCTTTATCTGAAATTACATTTTCGCCTAAATCAACATCGTAATAAAAGCCATTTTCAATTGCAGGACCTATGGTTAATTTAACGTTTGGATAAAGTGATGTAATAGCTTGGGCGAGTACATGTGCAGAAGAATGCCAAAAAGTTTTTTTACCCTCAACATCATTAAATGTATATAGCACCAAACTTCCATCTTCATTAAGAGGTGTAGAGGTTTCAACGGTTTTATCATTAAACTTGGCTGAAATTACATTTCTAGCAAATCCTTCACTAATGCTTTTAGCCACATCCATTGGAGTGCTTCCTTTTTTATACTCTTTAATTGTTCCGTCAGGTAACGTTATTTTAATCATATTTTTTTATTGATTTGCAAAGATATTAGAAAACTATTAAATGCGCAATATGTTACTAAGTATTTGAAGTCTTATATTTATAAAATCATTTTAATTTAAGAATACTCAAGAAACTTTTTCACTAAAAAAACTATAATATTTTTTATATCTCAAAATCACACTACATTTGAAAAGCTTTATGTAAAGTAAAAAAACAAAAAATGTAAAATATTAACAGTTAAAAACGTAGTGATAAATAGAGAAAATTTAGTAGAAAAAATTGACAAACGAGAGGTAATTTGGGATGTTATTGTTATTGGTGGAGGCGCTTCGGGTTTAGGAATAGCAATTGAAGCTGTTACAAGAGGATATAAAACATTGCTTTTAGAACAATATGATTTTACAAAGGGTACTTCAAGTAGAAGTACGAAATTGGTTCATGGAGGAGTTCGATATTTAGCTCAAGGGAATATTTCTTTAGTGCTTGAATCTTTAAAAGAAAGAGGATTACTGCAAAAAAATGCGCCACACTTAGTGTCTAATCTTGCCTTTTTAATTCCTTCGTACACTTGGTGGGGAATACCATTTTATACTATTGGGTTAATTTTATACGATTTGTTAGCTGGAAAACTAACTTTTGGAAAGTCAAAACCACAATCAAAGGCAAAAACATTGGCTAAAATCCCAACGTTAATCAAAAAGAATTTAAGAGGAAGTGTATTGTATCATGATGGACAGTTTGACGATTCAAGGTTGGGATTGAATATGGCTCAAACAATAATTCAAAAGGGAGGTACAGCTATAAACTATGTGAAAGTTTGTGGGTTTTTGAAAGAAAAAGGTATTATTAGTGGCGTTAAAGCTCAAGATTTTGAAACAAAAATTGAGTATAAAATCAAAGCAAAAACAGTAATTAACGCAACAGGTATTTTTGTTGATGAAATTTTACAAAAAGACAACCCAAAAGCTAAAGATATTGTAAAACCTAGTCAAGGTGTACACTTAATTCTGAATAAAGAATTTTTACCAAATAATTATGGTTTAATGATACCCAAAACAAAAGATGGAAGAGTTTTATTTGCTGTGCCTTGGCATAATAAAGTTATTTTAGGAACAACAGATGTATTAAAAGAAGTTTCGGTAATTGAGCCTAAAGCTACAGATGAAGAAATTAATTTTATTTTAGAAACAGCTGGAAGATATTTAACTAAGAATCCAACGCGAAAAGATATAAAAAGTGTTTTTGCGGGTCTTAGGCCTTTGGCTATCCCAAAAAAGAAAGGAAAGAAAACAAAAGAAATTTCTAGAGGTCATAAAATTTATAAATCTCAATCAGATTTAATTACTATAATTGGAGGTAAATGGACAACATACCGTCAAATGGGGCAAGACGTTATTAATAAAATGGAATTTATTAAAAAATTACCAAAAAAAAACTCGATAACATCTTCTTTACATTTGTATGGATATAAAGAGAAGACAGATTTTAAAGATTTACTTTACTTTTATGGTTCAGATATAATTTATATTAAAGAATTAATTTTATCGAACCCAACGTTAGATGAATGGGTAAGTGAAATTTTACAAATAAAAAAAGCACAAGTTGTTTGGGCTTGTAAAAATGAAATGGCTAGAACGGTTGAAGATGTTTTAGCAAGAAGAACAAGAGCTTTGTTTTTAGATGCTAAAGAAAGTATTAGAATGTCCCCAATAGTTGCTAAAATTATGGCCAATGAATTGGGCAAAAACAAAGAGTGGGAAAATACACAAATAGAAAAATATACAGCGTTGGCAAATAGCTATTTCATAAAATAAAAACCGTATGATTAAACTTTTGAGACAATCACCTGATAAAAAAATAATACCTAAAGAAAAGATTGATGAAAAGTATAAAAAAATGCGTTTGCGGGTATTTTTTGGTATTTTTGTGGGGTATGCAGGCTACTATTTAGTTCGTAAAAACTTTGCTTTGGCTATGCCAGATTTAGTAGAGCAAGGGTTTTCAAAATTAGAATTAGGATTTGCCTTATCAGGCGTTGCAATTGCATATGGTTTGAGTAAATTTTTAATGGGTAATGTATCTGATAGAAGTGATGCTCGAAAATTTATGCCAATAGGCTTATTAATGTCTGGATTTATTATGATAACCATGGGAGTTTTCCCTTTTGCAACTTCTTCAGTAACTATCATGTTTATATTACTACTATTTAATGGTTGGTTTCAAGGAATGGGGTGGCCTCCAAGTGGAAGAATTATGGTACAGTGGTTTTCTATTAGGGAAAGAGGTACTAAAATGTCTTTTTGGAATACAGCACACAATATTGGAGGCGGATTAATAGGTCCATTAGCTATCTTAGGTGTAGCACTATTTAACGATTGGCACGCAAAATTTTATTTACCGGGTATAATTGCCGTTTTTATAGCGGGAATTATTTATGTAACACTTAGAGATAGGCCAGGAGTTGTAGGCTTACCATCAATTGAAGAGCACAAAAATGATTACCCTGAAGTTATTGAGGGTGTAAATCAAAATATATCAATTTCTGCAAAAGAAATTTTTGCAAAATATATTTTTAAAAATAGACTTTTATGGTTTATAGCTATTGCAAATGTATTTGTTTATTTAGTTAGGTATGGTGTGCTAGACTGGGCTCCTACATATTTAAAAGAAGTTAAAAGTTTCTCATTAGAAGAGTCAGGATGGGCATATTTTTTATATGAATGGGCAGGAATTCCAGGGACTATTATAGCTGGTATTGTTAGTGATAAATGGTTTAAGGGTAAACGGGCTCCGGTAAGTATAATTTATATGGTATTGGTTTTAATTTCAGTAGTAATATATTGGAAAAATCCGCCTGAAAACCCGTTAATTGATAATATTGCACTTGTAGCCATAGGTTTCTTAATTTACGGGCCAGTTATGTTAATAGGAGTTCAAGCTTTAGATTTAGTACCTAAAAATGCAGCAGGAACAGCCGCAGGATTTACGGGGTTGTTTGGGTACTTAGGAGGTGCTTTAACAGCGAATATTGCAATGGGATATTTAATAGATAATTATGGTTGGGGAAGTAGTTTTTGGCTACTTATTGCAGCCTGCATACTTTCCATAATATTTATAGGTTTTACTTGGACAATAGAAAATAAAAATCACAACTTAAAAAAAATGAAAAATGAAAATATGTAAAAAAATAAGATTGCTGTTAATTTTCACATTAATATTTACAAGTTGTAATTATGAATCAAAAAAAGAAATACAAAAAAAAGAAGTGAATACTATTACAGAAATTAGTACACAGGCAAAAAAAGTTCGAGATTATTTAAATAAAAATATTGTAATCGCTCATAGAGGTAGTACATACTGGGCGCCAGAAGAAACAGAACCAGCTTTTTTATGGGCGCGGAATATTGGGGCAGATTATTTAGAGTTAGATGTTCAATTAACGAAGGATAGCATCTTAGTAGCTTTTCATGATAATAATTTAAAAAGAACAACAAATGTTTCGGAAGTATTTCCCAAAAGGATGAATGCTGAAATTAGAAAGTTTACTTTAAAAGAATTAAGAAGTTTAGATGCTGGAAGTAAGTTTAATCAAAATAATCCTGATAGAGCTAAAAACAGTTATAAAGGTCTTAAAATACTAACCTTTAAAGATGTTTTAATGATTGCAGAAGGGTATAGAATAAAAAAAAATAAAGGAGTTCCAGTTAAAGAAATAGTCAGAAATGTATGGACAGGTAATTATTTATATGAAAAAGACCCTAATGATAATGGTAATAGGCCGGGAATATA